>JBJMVU010000361.1:0-22907 GCA_045810485.1 Massilia sp. | reverse complement strand
GTCCGTGGTGTCGAAGCGATGATCATGGCCGACAAGACGAATCAAAAGTCGTTAAGCAAGCTTCAATACGAAGCTGGCCCCGCCCATGTCATCGCCCAGATCGAAGCCCTGTTACGTCAGCTGCACGCGAAGGGGGTTCTGAACGTGCCCGATCCTCTTCGGTCCGCCCGCCTGTTTGCCGCGCTATTCAAAGGATCTGATCTCCTGAATATCGTGCGCTTCGACGAGGCGAGAGCAAAGGACGACAACGAAATCGAATCCTATTGCCGATCGGCCGTCGCCATGTTCATCGCTGCGCACGGTGGCAACGACCATGCGGACAGATGGCAGCCTCCTTCAGGTATCAAAACGTTGTCAATATAGAAACGTTAGACCACGTTGTGCCATTCTTGCATCACTTTTTGACCCGATCGCAGGGAAAAGTTGCTGAACAGCCATCAAGGTCACCCAAAAACAAAAAATTTCTCCGCCCGTTTAATGAGCAGTTCATTTATTTTCGGCAAAAGATCTGCACAGATGCATCAAATGCAGCTCATCTGCCGTTATCCCGCATAAAAGCCCCGCTCACCCTGCCCCCGGAAATGGCGGATAATTGCCGCCATGCCTACTCCTGCGAAGCCTCTCCCCTGTCCTTGCGGCGGCCCGTCGATCATGCGCTGCTGCGGCCCCTTCATCGCCGGCGCGGAACTGCCGCCGACGGCCGGGGTGCTGATGCGTTCCCGCTATACAGCCTTCGTGATGAAGGACGAGGCCTATCTGCGCGCCACGTGGCACCCCAGCACGCGGCCTGCGGAACCCATCATCGACCAAAAGGAACAGGTTCAATGGCTCGGACTTGAGATAAAATCTGCTTTACGTTTACGTCAACGTAAAGCAGACCTGCCGGAACAACCCAACGAAGACACCGTTGAATTCGTCGCCCGCTTCAAGGTCCACGGTCGCGCTCACCGGTTGCATGAAGTCAGCCGGTTCGTGCGCGAGCCGGACCCTGCCGTGGGTGGCAAGATGCGATGGTTCTATGTGGACGGCAGTTTCCCTGAATAAAACCGCGCCACAAGCCGCGAACAGCAGGAGACAGGATCCGATGCCCCAGATCGACACGAAACTCAACCCGCGCAGCGACGATTTCAAAGCCAACGCCGCCGCCATGCGAACCCTCGTCGACGACTTGCGCGCCAAAGTGGCGGCCGTCGCCAAGGGGGGCGGCGAGGCCGCCTGTGCCAAGCATGTCGCGCGCGGCAAGCTGCTGCCGCGCGAGCGCGTGCAGATGCTGCTCGATCCGGGCACCCCATTCCTCGAATTCTCGCAGATGGCGGCCTACGCCATGTACGACGATGCGGCGCCCGCCGCCGGCATCATCACCGGCATCGGCCGCGTGGCGGGCCAGGAATGCGTGATCGTGTGTAACGACGCCACCGTCAAGGGCGGCACGTACTACCCGATGACGGTCAAGAAGCACTTGCGCGCGCAGGAGATCGCCGAGCAGAACAACCTCCCGTGCATCTACCTCGTCGACTCGGGCGGCGCCAACCTGCCGAACCAGGACGACGTGTTCCCCGACCGCGACCACTTCGGCCGCATCTTCTACAACCAGGCGAACCTGTCGTCGAAGGGCATTCCGCAGATCGCCGTCGTGATGGGTTCCTGCACGGCGGGCGGCGCGTACGTGCCGGCGATGAGCGACGAGTCCATCATCGTCAAGGAACAGGGCACGATCTTCCTGGGCGGTCCGCCGCTGGTGAAAGCGGCGACGGGTGAAATCGTCACGGCCGAGGACCTGGGCGGCGGCGACGTGCACACGCGCCTGTCCGGCGTCGCGGACCACCTGGCGCAGGACGACACGCACGCGCTGGCGCTGGCGCGCACGATCGTGTCGAACCTGAACCGCGTGAAACCCCAGCAGGGCGCGCTGCGCGAATCGCACGAGCCGAAGTACGCGCCGGAAGAACTGTACGGCATCATCCCCGTCGACACCCGCAAACCGTTCGACGTGCGCGAGGTCATCGCACGCATCGTCGACGGCAGCGAGTTCGACGAATTCAAGGCGCGCTACGGCACGACGCTCGTCTGCGGCTTCGCCCACATCTTCGGCATGAAGGTCGGGATCATCGCCAACAACGGCATCCTGTTCTCGGAGTCGGCGCTGAAGGGCACGCACTTCATCGAGCTGTGCTGCCAACGCAAGATCCCGCTCGTCTTCCTGCAGAACATCACCGGCTTCATGGTCGGCCGCAAGTACGAAAACGAAGGCATCGCCCGCAACGGCGCCAAGATGGTCACCGCGGTCGCGACGGCGTCGGTGCCCAAGTTCACCGTGATCATCGGCGGCAGCTTCGGCGCCGGCAACTACGGCATGTGCGGCCGCGCCTTTTCTCCGCGCTTCCTGTGGATGTGGCCCAATGCGCGCATCTCCGTGATGGGCGGCGACCAGGCGGCGTCGGTGCTGGCGACCGTCAAGCGCGACGGCATCGAGGCGCGCGGCGGCCAGTGGACTGCGGATGAAGAAGCCGCGTTCAAGCAGCCGATCAAGGAGCAATACGAACACCAGGGCCACCCGTATTACGCCACCGCGCGCCTGTGGGACGACGGCGTGATCGATCCGGCCGATACGCGCATGGTGCTGGGCCTGGGTCTCTCGGCCGCGCTGAACGCGCCGATCCCGGACACGAAGTTCGGCGTGTTCCGCATGTAAGGAGACAGACATGGACTATCAAACGCTGACTGTCACCATCACGGACCGCATCGGCCAGGTCACGCTGAACCGCCCCGACCTGCGCAACGCGTTCAACGAACAAAGCATCGCCGAACTGGCCCTCGCCTTCGACGAGCTGGGACGCAATGAACTCGTACGCGCCATCGTGCTGGCCGCGAACGGTCCCGCGTTCTGCGCCGGCGCGGACCTGAACTGGATGAAGAAGATGGCCGGTTATTCGGACAGCGAAAACCGCGCCGACGCCATGCGCCTCGCCGACATGCTGCGCACGATTTATACGTGCCCGAAGCCCGTCGTGGCGAAGGTGCAGGGCGACTGCTACGCGGGCGGCATGGGTCTCGTGGCCGCGTGCGACGTGGCGGTCGCTGTCGACACCGCGAACTTTTGCCTGTCCGAGGTAAAACTCGGGCTGATCCCGGCCACGATCTCGCCGTACGTGATCAAGGCGATGGGAGAGCAAGCCGCGCGCCGCTGGTTCCTCACGGCCGAACGCTTCGACGCGAAGGAAGCCCACCGCATCGGCTTCGTGCACGAGATCGTGCCGGCCGCGGACCTCGACATGAAGGTCGCCGGCATCGTGCAGGCGCTCGCGAACAACAGCCCGAACGCGGTGCGCGAAGCGAAGACGCTCGTGCGCGAGATCGCGGGTGCGCCCGTCACGGAAGCGCTGCTGGAAGACACGGCGGGCCGCATCGCGGGCATCCGCGCCTCGCTCGAAGGCCGTGAGGGCGTCGCCTCATTTCTTGAAAAACGCCGGCCTTCATGGCTGGACTAGCTTGACCGACAGGACGTAGATTGAAACCCACCACCACTTCCTCCGACTGGATCGCGCGCAGCCTGCGCAGCGTCTGGCATCCATGCACGCAAATGCAGCACCACGAAGAGGTGCCGCTGATCGCCGTCAGCCACGCCAAGGGGCCGTGGCTGTACGACCATGAAGGCCGGCGCTACCTGGACGGCATCAGTTCGTGGTGGGTGAACCTGTTCGGCCACGCCAACCCGCGCATCAACGCGGCCCTGAAGGACCAGCTGGACAAGCTCGAACACGCGATGCTCGCGGGCTTTACGCACGAACCGGTCATCGAGCTTTCGGAGCAACTGGCCGCATTGACCGGCCAGCAGCTCGGCCACGCGTTCTATGCATCCGACGGCGCATCGGCCGTCGAGATCGCGCTGAAGATGAGCTTTCATTACTGGCGCAACGCGGGCTATGCGGACAAGCAGGAATTCGTCTGCCTGCAGGGTTCCTATCATGGCGAGACCGTCGGCGCGTTGGGCGTGACGGACGTCGCGCTGTTCAAGGACGCGTACGGCCCGCTGCTGCGCGCCGCGCGGACGGTGACGTCGCCGGACGCGCGCAACGCCGTCGACGGCGAGTCCGCGCAGGACGTCGCGCTGCGCGCCGCGAACGACGTGGAAGCGCTGTTCGCGGAACGCGCCGACCGCATCGCCGCCATCATCGTCGAACCGCTCGTGCAGTGCGCGACCGGCATGGCGATGCACGACCCGCTGTACCTGCAGCGCCTGCGCGAGCTGTGCGACAAGTACCACGTGCACCTGATCGCCGACGAGATCGCGGTGGGCTGCGGCCGCACCGGCACGTTCTTCGCGTGCGAGCAGGCGGCGATCTGGCCGGACTTCATGTGCCTGTCGAAAGGCATCAGCGGGGGTTATCTGCCGCTGTCGCTCGTCCTCACCACCGACAAGGTCTACGAGGCGTTCTACAGCGAGGACATCACGCGCGGCTTCCTGCACTCGCACTCGTACACCGGCAATGCGCTGGCCTGCCGCGCGGCGCTGGCGACCCTGCAGATCTTCCAGGAAGACGACGTGTTGACCAGGAACCGCGAGACCGCCACGCGCCTCATGCTGGAACTGGCGCCGCTGCTGGACCACAAGCGCGTGACGAACTTCCGCCAGCGCGGCATGATCCTCGCGTTCGACGCGGTGGAGCCGGATACGCAGCGCGCCTCGACGTTCGCGCGCCGCTTCTTCACGAGCGCCGTGGAAAACGAGCTGCTGTTGCGCCCCATCGGCCGCACGGTGTATTTGATGCCGCCGTACGTGCTGGACGAGGAAGAACTCGTGGGCCTCGCCGCGCGCACGCGCAAGGTATTCGAAGAAGTGATCGCGGAATGATGACAAACCTGATCGACAACGTCCGCGTCCAGCTGGACGAGCTGGCAAGCCGCAGCCTGACCCGCCACCGCCGCACGGCGGAGACGCCCTGTGCGCCGCGCCAGGTCGTCGACGGCCGCGAGCTGCTCGCGTTCTGCAGCAACGATTACCTGGGCCTTGCGGCGCATCCGCGCGTCGTGGAAGCGCTGCGCGAGGGCGCGAGCCTGTATGGCGCCGGCAGCGGCGCGTCGCACCTCGTGTCGGGCCACAGCCGCGCGCACGCGCTGCTGGAAGAGAGACTCGCCGCGTTCGAAGCGCCGCATCTGGAATCCGCACGCGCGCTGTACTTCTGCACCGGCTACATGGCGAACCTCGCCGTGCTGACGGGCCTCGGCAGCGCACCCGATGCGATGATCTTCTCGGAAGCGCTGAACCACGCCTCCCTGATCGACGGCGCCCGTCTGGCGCGCGCGGGCGTGACCGTGTACCCGCACGGCGACGTGGCCGCGCTGGCGGAACAACTCGCCGCGAGCGCCGCACCCGTTAAAATCGTCGTCACGGACAGCGTGTTCAGCATGGACGGCGACCTCGCCCCGCTGCCGCAACTGCTGGCCCTGTGCGAACGCCACGGCGCGTGGCTCGTCGTCGACGATGCGCATGGCTTCGGCGTCCTGGGAGATAACGGACGCGGCGCGCTGGAACATTTCGACCTGCGTTCGCCGAATCTCGTCTACATCGGCACGCTGGGCAAGGCGGCCGGCGTGGGCGGCGCGTTCATCGCCGCGCACGAGGACGTGATCGAGCTGATGATCCAGCGCGCGCGCCCGTACATCTACACGACGGCCGCAGCGCCCGCGCTCGCGCATGCGCTGCTCGCCAGTGTCGATATCATCGAGGGCGATGAAGGTGAAAAATGCCGCGCCGACCTGCGCGCGCGCATCGCGCAACTGGACGGCGGCCTGCGCCTGGAACGCTGGCGGCGCCCCGTGTCGACGACGGCGATCCAGCCCATCATCATCGGCGCCAACGACGAGGCGATGGCCGTCGCCTCGCGCCTGTACGGGCAGGGGCTGTGGGTGCCGGCGATCCGTCCGCCGACCGTGGCGGTGGGCACGGCGCGCCTGCGCGTCACGCTGTCCGCCGCGCATACCGAACAAGACGTCGCGCAGCTGACCACTGCGCTCAACCAGCTGGAAAGGACCTGGGCATGAGCCTCAACGAGCCCGAACAATCCATCGGCACCGCCGAAGTGGCAATGGCGGCTGCCGCAATGCCGCTTGCCGTCCCCGCGGCGCTGGCGGCCGAAGGCGTGCCGACACGCTTCGCCTGCTTCGTGACGGGCACGGACACGGAGATCGGCAAGACGCTGGTCTCCAGCGCGATCCTGCATAAACTCGTGCAACACGGCGTGCGCGCGTGCGGCATGAAGCCCATCGCGGCGGGCGCCGAGGAACGCGACGGCGAGCTGCACAACGACGACGCCGCCATGCTGCGCGCGGCCGGCAACGTGCAGCTGCCGCAGTCGATCACGACGCCGTACATGCTGCGTGAACCGTGCGCGCCGCACATCGCGGCCGCGCTGGAAGGCGTGACCATCGAACCCGTGCCCATCCTGACCGCGTATGCCGAGATCCTCGGCGCGTCCGACGCCACCGTCGTCGAAGGCGTGGGCGGTTTCTGCGTGCCGTTCTCGGAAGACTTCGACAGCGCCGATCTGGCCGTACAATTCGGGTTGCCCGTCGTCCTCGTCGTCGGCATGCGCCTGGGCTGCATCAACCATGCTTTACTGACGGCCGAGGCGATCATCGCGCGCGGCCTCGTGCTCGCGGGCTGGGTCGCCAACCAGGTCGACCCGGACATGCGCTTCGCCGACGAAAACGTCGCGGAGCTCGCACGCCGCCTGCCCGCACCACTGCTCGGCCGCGTGCCGCGCCTGAACGAACCGACGGCCGCCGCGGCGGCCAACCATATCGAGCTCGCGAACCTGCCGGGATGGCCGGCCAAGCGTGCCTAACCAAAACAAGGACTCCGAAATGACCCAAGTCGTCACCCTCCACCCCCCTAGCACGCCGGCCTCCCTGCCGAAAGACGCCACGTGGCCGCTGGCCGACGTGCTCACGCTGTTCGAACTGCCGCTGCCGGACCTGATGTTCCGCGCGCAGCAGGCGCACCGCGCCGAGTTCCCCGACGGCGACGTCGAACTCGCGACCCTCCTGTCGATCAAGACGGGCGGCTGCGAGGAAGACTGCGGCTACTGCCCGCAGGCCGCGCGCTACGACACGGGCGTCGAGGCGAAGAAGATTCTCGACCTCGACACCGTGCTGGACGCCGCGCGCGAAGCGAAGGCCAAGGGCGCGACCCGCTTCTGCATGGGCGCCGCGTGGCGCAGCCCGAAAGAGCGCGACATGGAAAAAGTGGAAGCCATGGTGCGCGGCGTGAAAGCGCTGGGCATGGAAACCTGCGCGACCCTCGGCATGCTGGAAGAAGGCCAGGCGGAACAACTGAAGCAGGCGGGCCTGGACTACTACAACCACAACATCGACACCTCGCCGGATTTCTATGGCGACGTGATCTCCACGCGCGACTACCGCGACCGCCTCGACACGCTGGGCCGCGTGCGCACGGCCGGTTTGAAGATCTGCTGCGGCGGCATCGTGGGCATGGGCGAGACGCGTGCCCAGCGCGCGGGCCTGATCGCGCAACTGGCCAACATGAACCCGTATCCGGAATCGGTGCCCATCAACCACCTGGTGCAGGTGGAAGGCACGCCGATGCACGGCCTGCCGCCGCTGGACCCGATCGAATTCGTGCGCACGATCGCCGTCGCCCGCATCACGATGCCGAAGGCGCGCGTGCGTTTGTCGGCCGGCCGGCGCGAGCTGGGCGAAGCCGTGCAGGCGATGTGCTTCATGGCCGGCGCCAACTCGATCTTCTACGGCGACAAGCTGCTCACCACCGACAATCCGGAAGCGGACGACGACCGCAAGCTGCTGGAAAAGCTGGGCCTGAAAACGCGCTCGGCGATGCTGGAGTCGGTGCAGAAGGAAAGCTGCGGCTGCTGAAGCCGAAAACCAAGTTCGACCTGTTCAGCAAAAAAGAAACCGTCATTCCCGCGAAAGCGGGAATCCATGTATCGCGTGATCCGTGATTCAGTATGGGTCCCCGCCTCCGCGGGGACGACGTTTGAAGCTAACGTTTACAAAACTTAAAACAGACGAGACACCATGTTCACGAAGATCCTCATCGCCAACCGCGGCGAAATCGCCTGCCGGGTCGCCGCCACCGCGCGCCGCCTGGGCGTCAAGACCGTTGCCGTCTATTCCGAAGCCGACGCCGGCGCGAAACACGTGGCGGTGTGCGATGACGCGATCCTGCTCGGTCCCGCCGCCGCCAAGGACAGCTACCTGCGCGGCGACAAGATCATCGCCGCGGCGAAGGCCACCGGCGCGCAGGCCATCCACCCGGGCTACGGCTTCCTGTCCGAGAACGCGGAATTCGCGGAAGCCTGCGCGGCCGCGGGCCTCGTGTTCATCGGCCCGCCGGGATCGTCGATGCGCGCGATGGGATCGAAGTCCGCCGCCAAGCAGCTGATGGAAGGCGCGGGCGTGCCGCTCGTGCCGGGCTACCACGGCGATGCGCAGGATCCGGAACTGCTGCAATCGGAAGCGAACCGCATCGGCTACCCGGTGCTGCTGAAGGCCAGCGCGGGCGGCGGCGGCAAGGGCATGCGCGTCGTGGAGCGGTCCGAGGATTTCCAGGCCGCGCTCGCGTCGTGCAAGCGCGAAGCCATGTCGTCCTTCGGCGACGACAAGGTGCTCGTCGAAAAATACCTCACGCGCCCGCGCCACATCGAGATCCAGGTGTTCGCGGACACGCACGGCAACTGCGTCTACCTGCACGAGCGCGACTGCTCCGTGCAGCGCCGCCACCAGAAGGTGCTGGAAGAAGCGCCGGCGCCGGGCATGCCGCCGGAGCGCCGCGCCGCGATGGGCGAAGCGGCCGTCGCCGCCGCGCGCGCCGTGGGTTATGTGGGCGCGGGCACCGTCGAATTCATCGCCAACCAGGACGGCTCGTTCTACTTCATGGAGATGAACACCCGGCTGCAGGTCGAGCACCCCGTCACCGAGATGATCACGGGCACGGACCTCGTCGAATGGCAGCTGCGCGTGGCCGCCCGCCAGCCGCTGCCGAAGCAGCAGCATGAACTCGCGATCCACGGCCACGCGATCGAGGCGCGCGTGTATGCGGAAAATCCCGAGAAGGGTTTCCTGCCCTCGATCGGGACACTCCTCTGCATGGATACGCCGGCCCATGTCGCGTTCGAACTGGGCGGCGTTGGCGCCGACCCAGCCGGCGTGCGCATCGATTCCGGCGTGCGCGCGGGCGATGCGATTTCTCCGTTCTACGATCCGATGATCGCCAAGCTGATCGTGTGGGGCGCGGACCGCGCACAGGCGCTGGCCCGCATGGCGCAGGCGCTGTCCGAATTCCACATCGTCGGCCTCGCGACGAATATCGCGTTCCTGAAACGCCTCGTCGAGGGCGACGCCTTCGCGCATGCCGACCTGGATACGGGGCTGATCGAGCGAAACAGCGCGACCCTGTTCCCGCCGGCAGGTCCGGCGCCATTGCCGGCGCTGGCGCTGGCGGCCGTGGCCCTCGTCGCGGCGGAAACGTCGACGGGCGGCAATCCTGCCGATCCGTGGACCAGCACGCACGGCTGGCGCATGAACGGCACGTATCGCCGCCGCCTGGCGTTCGGCGACGAGTATGCGGCCACGACCCAGGCCAAGGTCTATGCAATCGACATGGCCTATCATGCGCATGGCTGGACGCTCGAAGCGGATGGCGCCGCGCATCCGGTGGCGCTTGTTTCGCAGCATGACGGCCGCACCGCGATCCGCCTGGACGGCCAGGCCATCCAGGGCACGGTGCGGCGCGACGGCGAAACGCTGCACGTCTTCACCGGCGGCCTGCACCACGTGCTGGCGTGGAACGACCCGCTCGCGCATGCCGGCGAGCACGAAACCGCCGACGGCCGCCTGACGGCGCCGATGCCGGGCAAGGTGGTGGCGGTGATCGCTTCGAACGGGCAGCTCGTGAAAAAGGGCGAGCCGCTCGTGATCATGGAAGCGATGAAGATGGAACACACGATTGCCGCGCCGAGCGACGGCCTGGTCGAGGAAGTGTTGTACCAGGTCGGCGACCAGGTCGCGGATGGAGCACCGCTGCTGGCCTTCAAGGCGGCAGCGTAACGTTTGGTGGGCACGGGGTGCCCACCCTACGGCAGACATAAAACCGCAATAGCAACGCACATAAAAGGGTCTCGAAGAACCGTAGCGAGCGGCAGCAATTTTGGTCGAGAAGCGCAGCTGTACAGGCGTACAGCGAGCATCGCAGCCTGCGCGGCTCGGACCAAAGTGCAACGCGCAGTAGGTTATTCTAGATCCCACTAGAGGAGACGAGAGATGCGGATACTGCTGTACAGGGGCGACGGTGTCATCGAACCGTGGGCCCGTGATTTTGCCGATGCATTGCCGCACGCGGAGACCATCGCGTGGCGCGAGAACATGTCGCTGGCGTCGCAACCACCCTGCGACTACGCCGTCGTGTGGGCGCCGACGCCGCAGCTGCTCGACCAGCTCGCCCACGTCAAGGCGATCTTCCTGATGGGCGCCGGCGTCGACGCGCTGCTGAAGTTCGGCGACGCACTGCCGTCGGTGCCCATCGTCCGGCTGGGCGACGCGGGCATGGCCGAGCAGATGGCGGAATACGTGGCGTATGCGACTCTGCGCTACTTCCGCCGCTTCGACGACTACGAGCAGCAGGCGCGCCAGGGCATCTGGAACCCGCTCGAAACGCGCCGCCGCAAGGCCGACTTCACGGTCGGCGTGCTGGGCCTCGGCAAGCTCGGATTGCCCGTGCTGCGCACCCTGCGCCAGCTCGGTTTTCCCGTGCGCGGCTGGAGCCGGTCACCGAAGGACGTGCCGGGCGTTCCATGCTTCGCCGGCATGAACGAACTGGGCGACTTCCTGTCCGGTACGCAGGTCCTCGTCTGCATGCTGCCGCTCACGCCCGAGACGACGAACCTGCTCGACCGCGCGCACCTGTCGCAGCTGCCCGAAGGCGCCTACGTGATCAACGTGGCGCGCGGCGCGCTGCTGGCCGAGCCGGACCTGCTGGCGCTGATCCGCGCCGGCCACATCGCGGGCGCCACGCTGGACGTATTCCGCAACGAACCGCTGCCGGCGCCGCATCCGTTCTGGAACGAGCCGCGCATCACCATCACGCCGCACATCTCCGCGCTCACCCTGCGCGAGGAAGCGGTGCGCCAGATCGCCGCCAAGATCCAGAAGCTGGAACGGGGCGAGGCCATCGACGACATCGTCGACCGCGCCCGCGGCTACTAGGAACCACCATGCACAACCAACTGCCGAAACACGTCAAGATCGTCGAAGTCGGCCCGCGCGACGGGCTGCAGAACGAACGGGAAGCGGTGTCCGCCGCGGTCAAGATCGAACTGGTCGACCGCCTGTCGCGCGCCGGTTTTGCCAATATCGAGGCGGCGTCGTTCGTCTCGCCCAAGTGGGTGCCGCAGATGGCGACGAGCGCCGAGGTCATGGCCGGCATCGCCCGCCGCGCCGGCACGCTGTATTCCGCGCTGACGCCGAACATGCAGGGCTTCGAGGCGGCGCTGGCGGCGAAGGCCGGTGAAGTCGTGATCTTCGGCTCCGCGTCGGAAGCGTTCTCGCAGCGGAACATCAACTGCTCGATCGCGGAATCCATCGCGCGCTTCGAACCCGTGGCGAAGGCCGCGAAGGCCAACGGCCTGCGCCTGCGCGGCAGCATCAGCTGCGCGTTCGGCTGCCCGTACCAGGGCGACGTGCCGCTGGACGCCGTGGCCGACGTCGTGGGCCGCATGCGCGACCTGGGCTGCGACGAGATCGACATCGCCGACACCATCGGCGTCGCCACCCCGCGCAAGACGCAGGCCGTGATGGAAACGGCGGCGCGCGCCTTCGCGCTGGACCGCATCTCCGGCCACTTCCACGACACCTACGGCCAGGCGCTCGCCAACATTTACGCCAGCCTGGAACTGGGCGTCGCAATCTTCCACTCGTCCGTGTCGGGCCTGGGCGGCTGTCCGTACGCGAAAGGTGCGACGGGCAACGTGGCGACCGAGGACGTGGTGTACATGCTGAACGGGCTCGGGATCGAGACGGGCATCGATCTCGATCTCGTCGTGGATGCGGGGGCGTTCATTTCGCAGCATCTCGGCCGCAAGGGCGCGAGCCGGGCCGGGAATGCCTTGTTGGCGAAGAGAACGTTGTAACAAACGAAAAAGGCCGACGATGTCTCGTCGGCCTTCTTGATATACTGGTCGGAGTACAAGGATTCGAACCTTGGACCCTCTGGTCCCAAACCAGATGCGCTACCGGGCTGCGCTACACTCCGAAGACAGCCATCATAACGCCCGGAGACCGTTCCGGTCAAGGAAAGCGCGCATGTCCGTGGTTTTTGCACAGGTGAAGACGTGACGTTTGCAATCGACAACATCAACGGCGCCCTCCCCGACCGCACGCAGGCCAACCGCATCGCGGCCGGCATTGCCGTGTCGGTGCTCGCGCACGTGCTGTTGCTCGCGCTCTATCGCCAACCCGCGACCACGTTGCCCGCGGCGGCGCCGGAACGGCTCACGATCCGCCTGAAAGCCGCGCCACCACCACCACCGCCCGTCGAAGTGAAACCGGCCGAGACGCCGCCCAAGCCGCTGCCGCGTGCGCAGCCACCTGCGAGGAAAACCCGCCCGGTGATCGCCGTGGCGCCGGAAAAACGCCAGTCGACCGAGGAAACCTTTGCCGTGAAGCCGGCGCCGGAAACACCCGCGCCGCCGCCCGCACCCGCGACGACGACGCAGCACTTCGACCTCGACGCCGCCCGCAGCATGGCGCGCGGCATGGCGACGAAGCTGGCCAACGAGCCCGATCCGGACAAGGTGGGCACGGCGCTCGAACGCCTGCCTAAGCCCGCGCTGCAAACGGAAAGCAAGTTCGAACGGGCAATCAAGCAGGCCAAGCGGCCGGATTGCAAGGATGGCGTGCCCGGAGGCTTGCTGGCGCCGATCTTCCTGGCGATGGACAAGAAAGATAGTGGGTGCAAGTGGTAGCGGCCGGCACCACCACAGCAAAAACGCCGAAACATTAAACAACGTCATTCCCGCGCAGGCGGGAATCCAAGTAGTTCGCGGTTCGCTAGCAAAATTGGGTTCCCGCCTGCGCGGGAACGACGAGTTTCAACCCTTGATCTGTAACGCCCGCTCATAAAGGGCGTTCTTTTTCTTGCCCGTGATCTGCGCCGCCAGCGCGGCCGCCTGTTTTACGGAACATTCTTCCAGCAGGATGCGCAGCACGCGCTCCGCTTCGACGTCGCCTTCGTCGTCCTCCGTCCGCGCCCCCTCGACCAGCACGACGAATTCGCCGCGCTCGCGGTTGGCATCCGCCTTCACCCAGGCCAGCGCGTCGGAAAGCGGGCAGCGGTGGATTTCCTCGAACAGCTTGGTCAGCTCGCGCGCAAAGACCACCTGGCGCGTCGGTTCGAATGCGGCGACAAGAGATTCCACACAGTCCATGATGCGATGCGGTGCCTCATAGAACACGAGCGTCGCCGGCACGGCCTTGAGCGTGGCCAGTTCCGATTCGCGCTGCTTCGTCTTCGCGGGCAGGAAGCCGACAAAATAGAAGCGGTCGTTCACGAGCCCACTGGCCGACAGCGCCGCGATGGCGGCCGACGAACCGGGCACGGGGACGACGTTCAGGCCGGCGTCGCGCACGGCGTCGACGATGCGCGCGCCCGGGTCGGACACGGCCGGCGTGCCCGCGTCCGACACGAGCGCCACGCGCTCGCTCGCGCGCAGGCGCGTGATGATTTTCTCGGCGACCTCGCGTTCGTTGTGCTGGTGCGCGGAGATCATCTGCTTGTTCAGGCCGAAGCGCGTCAGCAGCGCCCCGGTTTTGCGCGTGTCCTCGCAGGCGACGACGTCGGCCAGCAGCAGCACGTGCAGCGCGCGCAGCGTGATGTCGGTGACGTTGCCGATGGGTGTGGCCACCACGTAAAGCGTTGCGGTAGGATAGGACTGCTGGGCGGCCTCGCCCATGACGGGCAGTTGGGCGATCTGGCTGGACTGGGTTTCTGTCATGTTGGGGATACGGATGAAGATTCTCGAGGCACTGTGCGCCCGGCTGGCCTGGCTGCTCATCGTCACTTTCCTTGCGATGAGCGTGGGCGGCCATGCCCTGGCTGGCACGCCATGTGCCGGGCCGCAGCGATTGTGCGCGTCCGTGGACACTAACACAAGTGCGCACGTGCCCCTTCTCGCCATGCTGGACCCCGCCATCCAGCCACGTCCCGCCAGGCCGCAACCCAACGAACCGGCGCCGCCGCCGCCCCCCTCCGCCACGCCGATCCGCATCGCCCTGCTGCTGCCGATGCGCTCCGCCACGCTCGCGACGGCCGCCGAGGCCGTCCGCGCCGGCTTCATGGCCGGCATGGAACGGGACGGCATGGGCTTCAAGGCCGAGGTCGTCTCGACGGGCGACGCGCCGCGCGACGTGCTCGACGCCTATGCGCGCGCGGCGGTCGCCAGCGACATCATCGTCGGGCCGCTCGCACGTTCCGCCGTCGCCGCGCTCGCCGACAGCGACGCCGTCACGCGGCCGACCGTCGTGCTGAGCGTGCCGGAAGGCCGGGCGACGGTGCCGCGCGGGATGCTCGTGGTTGGATTGTCGATCGAGGACGAGGCGCGGCAAGTGGCGGAATGGGCGGCGCGCGAGCATCCACACGGGCGCGCGCTGATCCTCACGGGCGGCGCGGCCTGGTCGCAGCGCGCGGCTGGCGCGTTCGAGGCGCGCTGGGTCCAGCTGGGCCACACGAACCAGCGCTACGCCGTGCCGTCCGGCGAAGGCGGCAAGGCGGCCATCGAGGAACTGAAACAGAAGCTGGACATCGACCCGCCCGACCTCCTGTTCGCCGCGCTCGACAGCGCCGCGCTGCGCCCGGTGCGTGCGCGTACCGGCGCGTCGATCCCCTGCTACGGCGGCGGACCGGCGAATCCGGGACGGTCGGCGGCGCCGGACGAACCTGGCCTCGACGGCGTACGCCTCCTCGACCTGCCGTGGATCGTGCTGCCCGACCATCCGGTCGTGATGGTCTATCCGCGGCCGCTGAATACGGAACAGCCGCTCGACATGGACCGGCTGTACGCCCTCGGCATCGACGCCTTCCGCGTCGCGCGCGAACTGGCGCTGCGCGACGGCGCGCCGTTCGGCATGGATGGCGTCACGGGCCGGCTCGACGTGGCGCCTGGTCCCGGCGGCCAGTTGCAGCTGCAGCGGGTTGAGGCGGCCGTCGTCGTCCGCGCCGGCGCGTTCGAGCCTGTGGACAAGAGCCGCTGACATGTGGCCGACCCGGCTGTCGCGCAAGCAGGAGCAGGGACGGGCGTGGGAAGACGTGGCGCTGGCCAGTCTCGAACGCCACGGTCTCGTCCTGGTGGAAGCGAATTTCCAGTGCAAGCTGGGAGAAATCGACCTGATCCTGCGCGACGGCGCCACGCTCGTGTTCGTCGAAGTGCGCCAGCGCGCGGCCGGGGCGCCGGTCAGTGCGGCGGCCAGCATCACGCCGGCGAAGATGCGCCGCATCATCCGCGCCGCCCAGTTTTATCTGCAGCGTTTCAATCGGCTGCCGCCCTGCCGCATCGACGTCGTCGCCATCGACGGGAACGATATCGAATGGTTAAGGAACGCCATTGAAGTGTAAGCATATTTTGCTGGCCTTGATCGCCGGGCATTGCCACTGCACTATAATCTTTGACCATGAATACTCAACGCATCCTCGCCCACTTCCAGGAAAGCGCCGAACTCAAGATGAAGTCGGCGCCTCTCCTCGCACAACCGATTTCTCAAGCGATTGAGCTGATGTTCAATGCGCTTTCCAACGGCAACAAGATCCTCGCCTGCGGCAACGGCGGCTCGGCCGGCGATGCCCAGCACTTCGCCGCCGAACTGGTCGGCCGCTTCGAGCGCGAGCGCTTCCCGCTGCCGGGGATCGCGCTGACCACCGACACGTCGATCATCACGGCCGTCGGCAACGACTACAGCTTCAACGAAATCTTCAGCAAGCAGGTGCAGGCGTTCGGCCAGGCCGGCGACATCCTGCTGGCGATTTCCACGTCGGGCAACTCGGGCAACGTGCTGGCCGCCGTCGAAGCGGCGCTGGAGCGCGAGATGCGCGTCGTCGCCATGACCGGCAAGGACGGCGGCAAGATGGCGCACATGCTGACCGACGCCGACGTCCACATCAACGTGCCGCATTCCCGCACCGCCCGCATCCAGGAAGTCCACCTGGTCGCGATTCACAGTATTTGCGACGGCCTCGACGTCGCCCTGTTCGGAGAAGAAGATGCAAATTAACGCCGGCGCCGTACTGCGTCCCCTGTCGAAGGCCGTGCTGTGCGTGGCCCTGCTGTCTTCCCTGCAAGGCTGCGTCGCGGTCATGGCCGGCGCCGCCGTCAGCGGCGCCGTCGCGACGGCCGACCGCCGCACGCTGGGTGCGCAAACCGAGGACAAGGGCATCGAACTGAAAGCCGCGACCCGCATGGGCAACATCGTCGGCGACGCCGGCCACGTCAACATCAACAGCTACAACCGCAAGGTGCTGCTGACCGGTGAAGTGAAGGATGAGGCAATGAAGCGCGCGGCCGAGAACGAAGTGCGCGGCATCACCAACGTCGATTCCGTCATCAACGAGTTGCAGATTGCCGGCCCGTCCAGCTATACGTCGCGCGCCAGCGACACCCTCATCACCAGCAAGGTCAAGCTCAGCCTCGCGGACAAGAAAACCGTCTCGGCGACCTCGTTCCAGGTGGTGACCGAAAGCGGCACCGTCTACCTGATGGGTCTCGTGACCCAGCGCGAAGGCAATATCGCCGCCGACGTGGCCCAGGGCGTGTCGGGCGTCATGCGCGTCGTAAAAATGTTCGAGTACATCAGCGAAGAAGACCTGCGCACGATGTCGCCGCCGCAACAGCAGCAGGCGGAACCGCGGGGCACGTCGTAAAACACACCGGCCGATGGGGATGAAACCATGACCACTTCACAACGCACATGGATCAAGCCGGCCGCCATCGGCGCGGCCGTGCTGGCGATCGCCGGCATCGGCTACGCCACGTTCAGCCGGCAGCAGCAGGCGCCCGACGTCACGTTCATCACCATCGCCGGCCAGAAGATCAGCTCGCAGGACCTGCGCGGCAAGGTCGTCATGGTCAATTTCTGGGCGACGTCGTGCGCCACCTGCGTGAAAGAAATGCCGCAGATGGTCGAGACGTACAACAAGTTCAAGCAGGACGGCCTGGAATTCGTCGCGGTGGCGATGAGCTACGACCGGCCGGACTATGTCTTGAACTATGCCGAGACGCGCAAGCTGCCCTTTACCGTGGCACTCGATTCCGGCGGCGACCTGGCCAGGCAGTTCGGCGACGTCAACATGACGCCGACCACCTTTGTCATCGGCAAGGACGGCAAGATCCTCAAGCGCTACCTGGGCGAGCCGGATTTTGCATCGCTGCACGCGCTGCTGCAAAAATCGTTGAAATCGTAGGGTGGGCGGCCTCCGCCCACGTGGACGCTTGCGATGTGTTGGCGTTACTGAAGTCGTAGGATGGGCGGCCCCCGCCCACGCGTAACGCGACGTTCCCCGCACACCGCTGACTTCCCGCAAACGCTAAGGTCCTGTTCGGCCCAAGCTTGATGCCGGCAAAGGAGGAGGCGATGCGCAAGCTGATCAAGTACACGCTCGGTGCGGGCCTGCTGGCGGCGGCAGGCTGCAGCAGCGTCGACACGGGTCTGCGCAACACGGTCGTGCTGCATTACCAGCATGTTGCCAACGTCCACCGGATAGCTTTCACCAACCCCGTCGCGCTGCCGAACCGCGCGCCCGTCCAGTCCGTGCTGCCGCTGGACTCGCACGGGTTCTGGGCCGTGTTCCTGCTGTGCGACCTGGACGTCACGGGCGCCGACATCCCGAGTTTTTATTTCGACGCCGACCGCCTCCGCGTGCAATACGGCGACCGGCGTTACGGGCCGCTGCGGCCGTACACGCTGCGGCTGGAAGACACGGCCGACATCAACAGCCGCTTCGACACCGGCACCATCGCCGACGCGATCGCGGCCGAACTCCAGCGCGGTCCGTCGACCCAGGTGTTCCGGCACGGCTATTACGCGCATCTGGATTACCGCTTCGCCGTCTACGTCCCGCGCGCGCTGCCCGACTATGCCGGCGGCCAGTTAAGCCTGCGCTACGAAGGCGGGCGGACGCTGGCCCTGGGCAATCACCATCCGCCCGCCGACATCGCCTTCGCCGGCCCCGGCGGTTCCGGTATCGCCGCGCACTGCCTGCCGTAACGGCGTAAGCTGGCGTCATCGATAAGGAGACGATCATGGATGCGAGCAACCAACCATTGACGGTCGAGCAGGCCTACCGCGCCATGCTGGCCTTTCTCGAACGCGAAGTCCACTTGACGGAATCCAGCGATCTCGCCGACCTGCTGGCCGGCTACCGGCTGGATGAAGACGGCAAGGTGAACGATCCGGCCCTGTGGGACGAGTGGCTGGAAGCCGTCGGGCGGGCCCGGCAGAAGCCGTGACGCCCGCTTACCAGCGCCCCCGCTCCTTCTTCGACGCCCGCTTGCGCGCGGCCGCATTCTGCTGCTGCAGCAGCGCATCGACGCGCTCGGACGCTTCGCGCGCCAGGGTCTGCGCTTCCTCGATGCTGGGGAAGAATTCCGGCATGCGGTAGCCGAGCCAGGCATAGGCCGAGTACATACGGCACGTGTCCTCGACTTCCTGCAGGTTTTGCCATAACAATTCCTGCGGATGGGGCTGGAGCTTGCAGATTTTTCGCTTCGCCAGCGATTGCGCCCAGTGCGACCACGCGCTTTCCAGGGTCGGCACCTTGGTCGAGATGGGCACCAGCGACATCGTGAACTTTTCCGCCACGCTCAGGTCCAGTGTATCGAGCCATTCCGCGCGCTCGTTCTGCTCTTCCGTGATGCGCGGGTAGAAAAACCCGTCCGGCACGTCGATGTTGTGCACGAACCGTTTTAACAGTTTTACCAGCGACGTCTCGCCCGTCACCGACGAGATGCGATGCAATTGCTCCAGCGACGGGGCGACCGCGAAACCGCTGGCCGGCACGGGCGGGACCTTTTCCCTCATCAACGAACGCATGATCTCGTGCGTATCGTCGTCGTAGCCGGCGACAAAACCTTCCTCGTGGACGCCGTAGCGGCCCGCGCGGCCGGCGATCTGCTTGGCGAGCGCTGCCGAGATTTCCTCTTCCTCGACACCGTTGTATTTGACGGCCGTCGTCATCACGATGCGCTCGATCGGCATGTTCAGGCCCATCGCGAGGGCGTCCGTGCCCACGACGATATCGGCCTGCCCTTCGCGGAACCGCTCGGCCTGCGCGCGCCGCACTTCCGGCGACAGATTGCCGTAGACGGTCGCGACGGACAGGCCCATTTCCGTGATCATGTCGCGCCACATCAGCACCTCGCGCCGCGAGAACGCGATGACGGCGTCGCCCCGCTTCAGATTCCTCAGCTTGCGCACGGCGCCGGCTTCCATCGACAACGGCGCCTTGCGCTTTAAAACGTGTACTTCGAGCGGACACTCCAGGCGCTCGGCCAGCGCCTCGATCGCGCGCCGCGCTTCCGGCGCCCCGACGAGGTACACGGTCGCCGCCGGCGCGCCGCACACGGCGGCCGTCCACGCGGCGCCGCGGTCGCGGTCGGCCAGCATCTGGATCTCGTCGATGACGGCGACCTGCACGGGCGTCCTGGTGTCCAGCATCTCGACGGTGCTGGCCACGTGCGTGGCGCCTTCCGCCAGGCGGCGTTCCTCGCCCGTGATCAGGCTGACCTTGATCGGCTCGCCGTCCGCATCGACCGTGTTCTGCAGGCGCTCGTAGTTTTCCAGCGCCAGCAAGCGCAGCGGCGCAAGATAGACGCCGCTGTCGGCTTGCGCCAGGTGTTCCATCGCGCGGTGCGTCTTGCCGGAATTGGTCGGGCCCAGCAGCGCGATGAAGCGGCGCGCCATCTTGCTGGCGACCTCGAACGAGGCCGGATACTCGGCCAGGTTGATGCTTTCCTTGGTGCGGGCGGCGTGGCGCTCTTCCTGCTCGCGCTCGCCGGCGTGCAGCAGGCGCTGGCGGATGCGGTCGAACACGAACTCGGCCGGCTCGGACGTCTCCAGCTCTTCCAGCACGTGCAGGAACAGCATCGGGTCGAAGCCGAATTCGTCGGCCTGGTCGGCAATTTCCCGTACGAACTCCTCGACGTCCTGGTTGAGGTCGTCGACGGCGTCGCGCGTGGCCCGCTCCTCGACGAGCTCGCGCCGGGCCAGCAGGTCCATCTTGCGCCATTTGCTGGGCTTGGCCAGCACGCCGCGCGACGGCACGAGGCGGTACTCGACATGCAGGCCGTCCACGCGCACGGCGCCGCCAAAGCGCAGGAAGACGCGGCCTTCCATCTTGACCAGCTCGACGCCGCGCGCAATCAGCCCCAGCTCGCGTTCGAGGAACGCGTCGTCGTCCTGGGTATCGTCGTCGGGAGGGGTGAAACGTTGGTGGTGTTCGCTCATGTTCTTGGGTGCACGGGCTGGTCGATGGGGTCAATATTACGCGAGCGGCACGTAGGCACCGTTCGGCAAGCCACGCAAAAAACGACGTAGTTGGCGCTGCCAAAAACGTCGTCCCCGCGGAGGCGGGGACCCAAGTTCTGCGAGCGTTCACGATACGCATGCGAAATTGGGTCCCTGCCTGCGCAGGGACGACGGGGGTTTTTTGCTGTTATCTACTTACGCTGCGACGCCTGCTTCGTGCGCCTGCTGGTCGGCGTGATACGACGAGCGCACCATCGCGCCGACGGCCGCGTGCACGAAACCCATCTCGTACGCCTTCTCTTCGAACATTTTAAACGTGTCGGGGTGGACGTAGCGGCGCACCGGCAGGTGCGAGTTCGACGGGGCCAGGTACTGGCCGATGGTCAGCATGTCGATGTCGTGCGCGCGCATGTCGCGCATGACTTCCAGGATTTCCTCGTCGGTTTCACCCAGGCCGACCATCAGGCCGGACTTCGTCACGGCGTTCGGGTATTTGGCCTTGAAGTCGCGCAGCAGCACCAGCGAGTGCTGGTAGTCGGCGCCCGGACGCGCTTCCTTGTACAGGCGCGGCACGGTTTCCATGTTGTGGTTCATCACGTCCGGCAGGCCGTCGGCGAAGATGGCCAGCGCCTTGTCCAGGCGGCCGCGGAAGTCCGGCACGAGCACTTCGATCTTGGTGTTCGGCGACAGCGCGCGCGTCTTCTGGATGCACTCGACGAAGTGGCCGGCGCCGCCGTCACGCAGGTCGTCGCGGTCGACGGACGTGATCACGACGTACGACAGGCGCAGGTCGGCGATCGTCTTGGCCAGGTTACCCGGCTCGTTGACGTCGAGCGGGTCCGGGCGGCCGTGGCCGACGTCGCAGAACGGGCAGCGGCGCGTGCACTTGTCGCCCATGATCATGAAGGTCGCGGTGCCCTTGCCGAAGCATTCGCCGATGTTCGGGCAGCTGGCTTCCTCGCACACGGTGACGAGGTTGTTGGCGCGCAGGATGTCCTTGATCTCGTAGAAGCGCGAGGAGGCCGTGGCAGCCTTCACGCGGATCCAGTCCGGCTTTTTCAGGCGCTCGTGCTGCTCGATCGGCACGATCTTGATCGGGATGCGCGAGGTTTTGTCCGCGCCTGGCCGACCTTGTCCATGGATGGTCATTTCAGCGGGCACGGGTTCGAATCCCGTATGCGCCTCTTCACGCTGCCAGCCGTGCGGCAACGAGCGTGGCCTCGCACCGCTCGCGCTAGAGCGCCTCTCTAGACGAGCGGCCGGTCGATCAGGTAATGCCAGATTCTGCGGAAAGGGCTCATGCCAGGAGTCTGTCTCGCCGCTCGAGCGGCGTCAGTACGGCTGGCCCGACTCTTTGGGAGCGCGTACCGGCCGGTTAGACGCGCCTTCGAGCTCGGCGCACCACAGGCTCCGGTGGCGCTTCGAGAAACCGGATCAGCTCGCCAACGGTGTGGTGTCGGTGTTGCGGATGCCGGAGGGGTAGCTCCTCGTGGACCTCGTAGTGATTCCGCCGTCCGTCCCTGATCTTCGTGACGTAGCCGGCTTCTTCGAGGTCATTGACGATCTGTGCCGCCGTTCGCTCGGTGATGCCGACGGTAAGGGCGATATCCCGGAGACGCGCCGTTGGATCGCTGGCGATCGTTTCGAGCACGTGAGCGTGGTTCGTGACGAACCGCCAGCGGTGGAAGTCGTCTGCTCCTGCCCTCGCCATCTGATGGGCTTACCCGAGCTGTCGCTCGAGGGCCTGCAGCAGCAAGGCGAGCAACTGGGCGATGGTCAGCGTGTGCATTCGCGGCGTCCGCACCTTGGCCGCGCCGTCGACCTCGTACCGATTCCGCCGGCCGGCCCGCGACTTTGTCAAGTAGCCCGCTCGCTCGAGGTCACTCACGATGTGCGCCGCCCTCCGCTCGGTGAGATCCAGCGTCCGGTCGCTCTCGAACTCCTCGAACGACGCCGGCGCCGGGTACCGGCTCCGGTTGCGACGGCGATCGATGCACCGGTTGACGGCGATCCGATACAACCAGGTGTAAAAGCTGGATTGCTCGCGAAACCGGGGAAGGCCCTCCACCATCCGCACGAAGGTATCCTGCGTGATGTCGAGCGCTTCCTCCGGGTCGTGCACGTAGCCACAGACGATCGAGTAGACCCGATCCTGGTACCGGCGGATCAGCGCTTCGCACGCGGCGACGCTCCCCTGGCGAGCGAGGCGCACCAACGCGCTGTCTGGGGATTCGTCCATTCGTCCTGCTTCACCCAGGTGCCGCTCGAGTTGCCTGCGAGCATCCCCAGCTCCAACTGCCGAGGGCCTCGTGTAAGACTTTGACGCAGGGAGGAGCGCTCAGTTCCAGGCGAACGCAGATTTC
>JBJMVU010000360.1:0-4141 GCA_045810485.1 Massilia sp. | reverse complement strand
GCAACAGGGCCTCGATCTGGGCGATGACATAGACGGGGCCGGCTTCGTAATGGAGCTTGCTTAACGACTTTTGATTCGTCTTGTCGGCCATGATCATCGCTTCGACACCACGGACCTCGGGGTTCAAGAACGTGCGAAGCAGGGATGATCCCACCGCCATGAGCTGATCTTCGGCCGAACCATTGACGCCCTCAAAAAGGGCCTGTGGGGCAAACTGATGGCAACGGGCCGCGATGGCCGCGCTGAACAGCGCCTCCTTGTTCTCGAAGTGCCGATAGATGCTCAGCTTGGATATCTTCGCCCGCTGGGCGACCTTGTCCATTGTCGTCGCTTGAAAGCCCAACTCCACAAAAAGTTCGCACGCGGCGTTGACTATCGTCTGGCCAAGCGCCTCGTTGGCGGGCCGACCGCGTCGGACCTGGCTGTGTTCGGTCATAAAAATTCCAGTACTTGACAGTATTCTAAATCCTAATTTAGGATACTCCAAAGTATCTAAAATGTGCAAGCCAATGCGTGGTTTCGCCCGGTCCACCCCTTCATCCACAGCACGGAGCCCATCACCATGAATGACGTCATCATCATCGGCGGCAGCTTTGCCGGCCTCGCCGCCGCCCTGCAGCTCGGCCGTGCCCGCCGCAAGGTCACCGTTCTCGATACCGGCCTGCCACGCAATCGCTTCGCCGGCCACTCGCATGGCCTGCTCGGCCACGATCACAAGCCGCCACTGCACATCCTGGCCGAGGCGCGGCAGCAGCTGATGCGTTATCCCACTATCAAGTTGGTCAGTGCCCGGGCCGAAAGCGTCCACGGCGCCATTGACCAGTTTTCTGTCCTCACTGGCGATGGCGACGCCTGATCCTGAGCTATGGTGTCGCCGACCAGATGCCTGATATTCCGGGCTTTGCCGAAAGCTGGGGCACATCCATCGTGCCCTGCCCCTATTGCGACGGCTTTGAAGTCGCTGGCCAGCATTGGGGCCTCGTCTGGTCCGGCCCGCAGTCGCACAATTATGTCAGGCTGTACCACGATTGGACCGACACGTTGACGGTCTTCGCCGATGGTCACGACATTCCACCCGATATCCGGGCCGATCTGGCGCGCCGCCATATACCTGTCGTCGATGGCCGGATCACCGGAATCGCCCATCACGGCGGCCGTGATGCCATCGTCAAGCTCGATACCGGCCCTGATGTCGCGGTCGACGTCCTGTTCGCGCATCCGCACAACAAGCCGTCCGCAAACCTGCACGAATTACTGGGCCTCGCCACGGTCAATACGCCCTTCGGCATCGTGCTCAAGGTCGACGAGCGCCGCGAAACCAGCATGCCCGGCATCTATGCCGCAGGCGACCTCGCCACGCCCTTCCTGCCCTCGGTCACCCAGGCATCATCGCAAGGCGCGATGGCGGGTATTTTCGCCCAGCAGTCGATGCTGGTTTGAGAGGACAGATTCCCTTCTCCGGTTGCCGCGGGCGGGCGAGCATGCCCGCACCTCTAAATTCGCGAAAAATGCCCTCTTAAGCCGAATCTCAGCCCAGCATCAACCCATCCAATCCAAACGGCGGCGCCTTCCCGCGCATGAGGTCCGCCAGCAGACTCGCCGTCCCACAGGCAAACGTGAAACCAAGCGGCCCATGCCCCACGTTCAGCCACAGGTTGGAATACGGCGTCGCCCCGATAATGGGAGCGCTGTTCGGCGTCGCCGGCCGCAGCCCGGCCCACGGCGTGATCTGCGTGTAGTCCGCCGCGCGCGGCATCGTCTCCTTCACCTGGCGCGTGAGACTGTCCAGCCGATGAGGATTCAGGCTCAGGTCCTCGCCGACCATGTCGACCATCGCCGCCACCCGCAGCTTGTCGCCGATGCGCGCATACAGCACCTTGCGTTCGAAGTCGGTGACGCTGATCTCGGGCGCGACGTCGTCCTGGCGGATCGGCGCCGTCAGGCTGTAGCCCTTCAGTGGATAGATCGGCAACGACAGACCCGCCGATTCCCCAAGCATGCGGCTCTGCATGCCGGCCGCCAGCACATACGCGTCGGCCGACAGCAATCCAGCCGACGTCTGCACGCCGCCGATCCGGCCGCCACTGACGACGAAGCGCTGCGCCTCGCCATGCACGAATCCTGAGAAGCGCGGATGCGCTCCAATGCGTTCAGCCAGCGCCACGCAGAACGCGTAGCAGTCGGCCACGGCTTCGCCGCTGTTGTAGATGCCGCCGGCGAGTTTGTCTTCCATCGCGGCCAGCGCGGGTTCGCGTGCGACGCATTCAGCTGCATTCCACACCTCGCCCGCATCCGATTTTGCGGTAGCCGCATCGAAGGCGGCGCGCGTGCGGTAGACGACCAGTTTGCCCGCGTCGCGCCATTCGAATGCGTCCAGCGGCACGACGGGTTCCAGCGCGGCCATCGCCTGGCGCGACAGCTCGCCCAGTTGCAGCAGCTTGTTCGTCGTCTTGCGATTGATGTCCGCACGGCAGTTGGCGAGGAAGGCGGCCAGCCAGCGCCACTGGTGCGCGTCGAATTGCGGGCGGAAGCGCAACGGGCCGTGTTCCTGGAACAGCCATTTCAACGCCTTCAGCGGCACACCCGCGTCCGCCAGTGGCGACACGTAGCGGTAGCTCAGCTGCCCGCCATTGCTGTAGCTCGTGCCGGTGCCCACGTCCGGTGCGCGTTCCAGCAGCGTGACCCGGTAGCCGGCTTCGAGGAGCCACCATGCCGAGGTCAGGCCGACGACGCCGCCGCCGATGACGATTACTTGTTGCATCCGTGCACGCTTTTGATCATGGACATGCGAAGAAGCTTAAGGGGCAGGCCTTGCGCTCGGCTAATGAATGTAGAGCGGCCGGGCATAACCGGTGTTCATGTTATGCACTGTTGTTGGGCATAATCGCCCCCCGGTACAGTGCGGTCAGGATGCGTTCCTGGAAGCGCGCCAGCGACGAGTACTTGCCCTTGTTGGCGGGCCCGAACGGATCCGTCGACGTGCCGCCCACCAGCACGATCATCCCATTGCGACGCTTCCGGTCGAAAGCGAACACGGACATCAGCCCATATGCATCGCCCAGGTGCCCGACAGCCGGAAAGCCCCCGCCCTCGACCAGCCGCGTCCCCGCGTCGTCCGGGAACTGTTCATTGCCGAGACCCCAGCAGTGAAACAGCCCATCCGACGTGTCGCCGTTGCGGCCGTCATATGTCCATTGACGGCTGAACATCAGTTCCAACGTGGACGGCTTCAGCAGGCGCGGGCCATGCCCCATCAGCATGCGCATCACGACGCCCATGTCGCGCGCACTGATGCGCAAGCCACCGGTCGGACTGAACTGTGTGGCATTTGTACCGATGACATAGCGATCAACCAAAGGTGGCGGTGTCACGCTGTAGTCGTCCGCCTGCGCGATCCACGGGCCGGCCGGATCCCACACCTCCGTGTCGACGGCGCGCTTGCGGTACAGCGTCGCCAGATTGGCCAGCGCCGCCGGCGGCAGTTCCGAAGGGAGATAGCCGGCCTGCAGGCCCAGCGGCTCGATCAGCAGGCGCCGCATCAGGCGGTCGAACCGTTCACCGGTCACGCGTTCCATCACGGTGCCGATGATGCCCCAGCCGAGGTTGCAGTACGTGAAGTAGGCGCCCGGGCCCGCGTTCGTCGCAAACATCTTCGTATCGATCACGTCCTTCAGCGCCACGTCCGCGCCCCAGGAATACCCGGCATCGTCGCGCAGCGAGGCGGTGTGCGTGAGCAGGTGGCGCAGGGTAATCAACTCGCCGGGAAAATACGGATTGCGCAACGTAAAACCGAGGACGCCGGAGACATCGGCGTCGAGATTCACCTTGCCGTCTTCCACCAGACGCATCAGCCCAAGCGTCGTCATCATCTTGGAGATTGACGCGATGCGGAACAATGTATCCGGCCCGACAGGCTTGTCCGGCAAGCCATCGTGCCCGATGAAACGCCGGCCCGCTTGAAACGAATAGCTGACCTGCCCGGCGCGGATCGCCAGTACGGACAGGCTCGCCAGCTCGCAGGCCGGATCCGCGGCGATGGCACCGAGTTCCACGTCCAGCCGGCGGCGCGGCGCGGCAAACAGCGGTCCGGCGGCCCCCAGCAAAGCCATCCCCAGCACATTGCGGCGCCCTCTGTTCATCG
>JBJMVU010000359.1:0-8247 GCA_045810485.1 Massilia sp. | reverse complement strand
TCGAAGTGCTCTTCCGTGCCGAGCGGGATCTGGATCGGCACGGCGTTGCCCTTCAGGCGGTCGTGGATCTGCTGCTGGACGCGGAAGAAGTCGGCGCCCACGCGGTCCATCTTGTTGACGAACGCGATGCGCGGCACCTTGTACTTGTTCGCCTGGCGCCAGACGGTCTCGGACTGCGGCTGCACGCCGCCCACGGAATCGTAGACCATGACGGCGCCGTCGAGCACGCGCATCGAGCGTTCGACCTCGATGGTGAAGTCGACGTGGCCCGGCGTGTCGATGATGTTGATGCGGTGCTCGGCGAAGTTGCCGCCCATGCCTTTCCAGAAGGCCGTCGTCGCCGCCGAGGTGATCGTGATGCCGCGTTCCTGCTCCTGTTCCATCCAGTCCATCGTCGCCGCGCCGTTGTGCACCTCGCCGATCTTGTGATTCACGCCGGTGTAGAACAGGATGCGTTCCGTGGTGGTGGTCTTGCCGGCATCGATGTGGGCGCTGATGCCGATGTTGCGGTAACGCTCGATGGGGGTCTTACGGCTCATCACTATCTCCTGTGGATACGGAACGCCAATGTAAGTGCATATACCCCCAGTTTCAAGGGCGGGCGGTGCGAACCGGCCTTAAGACAGAGGGTGGACTGCACAATGTAACTGAAGTGCGGCGATTGCGCTGGAGATTGACGAAACGTCGCCCCCGCGGAGGCGGGGGCCCAATTTTGCTTGCGTAGCGACGGCTCGAACCTGGGTCCCCGCCGGCGCGGGGATGACGGCTCATGCGATACGGGTGGTTCAACCCACGATGGTCTGCAGCCCCCGCGCCGGAATCTCGACCGCCACCTCCCGCCGGTCGACGAACAGCCGGTAGCGCTGCGGCTGGTCGCTCCGGTTCATGACGACGATCGCCAACTTCCCGTCCGCGTTACGAAACGCCGTCGCGTCCAGCGTGCTGCGGCTCGTCGCGGCGCCCACGCGGCGCGCCTTCGGGCGGATGTAGCGGCTGAAATGGCCGATGGCCGTGTAGATCGGCGTGAACACGAGCTGCCCGTCGTCGCTCGCGTGCAGCGGCGCGAAGCAGAAGTTGTTCTTGTGGTTCGGGCCGCCGCGGCTGTCGAGCAGCATGTTCCAGTCGACCCAGCCGCTGGAGCCCGCGTTCAGGTCCGCGATCATCTCGCGGCCGTAGCGTTCGCCGTTGGCCCAGTCCTGCAGGCGCGCCGGATCGAACTTCTCGATGCAGCCTTCCGTCATCAACAGGTTCACGTCGGGCCAGGCGGCGTGCACGGCGGCGACGTTGCGGTGCATCGGCTCGCCGCCCGCCCACGTCTCGTACCAGTGGTAGCCGACGCCCCAGATGTACGGCCGCGCCTTCGCATCGGCCAGGATGGTCGCCGCGCGCTGCGGCAGCAGGTCGCGATTGTGGTCCCACACGATGACCTTCTTGCCGCCGAGTCCCGCTGCCTTCAGCGCGGGGCCCAGGTGGTCGCCGAGGAAGCGCGTCTCTTCCTCGGCGCTGAAGATCATCGACTCCCACTTCTGCTTCGCCATCGGCTCGTTCTGCACCGACAGGCCCCACAGCGGGACGCCCGCCTGCTCGTACGCCTGGATGAACTTCACGACGTAGCGCGCCCACGTGTCGCGGTATGCCGGCAGCAGGGTGCCGCCCGCCAGCATGCTGTTGTTCGACTTCATCCACGCCGGCGCGCTCCACGGGCTGGCGAACACGCGCATGTCGGCGCCGTGCGCGCGTCCCGCCGCCAGCGCCGCGCGCAGCAGCGGCACGCGCAGCTTCAGGTCGGGCGCGATGCTGAACGACGCGAGCGACCGGTCGCCGTCGCGCACGTACGTGTAACTGCCGCTGCCGAAGTCGGAACTGTGGATCGTCGTGCGCAGGATGTTGTAGCCCAGGCCGGCGCGGGGGTCGAAGTACGCCGCCAGGAACGCCTGCTGCTGCGCCGGCGTCAGCGTGGCGTGCACCTCCGCCACGGCGTCCGTGACGGCGCCGCCGAAGCCGAACACTTCCTGGTAGCGCTTCGACGTGTCGACGAAGACGGCGATGTCGGTCTCGGGCGGCTGGCCCGCCGGCTGGAACGCGCCGAGCGGACGCGCGGCGAAGCGGTCGGCGCCGGGCGCGGACGTCACGACCTGCCAGTCCGCACCGCCGCCTGCCGCCGTGCCCGTCGCGCGCGGCGCCGCCGCGGCGCGTCCGGTCACGGCCATCTGCCCGCCCACCAGTGTCGCGGCGCCCAGCAGCCGCATTGCCTCTCGTCTCGTCGTCATCGTGTCTCCCGTTGTGATCATGTCCGCCGCATGGATTGGAAACGTTACCAACCCAAGTCGGACGACTATACCATCCGTGCTTTCCCAATGTCAAAATGAACCTGATCAGATGCGTTGAAGCAAGGAATAGCGCACCGCCCGCGCCAGACCTCACGCGCTTTACGCGGCGTCAAACGTTCGATTGAGGCAGGCAGCCGCGCCGCCGGGCGGGTCCGGCAAACTGACGCGGTTAGCGACTGTTATTTGCCCGCCATGACACCGACCCGCACCCTAGGCGCTTGCCTGTTCCTGTTTTTTTGCGCCCTCCTCGCGGCCTGCACGATGAAGGAGGCGCCGGCCGTGACGGTTGCGCCCGAGATCGTCCCGACCGAGCTGTACGTCGCGCCGGACGGCCTGGACACCAACCCCGGCACCCGCGGCGCGCCGCTGCGTTCCATCGCGCGCGCCGCCCAGCTGGTCGTACCGGGCACGATCGTCAACGTGCTGCCCGGCACCTACCACGGCGGGTTCCGCACGGCGGTCGACGGCCGGCCGAACGCGCGCATCGTGTTCCGCGCGGCGGAGCGCTGGCGCGCGCGCATCGTGCCGCCGCCCGTCTCGACGAGCGCGATGGGCTGGGACAACCGCGCCAGCTACGTCGACATCGACGGCTTCGACGTCGACGGCAGCCCCGGCCTCGACGGCCCGGACGCGAGCGCCGGCCTGCGCTGGACGACCGGCATCTACAGCGGCGGTTCGTACAACCGCATCGTGGGCAACCACGTGCACCACGTCGCCATCACCGTGCCGTGCACGAACGGCGGCGGCTCGGGCATCGGCGTGGACAGTTACTACAAGGGCACGCACTCGGAGGTGACCGGCAACAGCGTGCACGACATCGGCCCGCCCGGCTGCCGCTGGGTGCAGGGGATCTACGTGAACACGCCGGCCACGATCCGCAACAACGTCGTGTACCGCGTGGCCGCCGCGGGCATCCACCTGTGGCACGACGCGCACGACGTCGTCGTCGCCAACAATACGGTGACGGCGTCCAGCACGGGCATCGTCGTCGGCGGCGGCGACTTCTATCACACCCAGGGGCCGAACGACCACACGCGGGTGGTCAACAACATCGTGTACGACAACCGCTACGGCATCTCGGAACAGGGCGCGACGGGGCCGCACAACACGTACGGCAACAACCTCGTGTTCGCCAACCCGGAAGGCGACTGGCATCTCGCGGACGGCATGGCGCACAGCGGCACGGTGATGGCGGAACCGCACTTCGTCGCCTATACGCGCGACGGCACCCCCGATTTCCGTTTGGCGGGGGACTCGCCGGCGATCGGCAAGGGGTTGCACGACGGCGACGCCGGCCCCGACTTCCACGGCAAGGCGCGCCCGGAAAAGGAAGGCGTGGACATCGGCGCCTGCCAGCACTGACGGCGCCGCGGTTGTCGCCCGCGCCCGCGCGGGCGTGCTTGCGGGCTCGGGCTTACAGGATGTCCTGCACCAGCCCGGACGGCCGGCACAACCGCACGCCCTTGGCCGTGACCACGAATGGGCGGTTGATGAGGATCGGGTGCGCGACCATCGCGTCCAGCAGGGCGTCGTCGGTCGTGGCCGGGTCGTCCAGGCCGAGTTCCGTGAACAGCGCCTCCTTGCTGCGCACGGCATCGCGCACGCCCAGGCCCGCGCGGGCGATCAGGTCCTTCAGCTCGTCCCGCGTCGGCGGCTGCGCGAGATAGTCGACCACGCGGGGCTCGACGCCGGTCGCGCGGATCGTCTCCAGGGTCGTGCGCGACGTGCCGCAGCGGGCATTGTGAAAAATCGTGATGTCCATCTTGATAATCCTTGTTTGAGAGGCAAGGATGATACCGGCGTGGCCGCAACGCTTCCAGTTTTTTCCCTTGTTCGCCTTCTGGTAGCGCTATAGAATGCCCGGTTTGCTTGCCGAGGCGCAATCACTGTTGCATGCGAACGGCCTGCAGTATGGAGAGAACATGGACGACTACCTGATGCGCCCCGAAGCGCTGCCGACCTGGGGCCAGCGCACCGCGCTGCGCATATTGAACGCGATCGGCTGGAACCTCTATTTCAAACCGCTGCCCGGCCCGCACGGCATCGCCGTCGTGTATCCGCACACCTCGAACTGGGATTTCCCCATCGGCCTGGTGGCCAAGTGGGCGGTCGGCGTGCAGTTCCGCTGGCTCGCCAAGGACTCGCTGTTCCGCGCCCCGATGGGCGCCCTCATGCGCTACTGGGGCGGCGTGGCCGTCGACCGCAGCTCGCCCCAGGGCGCGATCCGGCGCCTCGCGCAGACGATGCACGCGGCCGACTCGTTCTGGCTCGCGATCACGCCGGAAGGCACGCGCAGCTACCGCCCGCACTGGAAGAGCGGCTTCTACCGCATCGCGCTGGCCGCCGACGTGCCGGTGCTGCTCGTCGCGCTCGACTATGGCAAGAAGATCATCGACGTCACGCACACGCTGACGATGACGGGCGATGAAGCGGCCGACATCGCCGCCATCGCGCAGGTGTACGACGGCGTGCGCGCGCTGCACCCGAAGAACGCGGCGCCGATCCGCCTGGCCGAGCCGGGATCGCCTTCCGACGACACCCGCAAGCAGGCGTAGTTCAGACGACGCCCGCAAGCAGGCAAACGCCTGCCGCGCCGATCGCGGCGCCGGCCATGCGGCGCACGCGCTCCCCCGGCAGCGCGCCGGCCAGCATCACCAGCGCGCTCGCGGCCAGCAAGCCGGCGCCGCTCGCCATCCCCGCCAGTTCCTGCCCGTGCGCCAGCCCGTGCAGGAAGGCGCATCCGCCCACGACGACGACCGCCACCTGCGGCGGCAGGCGCCGCTGCAGGCCGGGCGCGCATGCGACGAGTGTCCCCAGCAGCAGCACCGTCGCGGCGATCGACGTCTCCAGCACGGGCAGCGCGAGTCCCGCCGCGGCGCACGCCGAGCCCAGCGCCATCGTCACCAGGAATGCGGGCGGCAGCACGCCGCCGTGGCGCTGCTGGCGGCTCCACAGGCCGACGGCCAGCAACGCGAGCAGATGGTCGAGCCCCGTCAGCGGATGCAGCAGGCCCGCCGTGAAGGCGCCGCCGGGATGGCCCGGATGCGCGGCCGCGGGCAGCGCGACGGCAAGGATGGCGAGCGCGGCGACGGCATGGCGCACGCGGGTGGTCGTGTTGTCGTTCCAGTTCATGGCATTCCCTTTCGACGTGGTAATCATACTCATTGATCGAGCAATCCCTGCTCGCGGATGAACGTCACGACCTTGTCGACGCCGTCGCCCGTGCGCAGGTTCGTGAACACGAACGGGCGCGCGCCGCGCTGGCGCGCCGCGTCGCGGGCCATCACGTCCAGGTCGGCGCCGACGTGCGGCGCGAGGTCGGTCTTGTTGATGATGAGGAGGTCGGAGCGCGTGATGCCGGGTCCGCCCTTGCGCGGAATCTTTTCGCCGCCAGCCACGTCGATGACGTACAAGGTCAGGTCGGAGAGTTCGGGACTGAACGTGGCCGCGAGGTTGTCGCCGCCGGACTCCACCAGCACGAGTTCCAGCGCCGGGAAATCGGCCTGCAGCCGCGCGATGGCTTCCAGGTTGATCGACGCGTCCTCGCGGATCGCGGTGTGCGGACATCCGCCCGTCTCCACGCCCATCAGGCGCTCGGGCGGCAACGCTTCGGCGCGCAGCAGGATCTCCATGTCTTCGCGCGTGTAGATGTCGTTGGTGATGACGGCCATGTCGTAGCGCTCGCGCATGCGCCGGCACAGCATCTCGCACAGGGCCGTCTTGCCGGAACCGACCGGGCCGCCGATGCCCACGCGCAGGGGATTCGATGTCATTCTTTACCTCTCTCAGGAACGGTATAAACGCCCATGCTGCACTTCGTGCCGCATCGACAGCATGGACAGGCCGGGCGACCAGTTCGACAGGTCCGCATCGGGCAAGGCGCAGGCCGTGACGGCCGCGCGTTCGATGTCCGGCCGCAGCGACAGCAGCAGGCGCTGGCCCGCCACCTGCCCCAGCGGGACCGACTTCACGCACACGAGCACCTGGTTCTCGGCCCACGCGAACAGCATCGCGAGCAGCGCGTCCTCGTGCGGGATGTCGAGCGCGTCGACGGCGCACGCAAAGGCGGCCGGCAGCGACACCTCGTCGCCCAGCAGGCCGACGTCGGCCACGCCCAGCTCCGCGAGCAGGCGCGTGAGCGAATAGCCCATCTGGACGGTCTCCGCGCGCAGCTCGGCCGTGTCGCGCGACGCGAGGAAGCACGCGCTCCATTCCGCGATGGCGGCCCCGTCGCGCGCGGCGAACCCTTGCAACAGGCGCCACAACACAGGCGCATCCCAGCGCGCCAGCACCTCGTCGAGATAGCGCACGAGCCACGCGTGCGCGCTCACGGCGTCGTGCACTCGGCCTTCCTCGATGGCCGTCTCCAGGCCTTGCGAATAGCTGTAGCCGCCGATCGGCAGCGCGGGACTCGCGAACTGCAGCAGGTGCAGCAGGCTGGCGGCGTTCATGCGTCCGCCGCGATGTCCGCCGGGCGGTGGATCTTCTGGCGCACGGGCACCGGCGCCAGCAGCCCGCCGCCGTGGCCGTGGTGATGTCCATGGCCGCCCGCGTACGCCCCCGCTTCCGGCTCGAACTTCGCCAACTCTTCCTCCACGTGCGCGCCCAGTCCGACGACCATGTCCTTCAGCACCGGATCGACGCGGATCCGCAGCCAGCCCGCGCCGACCTGCGTCTGCGTGTGGCGGTTCCCGAGGTGGAAGGCGCAGCGCGCGAGCAGGGTCGGGTCCGCGCAGAGCACCCGGTACGTCGGCTCCGGCGCCGCGACGACGCGCACGACGCGCCCGCCCTCCCCCGTCAGCAATTCGCCGTCGCGCAGCACGGTGCCGCGCACGAGGAACAGCGCGACCTCCTCGCCGGATGCGAGCCGCGCGCGCTGGCGGCAGCGCTCGCGCTGGTCATACGGCAGCACGAGCTCGTCGTGGACGGCGTCGGCATGGGGGATCTTCGTATGCAGTGACAACATGTTGGGGCCCCGATGAGTCAGAATAAAAAATAACGTTGCGCCAGCGGCAGCACCACGGCCGGCTCGCACACGAGAAGGCGCCCGTCGGCGCGCACCTCGTAGGTTTCCGGATCCACTTCCATGTGCGGCGTGGCGCCGTTGTGGACCATGTCGCGCTTGCGCAGACCCCGCGTATCGCGGACCGGGATCACCGATTTGGAAAGCCCCAGCTGGCGCGCGATGCCGGCGTCGAACGCGGCCTGCGACACGAACGTGAACGATTTGCGCAGTCCCCCGCCGAACGCGCCGAACATCGGCCGGTAGTGCACGGGCTGCGGCGTCGGGATCGACGCGTTCGGGTCGCCCATCAGGCTCGCCGCGATCATCCCGCCCTTCAGGATCATCGACGGCTTCACGCCGAAGAAGCCGGGCCGCCACAGCACGATGTCGGCGATCTTGCCCGGCTCCAGCGAACCGACGGCGTGCGCGATCCCGTGCGCGATGGCCGGGTTGATCGTGTACTTCGCCACATAGCGCTTCACGCGCGCGTTGTCGCTGCGCGACGAGTCCCCTTCGAGCGGGCCGCGCTGCACCTTCATCTTGTGCGCCGTCTGCCACGTGCGCATGATCGTCTCGCCCACGCGGCCCATCGCCTGCGAGTCGGACGACATCATCGAGATGGCGCCCAGGTCGTGCAGGATGTCTTCCGCGGCGATGGTCTCGCGGCGGATGCGCGATTCCGCGAACGCCACGTCTTCCGCGATGGCGGGATCGAGGTGGTGGCAGACCATCAGCATGTCGAGGTGCTCGTCCAGGGTGTTGACCGTGTACGGGCGGGTGGGGTTCGTCGACGACGGCAGCACGTTGTCCTGGCCGACGGCCGCGATGATGTCCGGCGCGTGGCCGCCGCCCGCGCCTTCGGTATGAAACGTGTGGATCGTGCGTCCCTTGAACGCGGCCAGCGTGGATTCC
>JBJMVU010000358.1:0-25245 GCA_045810485.1 Massilia sp. | reverse complement strand
GGCGCTGAAGGCGGGTTCTTGTGGCCGGCCGCGCGCTGATTGCGGATCGTCGAAAGACACTGCATAGAAAGCCTCATGCAACAGAGCAGGCTGTCAGTATAGACATCGAGTCCAGCATTGCAACCCTTGATTTCCGGCCACTTTTTCCTTATTGCAGCGCGCGGTCGAGCAATTCGACCCAGTGTTCCACCGGCACGTCCGTCCCCGACTGCAGGTGCGTGATGCAGCCGATGTTGGCGGACACGATGCGCTCCGGCCCCGTCGCTTCCAGGCGCGCCACCTTGTCGTCGCGCAGGCGCAGCGAGACCTCCTTGTGCAGCACCGAATACGTGCCGGCCGAGCCGCAGCACAGGTGGCTGTCGGCGCACAGCACCACGTCGACGCCGGCGGCGCGCAGCACGCCCTCGACCTTGCCGCGGATCTGCTGGCCATGCTGCAAGGTGCAGGGCGGGTGATACGCCACACGCGGTCCAGCATTGCGCGCCCCCAGCTTCGCGCGCAACCGTTCCTCGAACCGCGGCAGCACCTCGCTGACGTCCTTCGCCGCGGCGGACACGCGCGCCGCCTTCGCCGCGTACGCCGGGTCGTCGGCCAGCGCGTGACCGTATTCCTTGATCATCGCGCCGCAGCCCGACGCGTTGATCAGGATGGTGTCGACGCCCTGCTCCAGATACGGCCACCACGCGTCGATATTGCGCCGCATGTCGGCGCGGCCCCCGTCCGCATCGTTCATGTGCCAGCGGATGGCGCCGCAGCACCCCGCCCGGTTGGCGGCGACCAGCTGCACGCCGACGGCATCGAACACGCGCGCCGTCGCCGCATTGATGTTCGGGGACATCGCCGGCTGCACGCAGCCCTCGAGGAACAGCATCTTGTGCGCGTGTTCCGCGCGCGGCCAGGCGCCCGCGCTCTGCCGCGCCGGCACCTTGTCCTTCAATGCCTGGGGCAGCAGCGGCCGCACCATCTGCCCCGCCTTCATGGCCGGCGTGAACAGCCAGCGCCGCGGCAGCGTTTCCTTCAGCAGCGTGCGCAGCATGCGCTGGCCCGCCGGCCGCGCGACCTGCCGCTCGACGACGCGCCGGCCGATGTCGGCGAGACGCCCGTACTGCACGCCGGACGGACACGTCGATTCGCAGTTGCGGCACGTGAGGCAATGGTCCAGGTGGGCCTGGGTTTTCCCGGTGGCGGGACGGCCTTCGAGCACCTGCTTGATCAGGTAGATGCGGCCGCGCGGGCCTTCCAGCTCGTCGCCGGACAGTTGATAGGTCGGGCACGTGGCGGTGCAGAAGCCGCAATGCACGCATTTGCGCAGAATCGCGTCGGCCTCGTCGCCGTCGCGCGTGTCCCGGATGAAATCGGCGAGATTGGTTTGCACGGCTAGAAATCCTTGTACATGCGGCCGCGGTTGAACACCCCGGCCGGGTCGAATGCATTTTTGAGTTGTCGGTGGATCGCGAGGACGGCGGGCGCCAGCGGCTGGAACACGCCCGCATGCCGGTCGCCGCCGCGGAACAGCGTCGCATGGCCGCCGGCGTTGCTGGCGGCCGCGCGGACCGTGGCGGCATCGGCATCCGTCCGGAGCCAGCGCTGCGCGCCACCCCATTCGATCAGTTGCGTTCCCGGCAAGGCGAGCGGCGCCGCGACCGTCGGCAGCGATACGCGCCACAGGCTGCCCGCGTCCGCGAAGAACGCGCCGTCATGCTCGCGCAGCGCGCGCCACCAGTCGTCCGCATCGTCGAGGGAGTCTCCACCGATGCGTTTGCGCGCCGCGTCGACGGCCGAGCGCGCGCCGGACAGGCGCACCGTCAGCACGCCGTCGTGCCAGCTGGAGGCGGAGACGGGCAACGGCTGCCCGCCCCATTCGTTCAGCCGGCGCAGCGCCTCGTCCTCGTTCAAGTGCAGCTGCACCGTGCATTCGGCAACGGGCTGCGGCAACACCTTGAGGGAGACCTCCGCGATCAGGCCGAACACGCCCAGCGACCCCGCCAGCAGGCGCGAGACGTCGTAGCCAGCCACGTTCTTCATCACCTTGCCACCGAAGTGCAGGACGTCTCCCTTCCCGTCCATCAGCACGGCGCCGAGCACGAAGTCGCGCACGGCGCCCGCGGCCTGGCGGCGCGGCCCGGACAAGCCGGCGGCAACCGTACCGCCGATCGTCGCGCCGGGACCGAAGTGCGGCGGCTCGAACGCGAGCATCTGGCCGTGCTGCGCCAGGTGCGCCTCGATCTCGGCCAGCGGCGTGCCGCAGCGCGCGCTGATCACGAGCTCCGTCGGCTCGTAGTCCGTGATGCCGCGGTACGCGGTGGTGTCGAGCACCGTGCCCTGCACGGCCTGCCCGTACCAGTCCTTGCTGCCGCCGCCGCGGATGCACAGCGGCGACCTGGTCGCGGTGGCGTGGCCGATCCTGTCGGCGAAATCTTGTAGCGTCGTATCCATCGTTAAAAGCGCGGCAGGTTGGAAAACGGCATCCGCCCGTGGCGCACATGCATGCGGCCGTATTCGGCGCAGCGGTGCAGGGTCGGAATCGCCTTGTCGGGATTGAGGATGCCGGCCGGATCGAAGGCGCGCTTCACGGCCAGGAACGCATCCAGCTCGGCGCGCGAAAACTGCACGCACATCGAATTGATCTTCTCGATGCCGACGCCGTGTTCGCCCGTGATCGTGCCGCCCACCTCGACGCACAGTTCGAGGATGTCGGCGCCGAACTGCTCGGCGCGATGGAATTCGCCGGGCACGTTCGCATCGAACATGATCAAGGGGTGCAGGTTGCCGTCGCCGGCGTGGAACACGTTCGCGCAGCGCAGGCCATACTTTTGTTCCATCGCCTCGATCCGCTGCAGCACGTGGGCGAGGTGCTTGCGCGGGATCGTGCCGTCCATGCAGTAATAGTCCGGCGAGATGCGGCCGACGGCCGGGAACGCGTTCTTGCGGCCGGACCAGAAGCGCAGGCGCTCCGCCTCGTCCCGCGACACGGACAGCGCCGTCGCGCCGCAGCGGCTCAGCACCTCGCTCATGCGCGCGATCTCTTCCTCGACTTCCTCGGGGATGCCGTCGGATTCGCACAGCAGCACCGCGGCGGCCTGCGTGTCGTACCCCGCGTGCACGAATTCCTCGGCGACCCGCGTCGACAGCCGGTCCATCATCTCCAGGCCGGCCGGGATGATGCCGGCCGCGATCACGCTGGCGACGGCGTCGCCGGCTTTCACCACGTCGTCGAACGACGCCATCACGACGCGCGCCACGCGCGGCTTCGGCACCAGCTTGACGGTCACCTCGGTCACGACGCCGAGCATGCCTTCCGATCCGATCGCGACCGCCAGCAGGTCGAGCCCCGGCGCGTCCAGCGCCTCGCTGCCCAGTTCGACGATCTCCCCAATCGTCGTCACCATCCGCACGCGCAGCACGTTGTGCACGGTCAGGCCGTATTTCAGGCAGTGCACGCCGCCGGAATTTTCGGCGACGTTGCCGCCGATCGTGCACGCGATCTGCGACGATGGATCAGGCGCGTAATACAGCCCGTGCGGCGCGGCCGCTTCCGAGATCGCGAGGTTGCGCACGCCGGGCTGCACGACGGCCGTGCGGGCGTAGGCGTCGACCTTGACGATCCGGTTCAGGCGCGCCGTCGACAGCACGACGCCGCCCGCGATCGGCATCGCGCCCCCGGACAGGCCGGTGCCGGCGCCGCGCGGCACGATCGGCAGGTGCAATTGCCGGCACACGGCGATGGCGGCCATGATCTGCGCCTCGTTCTCGGGCAGCAGCACGATCATCGGCATCTGGCGGTAGGCGGCGAGGCCGTCGCATTCGTAGGGGCGCGTTTCCTCGTCGTTGGCGAGGATGCACCGGTCGGGCAGCACGCCGCGCAGCGCGGCGACGGCCTCGCGCCGGCCGACGGCATGGGTTTCGGGAGAGACATGAGCGTTCATCGGACCACCATCAACGTGAACGGCCACACGTACGCCTGCAGCGTGACCAGGACACCGACCAGCGCGGCCAGTGCGAAGGAGTGGAAGAAGACGAAACGCAGGATGTCGCCTTCGTGGTTGACCCAGCGCGTGGCCGTGGAGGCGACGACGATGGACTGGGCGTCGATCATCTTGCCCATCACGCCGCCGGAACTGTTCGCGGCGCCCATCAGGTTCGGCGCCAGGCCGAGCTGCTCCGCCGCCACCTTCTGCATGCCGCCGAACAGCACGTTCGATGCCGTGTCCGAGCCCGTCATCGCCACGCCGAGCCAGCCCATGAGGGTGCCGAAGAATGGGTACAGCGCGCCGGTGTTGGCGAAGGCGAGGCCCAGCGTGGTGTCGGTGCCGGAGTAGCGCGTGAGCGTGCCCAGGGCCAGCATCAGCACGATGGTCAGCAGCGAATAGCGCACCAGCCATAGGGTGCGGACGAACGTGCGCACGATGGCGCCCAGGCTGTAATGCATGAACAGCGCGCCGGCGATGGCCGACAGCAGGATGCCGGTGCCCGTCGCCGACAGCAGGTTGAACACGTAGACGGCGGCTTCCGGCTCGGCGTGCGGCACCACCGGCGGCACGCGCATCACCAGGTTATGCAGGCCATCCATCGGGAACTTCGGCGCGAACAGCGTATTGAAATACGCCTTCACCGGCGGCAGGCCCCAGATGAAGACGAACACGGTCAAAATGAGCCACGGCGTCCAGGCGCGCACGAGTTCCGCGCGCGTGTACTTCCCGACGTTTCCCGCCGGCCGGGCGGTCTCCGCCTCGCGGCCCTTCAGGCTGGCCGACGTCCACACGGTCTTCGGCCGCCACACGCGCAGGAACAGGATCAGCGACGCCATCGACACGAGGGCGGCGATGATGTCCACCAGTTCCGGGCCGATGAAGTTCGAGACGAGGTATTGCGGGATCGCGAACGACAGGCCGGTGACGAGGATCGCGGGCCAGATGTCCCACATGGCCTTGCGGCCGGCGAACGCCCAGATCAGCCAGAACGGCACCAGCAGCGAAAAGAACGGCAGCTGGCGGCCGATCATCGCGGTCACTTCCATCAGGTCGTAGCCGTGCACCTTGGCCAAGGTGATCACGGGCGAGCCGAGCGCGCCGAATGCGACGGGCGCCGTGTTCGCGATCAGCGACAGCCAGGACGCGGCCAGCGGAGAAAACCCGAGCCCGATCAGGATGCCGGCCGTGACCGCGACCGGCGTGCCGAAGCCCGCGGCGCCCTCGAAGAACGCGCCGAAGCAGAACGCGATCAGCAGCAGTTGCAGGCGGCGGTCGTTCGTGATGCCGGACAGCGATGCCTGCAGCACCTTGAAGCTGCCGTTCTGTTCGCACAGCTGCTGCAGGAAGTTGATGTTCAACACGATCCAGCCGATGGGCAGCAGGCCCGTGAAGCCGCCCAGCAGCGCGGCCTTGCCGGCCATCGCGGCGGGCATCTGGTAGGCGAAGACAGCCACGCAGAAGGCCGCGGCCAGGCCGAGCGCGGCCGCGACGTGCGCCTTGATGTGGAAGAGCCCGAGCGCGGCCATCATCACCACCACCGGCACCGCGGCCAGCAGGGTCGATAGGGCCATGCTGCCGAACGGATCATAAATCTGTTGCCATGCCATCTGCGTCTCCTTGATTGATTGAATTCTTGTTCGGCAGGGTGGGTACTCTGTGCCCACGCGAGCGTCGATGTGCCGCGAACGTCACGCGTGGGCACATGGTGCCCACCCTACGTGTTCTTATCGGGGCTGGTCCCGCTCGCGCAGCAGATCGGCCAGGCTGCGCGGCGCCGGCTTGAGGGGGGTTCGGTATTGGGTCCAGCCCAGCTGGTCGTTCGGCGCCAGCGCCCGGAATCGCGTGGCCGCCCAGCGGAACATCCGATACACGCCGGGCCGCGCGAACGCGCCGCGCCAGAAGCGCCAGACGAGGCGCTCGCCGCGGCTGTATTTCGCGCCCTGCCCGCGCAACGGATGTTCGACCTCGGCGTCGGGATTGCGGTTCGCCTCCGTGCGCAGGCGCACGAGCAGTTGCGGGATCGGGATGCGCACGGGGCAGACGTCGCCGCACGCGCCGCACAGGCTCGACGCCGTGGCGAGATCCGCCGTCGATTCGAGGCCCAGCAAATGCGGCGACAGGATCGCGCCGATCGGCCCGGGGTACGTCGTGCCGTACGCGTGGCCGCCGATGCGGCCGTAGACGGGGCAATGGTTCATGCACGCGCCGCAGCGGATGCACTGGAGTGTCGCGCGCAGCTCCTCGTCGGCATAGGCCTGCGTGCGGCCGTTGTCGAGCAGGACGAGGTGCAGCTCGCGCGGCCCGTCCAGTTCACCCGCGCGGCGCGGGCCCGAGATCAGGTTGAAGTACGTGGTGACGGCCTGCCCGGTCGCGGAGCGCGTCAGCAGGCTCGCGAGCGGCACGATGTGCTCCAGCTTTTCCACGACCTTTTCGATGCCCATGATGGCGATGTGGACGTCCGGCACGGTGGTCGACAGGCGGCCGTTGCCCTCGTTCTCGACGAGCCACAGTGTGCCCGTGTCGGCGGCGGCGAAGTTGACGCCCGACAGGCCGATGTCGGCTTCGACGAACGCGTTGCGCAGCGTGTGGCGTCCGGTCTGGATCAGGCGGTCGACGTCTTCCGTGTATTCCGTATCCGGGATGTGCTCGGCGAACAGCGCGCCGATGTCGGCGCGGGTCTTGTGAATCGCCGGCATCACGATGTGCGACGGCTTTTCGCCCGCCAGCTGGACGATGTATTCGCCCATGTCCGATTCCAGGCAGGCGATGCCGCGCTGCTCGAGATAGTGATTGAGCTCGATCTCCTCGCTCGCCATCGACTTGCCCTTGACGATGCTCCGTGCGCCGCGCGCGGTGGCGATGCCGTGGATGATGGCGTTGGCTTCCTCGGGCGTGGCCGCCCAGTGGACCGTGGCGCCGGCCGCGGTCAGCTTCGCTTCCAGCTGTTCCAGCAGCGCGGGCAGCTTCATGAGCGCGTTCTTGCGCACCGCTTCGCCGAGGTCGCGCAGGTGCTGGAGCTCGTCGTCGTCGCCGAACTGGCTGCGGCGCTTGTCCTGCAAAAAGGTCATCGCGCCCTTGAAACTCTGGCGCAGCTGGGCGTCGTCCAGCGCGGCGCGGCTGCGCGCGTGGAAATCCCGGGGCGGGACGAACTGCATGGGCGATGTGGTCATGTCGGCTCCCCGGTGACGATGACGACCCACGTCCAGCGCGGGCCGTGCGCGCCGAAGGCCAGGGTCTGCTGGATGTCGGACGTGCGCGACGGCCCCGTCGCCAGCACGAGATTGGTCGGCATGCCGTCCTGCCAGCGCTCGGCGTGCAGCGCCTGGTGCAGGTCGGCGTGCAGGGTCTGCGCGTACACGAGCGCGATGTGCAGCGGCGGCACCAGCGACACGGTGCGGGGCGACGTCGCATCCGGCGCCAGCACCAGCGTGCCGGTGGCGGCGATGCCGGAGCGCGCGACGGTGAAGCCGGCGTCGACGGTGCCGAACAGTTCTTCCTTCCAGTCTTCCAGCGGGCGGTCGAACGACAGCGCCTCGACGTCGGCCGGCAGCGCGGCGCGCAGGGCGCGGCCTTCCGGGCTCGCGGCGTCGACGATGATGCGGCGCACGCCCGCGTCGACGATGCGTTGCGCCAGCAGCGCGGGCCAGTCGCCGGCGCGCGCGCACCAGGCCTGCGCGCGCACGCCTTCGAGCGCGGCCTGCATGCGCTGCGCGAGGATGTTCGGCGCGGCCGGCGGCTCGTCGCGGCGCGCGTCGAAATGCGCATCGATGCGGCGTTCGAGATCGTCGAAGCTCGCACCGTGCGGAGCGGCCGCGCGCAGGCGCCCCAGGATGCGGTCGCGCGCGCTCATGCTTGTTCTCCCGCGCCATCCATATGGCGCCACAGGAAGCTGGCGAGATGCTCGACGGCGAGCGGCGCGCCCTGGTGCTGCGCCGCATGCCCGATATTCAGCAGGCACGCGCAATCGGCCGAGACGACGCGGCGGCATCCGGTCGCACGCATGGACGCGATCTTGTCCGTGACCATGGCGCCGGAGATGTCCGCGTGCTTGATCGAGAACGAGCCGCCGAAGCCGCAGCATTCCGATTCGCGCTCGTGCTCCACGCGCGTCACTCCGGGCACCGCGTCGACCAGCGCCACGCCATGCGCCCGCGTGCCCATCTCGCGCCGTGCCGAACAGGACGTGTGCAGCACGACGTCCTCGGGCACCACGGGCGCCCCGGCGGGCAGCTTCCACTCGAGGACGTGCAGCAGGAACGCGCCGAACTCGACCACGCGCGCCGCCACGGTCTGCGCCTGCGCGCCGAACGCCGGATCGTCGCGGAACAGTTCCGGCCAGTGCTTGCGCATCATGCCCGCGCACGAGCCGGAAGGGACGATGATGGGCCAGGGTTCGGGAAACAGGTCCAGCTGGGCGCGCGCGACGGCCCGCGCTTCCTCCGGATTACCGCTGCTCCAGGCGGGCTGTCCGCAGCAGCTCTGGCCGCGCGGATAGTGGACGGTGACGCCGGCCGCTTCCAGCACGCGCACGGCGTCGAGCCCGGCCTGGGGCATGAACAGGTCGATCACACAGGTGCCGAACAGGTACACGTTGCGAGTCATGCAATGTCTCCAATCGATGTTGTCTTTTTCTTTTCGTTGGCAGATCTTTCCAGTATTCTGAAAGCATCACAAACTGGTTGGGCCAGAGAAGGAGGACACGTGGTCACATCGAGCCGCCAGACCGGCGGACGGGTCGTATCGGTCGTCGCCAGGCTGGAAGAGGCGTTGCTGAACGGAAGTTTTCCAGCCAATGCGAAGCTGCCGTCGGAGCGTGAACTGGCCGGGCGTTACGGCGTGTCGCGCAACACCGTGCGCGAGGCGATCCAGCAACTGGGGGCGCGCGGCCTCGTGCGCATCCGGCCGCGCAGCGGCGTGTTCGTGTCGGACCAGTTGCGCACGGGCGCGACGTCGCCCTGGGGCCAGCTGATCGCCGACAGCCCCGCCCGGCGCGAAGACATCCTGGAATTCCGGCGCGTGCTGGAAGGCGCCACCGCCTACTTCGCCGCGTTGCGCGGCACGGACGAGGACCTCGACAGGATCCGCGGCGCGATGGCGCGGCTCGACCGGGCGCGCCGGGAAGGCAACCATGCCAGCGAGTCGCGCATCGACGTCGAATTGCACGAGGCGATCGCCCAGGCCTCGGGCAACAGCATGTTCCTGCACCTGCACAGCAGCGTCACGAAGATGATGCGCGAGCACATCATCCGCAACGTCGACGGCTTGCGCGAGCTGAACCGGTCGGTGCCGGAAATCCTGTCGCTGCAGCACCGCACGATCTGCGACGCGATCTGCGCGCGGCGCCCGGAAGAAGCGCGCACGGCGATGCAGACGCACATCGACTACGTGCGCAGCCGGTTCGACGCGGAAGAGGAATAGCCGACGCTGGTTGGACCACGGCCGTTCGTCCGCCTTTGCAACGCTCCGGCCCCTGAAAAATGCAGTTTGTCGCAGTCCGATGGAGCCGTTCGGGACGTATGGATACAGTACGACCATGCCGACAACGACATGACCCGATCAACGAGAACCCCAAAGGACCCATCATGAAAAAGACCGCCGCCATCATCATCCTGTTCCTGTTCGCCCTGCTCGTCTGGAACGTCTTCACGTTCGGCGACAGCGTCGTCAGCATCGGCGACGAGGATATCGGCGGACCGCTGGGCGCCGTCCTGGCGACGGTCTTCGCCGGCGGCGGCCTGCTGCTGGCCGGATTGATCATGCTGTTCGTGGGCGCCGTGCTCGCGGTGGTGTTCGCCGGCGTGGGCATCCTGTGCATCGGCGGCCTGGCCATCGGCGCCTGCGTGCTGGCCCTGCTGGTCTCGCCGCTGCTGCTGCCGCTGCTGGTGCCCCTCGCGATCGTGTGGTTCTTCGTGAGCCGCTCGCGCAAGCACCGCTACATGCAGCAACCCGTGTGAAGCACGGGTTGCGTAGGGTGGGCGCGGCCGGCGTAGGCACCCTGTGCCCACGCGTGACGTTCGCGATGTGTCGGCGTTACGCGTGGGCACGTGGTGCCCACCTACAATCCTTCCACCAACCGCATCGCGAACACGATCGGCAACCCGGCCGCGATGACCTTCCGCGCGGCCGCGCCGTGGTCATACGGCACCCTGAAATACTGGATCTCCCGGGCCGCGTCGTCGAAGATGGCGTAGCACGCCGCGTTGTTCTGGTCGCGCGGCTGGCCCACCGCGCCGGGCAGCACGAGGTACTGGTGCTGCGGCTGCAAGGCGATGGATTCTCCCGCCGCCGGCACGTGGCGGCCCATGCGGCCGTCGTCGGCGCGGCGGTACAGCGCGGGCGCATGCACGTGGCCGGAAAACACGATGCGGCTGCCGCTGGCGCGGATGCTGCGCTCGGCCTGCTCGATCCCTGTCACGTATTCCCAGCGCTCGGGCGCATGCGCGCTGGCGTGAACGAAACAGGCGTTGCCGTGTTGTTGTGCGAGAGGCAGCGCGGCCAGGAAGGCCAGCTGTCCGGCATCGAGCTGGCCGCCGGTCCAGGCGATGACTTCGCGCGCTTCCGCGTGCATCCGCGGGTTCGGGGGCCGCGTGACGGCGACGTCATGATTGCCCTGCACCGCGATGGCGCCCCGCGCCACGTACTCCATCACCGTGCGCACGACCCAGGCCGGATCGGCCCCATAGCCGACGAAGTCGCCCGTGAACGCGTACTGGTCGATGTGCCGGCGTTCCGCATGCGCGAGGCAGGCTTCCACCGCCTCCCGGTTCGCGTGCAGGTCGGTCAGCAGGGCGAGGCGCATGATCGGTTCCGGGTTTCGACGACGCAGAGGGCGCGTATCACCGCGTGGGCGGCGCACGCGGTGCGGTTACTCATCGGCAGCGTGTGTAGCCGTCCACCCTACCGTGCGTACTGCTCGTAGCCGCGCGCGCGCAGCTCGCACGCCGGGCACTTGCCGCAGCCGTGGCCCCACGCGTGCGGCGCGCCCCGTTCGCCCAGGTAGCAGGTGTGGGTGTCGAAGCGGATCAGGTCGACGAGCGCCTCGCCGCCGCACTGCTCCGCCAGCTGCCAGGTCTGCTTCTTGTCGATCCACATCAGCGGTGTCTCGACCTTCAGGCGCGTGGCCATGCCGAGGTTCAGCGCGACCTGCAACGCCTTCATCGTGTCGTCGCGGCAGTCCGGGTAGCCCGAGAAATCGGTCTCGCACATCCCGCCGACCAATACAGTCAGGCCGCGGCGGTACGCCACCGTCGCCGCCACCGTCATGAACATCAGGTTGCGGCCGGGAACGAACGTGTTCGGCAAGCCGTTGGCCTGCATCTCGATCTCGACGTTGTTGGTCAGCGCCGTGTCGGAAATGCGCGAGATCAGCGACAGGTCGATCAGATGATCCTCGCCCAGGCGCTGGTCCCACGTGGCGGACAATGCCCGCATCTTCGCGAGCACGGGCGCGCGCACGTCGAGTTCGATCGCGTGACGCTGGCCGTAGTCGAAGCCGATGGTCTCGACTCTTTCGTAACGCTGCAGGGCCCAGGCCAGGCAGGTGGTGGAATCCTGTCCTCCGCTGAACAGGACGAGGGCGGTATCGGGTTGGTGCATGATGGATTTCCTGTAATGAGTCGTCGCTGAGTCGTCCGCCGCTGGATTTGGCAATCAGTTAAGATGTGGTCGGTATATTAACGAATGGAGCGACATGATTTCCGCACGACCCGACCCATGCATGGCGATGGCGCCGGCGCGACCACGAATTTTGGCACAAATCGTGCTGGCCGTGAACGCGCTGTGCATCGCTCCGGTCGCGGCCGCGCAGGATCAACCTGCCCCGGAGGCGCCGTCCCCGGTTGCGCCGTCCGGCGCCATCGACTACGACGTGCGCATCGACGCGCCGCGCCAGTTGCGCGACCTGCTGGAAAACAACCTCGACCTGATGCGCTGGCGCGGCAACCCGCGCCTCGACATGGAACAGCTGCTGCGCCTCGTGCGCACGACGCCCGAGCAGATCAAGACCCTCGTCGCCACCGAGGGTTATTACACGCCGAAGGTGTCGGCCGACCTCGACACGTCGGGCGCCAAGCCGCGGGCGCTCATCGACGTCGAGCCGGGCCAACCCGTCGTCGTGGGCGACGTCGACATCGAACTGCGCGGCTTCGTCCCGTTCGACAAGGGCAGCGCCCCGATCGACGCGGCCGCGCTGCGCAACCGCTGGACCCTGCCCGTCGGCGCGCGCTTCCGCACGGCCGACTGGGAAGCGGCCAAGCGCGGCCTCGTGCGCCAGGTGGCGCAATCGCGCTTCCCGCGCGCGCAACTGCTCGACTCCAACGCCACCGTCGACCCGGACACGCACCGCGCGCTGCTCAAGGTCGTCATCGACAGCGGCCCGGACGCGCGCTTCGGCGGCCTCGAGATCGATGGCCTGAAGCGCTATCCGGCCAGCGTGATCACGAACCTGAACACGATCCGCCCCGGCGACGAATACAACGAGGCCGCGCTGCAGGCGCTGCAGGGCCGCCTGCAGGACACGGGGTATTTCGCCAGCGTGGAAGTGAGCGCCGACATGTCGTCCGTGATCGCGTCGAGGGTAGCGGACCTCAAGGAAAACGACGGCGCGACGCCACAGCCGCCGAGCGGACCCGCGACCCTGCCCGTGCTCGTGCGCGTCACGGAGAACAAGCGCAAGAACGTGGCGCTCGGCGTCGGTTTCTCGACCAACACGGGCGCCCGCACGCAGGCCGAGTACGACGACCTGAACGTGTTCGGCAAGCGCATGAAGAGCAACGTGCTGTACGAGCAGAAGCACCAGGCGGCCAAGGCCGAGTTCTACCTGCCGACGACGACGGGCGGCTACAACAACAGCTTCGGCGCCGGCTACGACCGACTGGACGCCAACGGCCAGATCACGCGCACGACGAGCATCCACGCCAAGCGCGCGTGGGGCTCGCCGCTGCTGGAAAAGACGCTCACGCTGGAAGCGTTGACCGAACAGGTGACCATCGACGAGCTGCCGACGACGCGCGTGAAAAGCGTGCCGCTGACGTTCTCGATCACCAGGCGCAAGCTGGACAGCCTGGTACAACCGTCGCGCGGCTACATCGTCAACGCGCAGATCGGCGGCGCCTTCCTGCCCGTGCTGACGGACGAAAAATTCGTGCGCCTCTACACGCGCGCCCTCGCCTACAAGCCCATCGGCGATGCCGGCACGCTGATCGTGCGCGGCGAATTCGGCGCGGTCGGCTCGAAGGACAAGAACGGCGTGCCATCGACGTTCCTGTTCCGCGCCGGCGGCGACCAGTCCGTGCGCGGCTACGGCTACCAGCAGCTGGGCGTGCCGGTCGGTTCCGCCATCACGGGCGGCCGCTACCTGCTCACCGGCAGCGCCGAATACGATTACTGGTTCAAGCCGCCGTGGGGCGCGGCCGTGTTCTACGACGTCGGCAACGCGGGCGACAATTTCCATGACCTGAAACCGAAGGTCGGCTACGGCGTCGGCGCGCGCTGGCGCAGCCCCGTCGGCCCGATCAACGTCGACGTCGCCTACGGCAAGGCGGTGCATAAAGTCCGCCTGCACTTCTCACTGGGATTCACGTTCTGATGGAAGCCGATCAACAAACGCCACAACCCCCCGCCCCAGTGCGCCGCTGGCCGCGCCGCGTCGGCATTGGCGTGGTCGTCGTTGGCGTCGTGCTGGGCGGCGCCGTCTGGTACCTGGGCCGCGAGACCACCTTGCAGATGATCGCCCAGCGCGTCGCCAACGCGAGCGGCGGCAAATTGACGCTGTCCGGCGTCTCCGGCTCGCTGTACGGCCACATGCACATCGGCCACGTCGTGTTCCGCACCGAGACGTCCGTCACCACCGCCGACGACATCGACATCGACTGGAAGCCCTGGCAATACCTGTCGCGCGGCGTGGAGATCGACAAGCTGTACGCCCGCGTGGTGCGCGTGGAGACGCTGAAGGAATCGACGGAACCGGCGACGATGCCCACGCGCCTCGCGCCGCCCTTCAAGATCGCGGTGGAGGATGCGCGCCTCGCGAAAGCCATCTTCGTGAACAAGGGCGCGGCGACGGAAATCGACGACATCCGCGCGCGCCTGCACGGCGACAAGGCGCAGTGGAAGCTGGACTATGCGTCCGCGAACACGCCGTGGGGCCAGGTCGCGGCCAAGGGCAGCATCGCCAACACGCTGCCGTACAAGCTGGACGCGGATGCGAGCCTGACGCAGTCGCAGCCCGCGGCGCCGGCGCAAGCGGGCGCCGGCGACACCGTCACGCCGCCGTCGCTGGGCGCACAACTGAAGCTGCACGCGTCGGGCGATCTGCAGAAGACCGCGATCGACGCCACCGGCCAGGCCGCACGCGCGCAGGGCAAGGCGCAGATCGTGATGTCTCCGTTCGCCGACATCCCGCTGCAGGCCTTTACGCTCGATGCGCACAACATCGACCCCGGCTTCTTCAACCCTGCCCTGCCGAGCGCGGACCTGAACCTGGCCGTATCGGTCCGGCTCGACCCGAACCGGAATATCGCGGGCGCCGTGAACCTGACGAACGACGGCGCCGTCGGCACGCTCGACCAGCAACGCCTGCCGCTGCGGGCGATGCGCGGCCAGCTGGGCGGCAGCCTGAACGCCATGCGCATCACGGACGTGCTGATCGACGTGGGCGCCGCCGGCCGCTTCACGGGCAGCGGCAGCGTGCAGCGCGGCCCCGACGAAAAGGGGCTCGGCACGGCCGAATTCGCGCTGCACACGGACCGCTTCGACCTGAAGCAGGTCCACGGCAGCATGAAGCCGACGAAGATCGCGGGCGATATCAAGGTCGCCAACACGAAGGACACGCAGACGCTGGACGTCAACCTGCTCGATGCCGGCCTGCGCCTCGCCGCGCAGGCCGCGCTGGCCGGCGACGTGCTCACCGTGCGCGACGCGCGCCTGTCCGCGGGCAAGAGCAGCGTGCGCGTGACGGGCCATGCGAACCTCAAGGACAACAAGCCGTTCAAGGCGAATGCCGTCGTCAGCCGCTTCAATCCTGCCGACTTCGGCGCGTTCCCGCAGGCCGACATCAATGCCGAGATCAATGCATCCGGCGCGCTCGTCCCGCAGTGGAAGGTCGCGGCCGATTTCGCCGTGCGTCCGAGCCGGCTGTTCGACCAGCCGCTGTCCGGCCGCGGCAAGCTCGATGCGGACGCCACGCACGTGCACGACGTCGACGCCACGCTGGCGCTGGGCCAGAACACGGTCGATTTGCGCGGCGTGTTCGGCAAGCCGGGCGAAAAACTCGCGTGGAAAGTCGACGGCAGGCAGCTCTCCGCGCTGCGGGGCGACTTGTATGGCGCCGTGCTCGCGAGCGGCGTCGTCACCGGCACGATGGAGGCGCCGCGCACGACGTTCGACATCGACGCGCGCAACCTCGGCTGGGCGCCGCGCGAGCGTAAAAACGACAATGGGTCCGTGCATGCGAGCGGCGAGGCCTGGCTGTCCGGTAAAGAAGGCGCACGCATCGTCGAAGTCACGGCCAAGGGCGACATGCAGCGCCTGAACCCGGCCGCCTTCGGCTCCCCGCTGGCCGGCAGCATTAACGGCGGCTTCACGGCCGGCGGCCGCACGGGCGCGAACATGGGGGGGGCGATCGACCTGGCGCTGCAGGATTCCACCATGTCGAAATCGCCGTTGTGGGGCCACGCGAAGCTCGCGGCGGACAAGCGCCACGTGTCGAACGCCGACGTCGACCTGCACCTGGGCGGCAACGTCGTCGCCGCGAAGGGCGCGTTCGGCAGCGGCCGCGATACGCTGAACTGGCGCATCGACGCGCCGCAGCTGGCCGCGCTCGGCCCCGACTTCGGCGGCGCGCTGCGCGGGTCCGGCACGCTGTCCGGCACGATGGACACGCCGTCGCTGACGGCGGCCGTCGAAGGCCAGAACATCCGCGCGATGGGCACGCAATCGGTGAAGGCACTGAAGGCGACGGCGAACCTCGGCTCGGGCCGCGGCGCCGCCGATCCGCTGGCGCTGGACGTGTCGGTGACGGATTACGCGAGCACGACGACGGATAAGCTGGGCAACGTCAGCGAGACGAAGATCGCCTCCGCCCGCCTGACGTCGACGGGCACGCGCGGCGCGCACACGATCCAGGCCGCCGCGCGCGGCGACAGCTTCGATGCGGCGCTGGCCGTGCACGGCGGCCTGACGGGCAATACGTGGAACGGCACGGTCGACTCATTGAAAAACAGCGGCCGCTACGCGATGACCCTCGCCGCGCCGACGCCGCTGCGCATCGCGGGCGCGCCCGGCAGCGGCCTTGCCGGCCTGGCGAAACCGGAGCAAATCGTGCTCAATGGTGCGACGATCCGGCTGCCGGCGGGCTCCGTCACGATCGACTCGCTGGCCAAGATCGGCCCGCGCTGGAACACGCGCGGCAGCGCCACCGGCGTGCCGATGAACTATCTGGCGCAGGCGTCGGACGCGATGCGCCAGAACGTGCGCGGCGATTTGACGCTCGGCGCGCAATGGGCCATCGACCTGCGCGCGCCCACGACGGCCGGCGCCGTGCCGCAGCTCGCGGGCAACGTGCACGTGTTCCGCGAAAAGGGCGATCTGATCGCGGGCGACATCTCGCCGATCGCGCTGGGCCTGCGCCAGCTCGACCTGCGCGCGGACGTCGCCGGCGGCGCGCTGCGCAGCCAGCTCGCGCTGGACGGCACGCGCATCGGCACGGCCAACGTGGATGCGACCGCGCAGCTGCTGCAGGGCCGCGTCGACAACGACAGCCCCTTGAAACTGACGGCCAATGCGAACCTCGCGTCGCTGTCGTGGGTGTCGCCGCTGCTCGGCCAGCCGGGCCTCGAAGTGGACGGCGCGCTGCGCCTCGCGATCAACGGCGCCGGCACCGTCGGCGCGCCCACGCTCAATGGCGGCATCGAGGGCGACGGCCTCGCCGTGCGCTGGCCGGACCAGGGCGTCCGCCTGCGCAACGGCCAGCTGCGCGCCCAGCTCGCGGGTGACCAGCTGCAGTTGCAGCGCCTGACCCTGGAGGGTAACAGCGGCCGCGCGACGGCGGACGGCTTCGTGCGCTTTGCCGGCGGCGCGGCGACGATGAATCTGAAACTCGTCGCGGACAAGCTGGAAGCGCTGTCGCGCCCGGACCGCACCGTCGTCCTGAGCGGCCAGGCCAGCGTCGTGCGCGACGCGCGCCAGTTCCGCGTGGAGGGCAACTTCAAGGCCGACCGCGCCCTGGTCGAACTGGCGCCGCAGGACCGCCCGACGATCTCGGACGACGTGATCGTGCTGGGCCGCGGCACTGCCGCGCCGGCGGCGAAGAAGGAAGGGGCGGTGCCGCTGACGATCGACCTGACGGCCGACCTGGGCGACGACTTCCACCTGCGCGGCATGGGCGCCGACGCCTACCTGGCCGGCAGCGTGCACGTCATGAAAGTCGGCGACCGCGCGCCGCGCATCAACGGCACCGTGCGCACTGCCAGCGGCACGTATGCCGCGTACGGCCAGCGCCTGGCGATCGAGCGCGGCGTGATCACGTTCAGCGGTCCGTACGACAACCCGTCGCTGGACATCCTCGCGGTGCGCAAGCGTCCCGATGGCGAACAATTGAACGAAACGAACGTCGAAGCGGGCGTGCAGGTGCGCGGCACGGCGTTGGCGCCGACGGCGAGGCTGGTGTCGACGCCGAACGTGTCCGACAGCGACAAACTGTCGTGGCTCGTGCTGGGCCACGGCATGGAAGCGACGACGGGCAACGAGGCCGACGTGCTGAGCGCCGCCGCCGGCGCCCTGCTGGGCGGCAAAGGCGGCACGGGCGGCATCACGAGCAAGCTGGCGAACTCGCTGGGCGTGGACGAACTGGGCGTGCGCCAGGGCGCGGGCCAGGCGTCCGGCCTGGAAAACACGGTGGTCACGGTCGGCAAGCGCATCTCGTCGCGCCTGTACCTGAGCTTCGAACAGGGCGCCGCGACCGCATCGAGCGTCGTGCGCGTGCGCTACAAGATCAACCCGCGCATCACCCTGCAGCTGCAGACCGGCACCAACACGGCGCTGGACGTGCTGTACTCGTGGGCATTTGACTAACACCGGGGTCAGAGCCCGAATCTTGGCAATATCTAACGCGACATTTCCAAAAACCGGGCTCTGACCCCGGTTTTTACGGCGCTGGACGCGCATGACGGAATGCGCCGACGCTAATTAAGTCACACGCACTGGATTTTTTCCAACTCAAAATATGGATGCGTCGTATTGATAATATCGGCTCGTTCGCCGGGAAAACGTGAAATACACTCGGTCTCCGTTGTTGTCCAACACGGAGACCTTGAATGGCATTTTTAAGAAATTGCTGGTATGTCGCGGCCTGGGATCACGAAGTCGGCCAGGACACCCTCTTCCGCCGAACCCTGCTGTGCGAACCGCTGATGTTCTTCCGCGATACCGCCGGTATTCCACACGCCCTGCTCGACCGCTGCCCGCACCGGTTCGCGCCGCTGTCCAAAGGGACGCACAAGGGCGACTGCGTCCGGTGTCCTTACCACGGCCTCGAGTTCGATGCGAGCGGCGCCTGCGTCCACAACCCGCATGGCAACGGCGTCATTCCGAAAGCGGCCGTCGTGCGCGCCTACCCGACGGTCGAACGGTACGGCATCATCTGGGTCTGGATGGGCGACACGGAAAACGCCGACCCGGCCCTGATCCCCGATTTTTCCTGCATGGACTCCGCGACCCATTACGTCGGCAAGCGCTACCTGCACGCACGCGCCAACTATGTCCTGGAAACCGACAACATCCTCGACCTGTCCCATATCGAGTTCCTGCACCCGGGCACGTTGGGCAGTCCCGGCGTCAGGCAGGCCGTCACGCGGGTCGAGCAGAAAGGCAATCAGGTCATCATCTACCGCAGCACGGTGGACGACCGGATGACGGATTTCCTGTACGACGCGATGGGCCTGCCGCGCGGCATTGCGGTCGACCGCTGGTTCGACGTACGCTGGGATGCCCCGGCCTGCATGCTGCTCGACGCCGGCGCGACGCCGACCGGCACGCCGCGCACGATGGACGCCGGCGCCCCCATGTTCCCGCACCTGTTCAGCCCGGAGACCGAACGTACGACCCACTACTGGTACGCCACGTCGATGGCCCGCTCGGCGGGGCCGCATGGCGAGGCAGCCGTGGAACACATCGTCGCCGGCGCACGCCAACCCTTCGAACTCGAAGATTTGCCGATGCTCGAGGCGCAACAGGAAGCGATCGGCGACAACGATTTCTGGTCGCTCCGGCCGGTCCTGCTTGCGGGCGACGCTGGCGCGATCCGCGCACGCCGCGTACTCGACAGGCTGATCGCCGAGGAACGGCCATGAGCGAAGGCCGCCGGTTGACGGTCGGGTGCGTGGCGGTGTGCTGTTCGCGCGCCGCCACGCCGCTGCTCGTGCTCGACCTCTAGGCCGCGGCTTTCGGGCGCTTCGGCTTCGCCTTGGCCGCATTGAGCGCGGCCGCGGCGCGGATGAGCGCACGGAACGCGGCCGGGTCGAGCTCCTCGCCTTCGTGGATGTCGATGGCGCGCCGGGCGTTGCCGTCCAGGCTGGAGTTGAAGAGGCCGGACGGATCGTCCAGCGACGCGCCCTTCAGGAAGGTCAGCTTCACGTGCGACTTGTACGACTCGCCCGTGCAGAGGATGCCCCCGCTGGACCACACGGGCGTCCCCATCCACTTCCATTCTTCCACGACGCCGGGCACCGCTTCGTGGATGAGCGCACGCACCTTGGCCAGCGCCGCACCGCGCCAGTCGCCGAGGTCGGCGATGCGGCGGTCGATCAGTGCGGACGCCGGCAGGTCCGCGGACGAATTCTCCAGCTTCATGTCTCCTCCTTGATCTGACGCGTGCGGTCTCAGGCGTCGAGTTTCGCCAGGACCTCGTCGAGGGCGGCCGTGAATTTGTTCCAGCCGTACTTGGCGCCATTGTAGGCCGCATCCTGGCCGGGCTGGAAGCCCGTCTGTTCCATTTTCAGGTGCGTGCCCGCGCCCGCCGGGGTCAGGGTCCAGGTGACGACGCTGTCCAGGCCCATCGCGGCCCACGTGTACGACAGCGAACGGTTCGGTTCGATCTCCAGCACCTCGCACTCGACGGCGCCCCAGTCGGCGGTCAGCTTGAAGCGGTGGTGTCGGGCGGGCACGAAATCGTTCTTCATGAGCCACGCTTCGATCAGGTGCGGCTGCGTGAGCGCGCGCCAGATCTTTTCCGGCGGATGTGCGAATGCGCGTTCGACGGTGACGGTGCGCGTTTGGAGCGAGGTATCGTTCATTGGTCCATCCTTTTCAACAGGTCTTCCAGGTCATCGAACCGGCTCTCCCAGAACCGGGCCATTTGGTTCGTCCAATCGGTCAGCGGCGCCAGCGCCTGCAGCTGTGCGGTGTAATGCGTCTGGCGTCCTTCATGCCGGTCGCGCACGAGCCCGGCCTGCTTCAACAGGCCCAAATGCTTGGACACGGCCGGCTGCGAGATGCCGGCCCGGGCCGTGAGGGCCCCGACCGTCTGCTCGCCGTCGCGGCACAGCGATTCGAAAATGGCGCGGCGCGTCGGGTCGCCGAGTGTCCGGAAAAGAATATCGTGGGCGTCTGTCATGGTGATTAATAACCGGTTGGCTATGAATCAAATCATAACCAACCGGTTATTGGTTGGTCAAGCACTTTTTATTGAGGCGTCTCGGGACGCAACAACACGGCCCCGCTGGTCTGCCCGGCTTCCATGGCGGCATGCGCCTCCGCCGCGCGCGCCAGCGGCAGGTCGAGCCCGACCGGCACGCGCAAGCCGGCCGCCAGGCGCGCCAAGGTGGCCTGCGCGCCCTCGTGGTACCGATTGATGTCCGTCATGAACTGCATCACGCTCGGCCGGGAGAATGCGATGCCGCGCGGCTTCCCGATCTGCATCAGGTCGACCGGCTCGATGCTGCCGCCGGCCTGGCCGACACTCGCCGCCATGCCGTACGGACGCACGGCGTCGAACGTGCGCAACAGGGTCGCGCCGCCGATGCCGTCAATCGCGAAGTCGACGCCGCGCCCGCCGCTGAAATCGCGCGCCGCCGCCACGACATCCTCCTCGCGGTACAGGACCACGCGCTCGGCGCCGTGGGCCAGCGCCAGCGCCGCCTTGGCGCGATTGCCGACCGTGCCGATGACGCGCGCGCCGAGCGCGCTCGCCCACTGCGTCAGCACGAGTCCGAGGCCGCCCGCGGCCGCGTGCACGAGGACGGTGTCGCCGGCGCGGAGCTCGCGCACGTGCGCGAACAGCATGTGCGCCGTCAGGCCGCGCAACAGGCCGCCGGCAACGGCATCCAGCGGAATAGCGTCCGGCACGGCAACGAGGCGCTCGGCCGGTACGTTGCGCACCGCCGCGTAGGCGCCGATCAGCCCCGTGTACGCGACGCGCTGGCCCGGCGCGAAGCCGGTCACGCCAGGGCCGAGCGCCTCGACGACGCCGGCGCCTTCCACGCCCAGCGTGGCCGGCAGCTGCGGCAACGGATACGTGCCGTTGCGGTGATACACGTCGAGGAAGTTCACGCCGATGGCCTGCTGGCGCACCCGCACCTCGCCGGCCGCAGGCGGCGCGACGGCGACCCGCCCGGCTTCCAATTGTTCCGCGCCGCCCTGGCGGTGGATGCGCACGTGTTCGATCAATTCGTTCATGAGTCTTCTCCTGTTGTTGAAGACCCCATGGTAGATTGATCAAAAATCGTCCGAAATCCCAAAAATTCGCCAATGACCGTGCAGAAATCGATAAGTCAGTCGCTCGACTGGGACGACATCCGTTACTTCGTCGAACTGGCGCGCCAGGGCAAGCTGAGCGCGACCGCGCGCGTGCTGGACGTCGAACACTCGACCGTCGCGCGCCGCATCGGCATGCTCGAGGGGCGCCTGGGCGTGCGCCTGTTCGACCGCCTGCCGAAGCACTGGGCGCTCACCGTGGAGGGCGAGGAATTGCTGGCGCAGGCACGCCGCGTCGAGGATGAAGCGTTGGCCTTCGCCCGCGCCGGCGCGGGCGCGGCCTCCCTGCGCGGCGTCGTGCGGCTGTCGGCGCCGCCCACCTTTGCGAGCGTCTTCCTCGTGCCGCGCCTGGGTGCGCTGCGCGCGCGCTGGCCCGCGATCACGCTGGAGATCATCGGCGAAATCCGCCAGGCCGACCTGTACCGGCGCGAGGCCGACCTCGCGCTGCGCATGGCGCGTCCCGAGCAGGGGGGACTGGCGGCCCGGCCGCTGGCGCAGACGGGTTATGGGCTGTACGCGGCGCCCGGCTGGTTCGAGCGGCCGCACGAGGAATGGGAATTCATCGGCTATGGCGAAGCGATGAAGGACACGCCGCAGCAGGCGTGGCTGGCCAAATTCTCGGCCGGCCGGCCATACGCGTTCTGGACCAACGATGCGAGCGCGATGCTGGCGGCGTGCCGCGCCGGCCTCGGCGTCGCCGTGCTGCCGCACTTCCTCGGCCGCGGCGATCCGCAGCTGGCGCCGCACCCGGATTACGGCCACGTGCTGAGCCGCCCGCTGTGGCTGGCGGTGCATCCGGACGTGCGCCGCTCGCCGCGCGTGACGCTGATGGCGGAACTGCTGGCCGACCTGCTGCTGGAACACGCGGCGCTGCTGGCCTAGCTGCGTGCTAGTGCAGGGTCACGCTCGGGTTCGGGTCGACCGGCGGCTCGTCGTTCTGCGGCGTGCGGATGGGCGGCTGGTGCGGGTCGGCGGGCTCGAACGGGTCGGGCGGCGGTTCTTCGATCGGCGCGGGATCGGGCGCCCGGTGCGCGTGGAGCGGGCGCCGCATCGCGGTCAGGTCTGGGATCATGTGAGGCTCCTGCTTTAGATGCCAAAACATTACCATGGGCAGCGGTTGGCCGACGCGCGCCTGGATTACAATGGCGGATTCGACAGAAAGTTCCGAGGAATCCCATGTTGCCGACTCCCGTCGTTGCCGCCGTTCTCGCGCCGTTCGTGCTGTGGCGCATGTACAGCCGCATCAAGCGCCTGACGACCCGTCAGCGTTCGAAGACGTGGCGTCACCGCACGACGCTCGTGTTCTTCCCGATCCTGCTGCTGATCCTGGCCGCCGTCAGCATCAGGACGAACCCGTTCGCCCTCGCGGGACTCGCGGCCGGGTTGCCGGTCGGCGCCGTGCTGGGCCGCATCGCGATCGGCAAAACGCGCATCGAACAGGTCGGCGCCGAATTCTTCTTCACCCCGCACGCACCGATCGGCCTCGCGGTGGCCCTGCTGTTCATGGCCCGCATGGCCTGGCGCGCGTACGAGTTCTTCGCGCTGGGTTCGTTCGCCCATCACGAGTTCGTGTCGAGCCCGCTGACCCTCGTCATCTTCGGCGTGCTGGCCGGCTATTACATGAGCTACGCATTCGGTCTCCTTTCCTGGCGCAAGCGCACCGCACCCGTCTCACCTTGAGTTTTATCGCATGAGTCTTACCACCCTCGCCCTCATCGCTCTCGTCCCCCTCCTCGTCTGGCGCATTCATTCGCGCCTGAAACACCAGATGACCCGGCAGCGCTCGATCCTGTCGCGCCACTACACGGGCCTGTTCGTGTTCGCGGTCATGATCCTCATCCCCGCGTCGGAACTCGGCGACCGGCCGTTCCAGCTGGCCGCGCTGGCCGCCGGCGCCATCGGCGGCATTGCGCTGGCCAACTACGGCCTGCGCCGCACCCGGTTCGAGGACACGCCCGAAGGCTATTTCTTTACGCCACCGTCGCGCATGGGCATCCTTGTCGCCATGTTGCTGGTGGCGCGTGTGATCTACCTCGGCATCGAGATCTACATGAACCAGGGCAGCAACAAACCGAACCCGCGGTTCACGGACAGCCCGATCACGATGCTGTGCCTGGGCATGACAGCCGCTTATTTCGCCACCTTCTCGGCCGCGCTGATGCGCTGGCGCCAGCGCATGCGCAAGCAAATCGGCGACGCATGATTCGACCGCCGGCCGCGCGGCAAGTGCGGCCGGTTTGCACAAGCCTTGATGCACATCTGATCCGTTCCGACGTTTGTCGCACTCCAATACACCATGCATAGCCCTGCGGAGAATGGCCGCCGGGGCCACGTGATGTATTGACAACCGTGTCGCGGCTCCAGTCCTCTACCTGGAGCACACATGATCTTCGCCCTCCTCACCCGCCACTGGATGGCCCGGCGCCATTACCCGTTCGCGTCCTGGGCCGCGTGCATCTCGCGCAGCCTGCGCGTGCTGCTATTCCGCCGCGCCCATGTCGAATTGCTCGCCATGGACGTCTACCGCAACCACGTGACGCAGGTGCATGACGACGTCTTCCACCACCTGAGCCACCGGAACTATCTTGCGAAGGGATTGTCGCTGCGCCAGCGCGTGCGCTGCGTCCTCACCCATTACCGTTTCGAGGACGCCACGTTCGACGCCTCCTACAAGCACGCGGTCTACCGCGACGGCGGGCTCGTGCTATGGCGGCACGAAGCGGACGGCAGCAAGGTCGAAGTCCGGCTCGGCATGGCGCAGCGCCTGAACGCGGAAGGCGACCTGACGCTGACGCTGCTGGCCAATGGCCGGCGCGTGCACCGCCTGTCGTTCAGCTGGGTCGACGAGCGCTTCGCCGGCATGGCCGGACTGGGCACGGCCGGCGTCCTGCCGTTCATCGCCCGCAACCAGGGGCACCGCGCCGACGAGATGGACGCCGTCGACGCGTTCCGGCGCGCCTTCCCGCCCAACTCGCCGCTGGTCACGACGCCCGGCTTCTTCTGCTGCGCCGCGCTGCAGGGCATCGCGCAGGCGCTCGGCATGGACCACGTGGTGGCCGTCAAGGCGGCCTGGCACTGCGCGTGGGCGCCGTCCGGCGAAAAGTATTTCGCCACCGCCTACGACGGCTTCTGGCGCAACCTGGGCGGCGCCGAGATGCCGGGCCGCGCGTGGCACATCGCCCTGCCGTTCGAAGCCAGACCGCTGGCTGAAATACCGTCGAAACACCGCAAGCGCGCGGCGCTGCGGCGCGCGTACTGGCGGGACATCGGCGAAGCGGCGCGGGAGGTGCTGTTGCGCCACCTGGCGGCGCCGCAGGCCCACCCGCAAAACGGCCGGCGCCCACAGGAACGCCGGCCGCTGCAGCCATCATGAAAGGGAATCAGGCCGCCTGCGCCTCTTCCCCTTCGCGCCTTCTCTGCAGCACGAAGATCGGCTGCGCCCACTGCGTGTCCTTCTTCTTCTTGCTCGTGATGAGCGTCAGCTCGGAAGGATCGTAGACGTCGGTGTTGTGGGTCAGCGGTGTCG
>JBJMVU010000357.1:0-8858 GCA_045810485.1 Massilia sp. | reverse complement strand
CCGCCTGGCGCGCGCCTACAACACCGTGATCCCGGCCTCGGGCAAGGTGCTGACCGGCGGTGTCGACGCCAACGCGCTGCAGCGTCCGAAGCGTTTCTTCGGCGCCGCCCGCAACGTCGAGGAAGGCGGCTCGCTGACGATCGTCGCGACCGCGCTGATCGAGACCGGCTCGCGCATGGACGACGTGATCTACGAGGAATTCAAGGGCACCGGCAACATGGAAGTCCACCTCGAGCGCCGCCTGGCCGAGAAGCGCGTCTACCCGGCAATCAACCTGAACAAGTCGGGTACCCGCCGCGAAGAACTGCTGATCAAGCCGGACCAACTGCAAAAGATCTGGATCCTGCGCAAGCTGCTGTACTCGATGGACGAGATCGAGGCGATGGAGTTCATCCTCGACAAGATGCGCGCGACCAAGACCAACGTCGAATTCTTCGACCTGATGCGTCGCGGCGGCTGATCCTCCAGCCCTGGCATCGAACGGAAAAGGCGAGTCGTACTCGCCTTTTCTGTTTTATGCACTACGATTCATCCAGGTCAAGCCGGGGAGTGTCCAGGCGCGGAAAATCCGCACCAAGACAACCAAGGAGGCCAAGATGATGTTCAACGAACTACGCGACGTCCCGGCGCACACCAAGGACGTGCTGCTCGACCGCCGGCTGACGGTTCTCGAAACCCGCTTCGACACCACGCTGACCATGTTACCCAACAAAGCAGACCTGTCGGAACTGAAGGCCGAACTCAAGGCCGACATCCATGGCGAATCGGCTCACCTGAGCAAGTGGATGGCGGCAACAGCCATCACGATGGTCATCGGCTTCGGCGGCATGATCCTCACCATGATGTCGCGCCTGCACGGCGCCTGAGCGGCGTCCGCAAGGCGCCGGTTGCCTTGGGAGCACGGCTGGCTTATAATCGCCGGTTCCGTATCCAACCCTGGCAAGTGATCGGCAATCGGGTCAAGAAGCAGGTCGACCGACGAAGTGCCGTTTGGCTACCAACTTAATCAAGGCAAAACCATGAAGACCGATATCCATCCGGATTACCGCGAAGTCGTGTTCCACGACCTCTCCTGCGATTTCAAATTCATCACCCGTTCGACCATCTCTACCCGCGAAAGCATCAATTTCGAAGGTAAAGACTACCCGCTGGTCAAGATCGAGGTGTCCGCTGAATCGCACCCGTTCTTTACCGGCAAGCACAAGATCGTCGACACCGCTGGCCGCGTTGAAAAATTCCGCCAGAAGTTCGGCGCGGTCGGTTCGAAGACCAGCGTCGCCAACGGCTAAGTGCCCGACGAGCGAACACTCGGGAAGCCTTCGGGCTTCCAAGAAGGAAGCCTCGGGGCTTCCTTTTTTTTCGCCGTTACGCCTCGTAGCAATACCACCCGCGACGCGTTGCCACGCTGCCCCTTATACTACGCGACATTAATTTATTGCATCACTTCGCGCTATCGATGAAACCCGTCCGCCTACCCGCCGCCGCCACCCTCGCGCTGCCACGCTGGGCTTTGTACGCACTCGGCCTGTTGTACATCCTGCCGGGCCTGATCGGGCGCGATCCGTGGAAGGATGACGCCGCCAGCTTCGGCATCATGTGGACGATGGCGCACGGCGGCATCCAGGACTGGCTGATGCCGCACATCGCCGGCCTGCCCGCGCCCGAGGAAGGGCCCCTGGCGTTCTGGCTCGGGGCGCTGTGCATCAAGCTGTTCGGCTGGCTCGTGGGCGACGTGCTCGGGGCGCGCATCTCGACCATCGGCATCTTCGCGCTGGGCACGATCTCGCTATGGCACACCGCGTTCCACCTGGGCCGGCGTTCGGAAGCCCAGCCGCTGCGCCTGGCCTTCGGCGGCCAGCCGGAACCGGGTGACTACGGCCGCACGCTGGCCGACACGGCCGTCCTGATCTACCTCGGCTGCCTCGGCCTGCTGCTGCACAGCCACGAGACGCTGGCTGTCACCCTGCAGGGCGCGCTGCTGTCCTGGTTCCTGTTCCGCTCGGTACGCTACATCGAGGACGGCACCCCGCGCAACGCCGTCCAGGTCGGCATCGCGCTGGGCCTGCTCACGCTGACACGCGGCTACGCGCCGCCGCTGGCCCTGCTGGCCGCCCTCTACCTGTGCACCCGCTTCCTCAAGCTGCCGTCGGCCCCCACGTTGCGCCATCTCGGCCAGGCCGCGGGCACGGCGCTGCTCATCACGCTCGTGTGGGCCATTCCGGCCACGCTGGCGCATCCGTACGGCCTGTCGCCCGTCGGCGGCTGGCTCGCGTGGAATGCCGAGCAACTGAGCGTGCCGGGCTGGCATGCGACCAAGGCGTTCTTCCGCGCCGGCATCTGGTATTTCTGGCCGGCCTGGCCGTTCGCCGCCTGGGCCGCGTGGGCCTGGCGCCGTCAGCGCCAGCTGCTGCACATCATCCTGCCGACCTGCTTCGTCGGCGTGCTGGCGCTCGTGATCCTGTGCGATCCCATTCCGGAAAGCGGCGACCTGCTGAAACTGCTGCCGCCGATGGCGCTGATGGCCGCGTTCGGGCTGCCGACGATGAAGCGCGGCGCGATCAATGCGATCGACTGGTTCTCGGTGATGGTGCTGACCCTGCTGGGCGGGCTCGTCTGGATGTTCTGGATCGCCAAGCTGACGGGCTGGCCCGCGCAGCTGGCCAAGAACGCCCTCAAACTGGTGCCGGGATTCAAGCCGGAATTCGGCATCGTCGCCTTCCTCGTCGCGGCCGCGACGACGGTCGGCTGGATCTTCCTCGTGCACTGGCGCCTGTCGCGCCAGCCGTCCGTGCTGTGGCGCGCCGTGGTGCTGTCGTCGGGCGGCCTGATCCTGCTGTGGGTCCTCCTGATGACGCTGTTCCTGCCGGACCTGAACTACGGCAAGAGCTACGCCAGCGTGGCCCAGCAGATCGCCGCGCGCCTGCCGGCCGGCGCCGACTGCATCGACACGAACGTCGGTGCGCCCCAGCGCGCCTCGTTCGCCTACTTCGGCCACCTGCCCTTCGCCCCCGTCGACGGCAACACGTGCAGCTACATGCTGCTGCAGGACAGCGTCGGCCAGAAGGTTCCCGCCCAGTCGGGTTCGATGCAGAACGGCGCAGTCGTGCGCGGCGGCGCGGCGCTGCCGTTCCACGGCCGCGACTGGACGCTGCTGTGGGAAGGCCGCCGCCCGTCCGACCGCGACGAACGCTTCCGCCTGTACCGGCGCGTGCGCTGACCTGATCGCTCAGCGGCGCCGCATCGGCCGGACGGCCACGCGCACGCGCGCGGGCTGGCGGCGGCGCCATGCCAGCGTCGTCAACACGCCCAGGCCGGCCAGCAGCATGCCCCAGGTTTGGGGCTCCGGCACCGGCGAGACCGTCAGGTCGGCCCCGAATGCCCCGCCGCCGATGCCGCGCACTTCGCCATTCACCTGGATCGCGTAGGCGCCGCTCGCCAGTCCGGTACCGCTCAGCGTCCAGGAATCGGGCGCGTCGGCTGCCGTCCCCGTCAGGTCGATGCCCGCGATGGCGGTCCCCAGCACGGCCTTCGTGACCGGGTCGTAGTGGTACAGCGAGAGGCCCGTGATCAAGAGGTCCTTCGTCTGCGGCGTGTTCAGGTAGGACGACGTCAGCGAGGCGGCCGCATCGAACGGCGTGCCGACGTCGAAGGTGAAGGTGTCGGTGAAGGTGCTACCGGTGGTCGATTGCGCGAACGTATCGCCGAAATGCGCATTGACGCCGCCCAGGCCATCGTCCGCCGTGACGATCGGGGCCGTGCGGTTGACCGTCGCCGCCCCCGCGCCTTGCGCCGTCAGGGCCGCGCCCGCGACCATGGCCAGAACGAGAGATTTGAGTTTCATGATAGTTCCGTTGTGAGATTAATCGGACTCGCTATCCAGGAGCAGGTGTCTTTACACCGATCCGTTGGCACAGCTTAAGTTCCGAAAGCCTGACTAACAGTTAGATCTCGCACAAATTTCCGCCATTTCTTAACGGAAAAGAATTTTCCTACTTGGAATTTTTCATTTCAGAACGATTCTTCCCGGAAAAAGCGAGTTTGAGGGAAGTCAATCCGCCGTGGGGGCGCTTGATCAAAATGGAGTTCGTAGCCGGTCCCAGCCGCCGTTCAACGAAAGGACACTTCATGAAAAGCGTGACATTTTCCGAAATCGAACGCGTCCGGAAGGGACCGCATCGCCTTGGCGCCGTCGACCCCGCGCAGCGCCTGGCGTCCCTCCTGCTGAGCATGGTGTTGGGCCTGCCCGCGCTGGTCATCGCCTTCCACATCGTCGATCCGACGGCGCCGCTCGGCTACATCGTCGTGCCGGTGCTGCTGGGCGGCCTGCTGCCGACGGCCGCGCGCGCGCTCCCCGGCCGATTCGAGGTCACGACGCGCTTTTCGGCCTGCCACCTGGTCGGCACGCTGGACGATGCGATGGAGCGGCTCGGCTACGCGCGGTCCGAATGCGGTCCCGGCACCGTACGCTACCGCATGCCTTCGGCACGCTGGCCGGCACGGCAGGGAGGCGACATCACGGTGACGGTGCGCGACCACATGCTCGAAGTCACCGGCCCGATGCGCACCCTGCGCGCGCTGCGCCGGCAACTCAGCTGTTAGGACGCTTCACACCTTCATCGGCAGGATCACCATCTGCAAGCCTTCCAGGTGCAGCCGGCGCTGCACCGCCAGGGAGGCCTGGTTGTGCAGCAGGCGCGTAAACCAGTTATCAGATGCGAAGATCAATTTACTGGTGAAGAAAATAGTGTTCGGATACTCGCGGTTGATCTGCTCGCACATGCGGGTCACTTCTTCCACCGCATCCGTGCCGAAGCCGATGTAGGATGCCGACGCCATCCCGTGGCTCTGGCAGAAGTCGACGAAGTATTCCAGCGTCCGCGCCGCATCCTTGCGCATCTTCTCGAGCGCACCCTCGCCGCCGTACGCATGCGAGTCGACCGTGCGCGCGTTCACGAACAGGAAGTTCTTGAAGTGCCCGGGGAACATGCGCAACACCCACAGCAGCGCATGCAAACCGCCGCCGCGCGAGTTGCCGACGATGAAAACGGCCGTCTGCGCATCCGGTTCCGGCTCGACGGCTTCCGTCACCGGACCGAACGGCTGGTTGGCGAACACGCGGTCGACGGAGCGGATGGCGCGTTTGGTTTCGCGATAGTGGTTGCGGATGAAGATGCACAGGCCGGCGATGGCGGCGATGATCAGCGCCGTGGCCCAGCCGCCCTGCGTGAAGCGCTCGACGAGCAGCACGGCGAGGATGCCCGCGCAGATGACGAATCCGACCAGCGACAGCAGGAAGCGGCGCACCCAGCGCGCGTCCTTGCGATGGCGCCACCAGTACAGGCACAGGCCGAACAGCGAGATCGCGAACGTGAGGAACACCGAGATCGAATACAGCACGACGAGCAGCGTGACCTGGCCGCGCGTCCAGAACAGGATCGCCAGCGCGGCGATACCCATCACGAGGATGCCGTTCTGCGTGACGAGGCGCGTGGACAGGTAGCGAAACTGGTGCGGCACCCACGAATCGCCCGCCATGTTCGACAGCACCGACGGCCCGCCGAGGAAGCCGGTATTCGCCGCCACGAACAGGAGCCCGGCCTCGAACGCGAGGACGACGGCGAGCACGATCTTGTTCACCAGCTCGCCGCCCAGGCCCATGCTGGCGATGATGCTGCGGAAGGTGGTCGCGTTCAGCGTCTCGCCCGCGGTCGGCCGCGCATCCCACAGCAGGTACAGCAGGATGATGCCGCCGGCCGTGACGGCGAGCGACAGGGCCATGTAGAACATCGTCATCTTGCCCGTGCGGACGCGCGGCTCGGCCAGCAGGTTGACGTTGTTCGACACGGCCTCCAGGCCCGTATAGGTACCGCCACCCTGCGAATACGCGAGCAGCAGCATGCCGGCGACGCCGGCCCAGCCGATCTCGCCGGCCAGCGAGCCCGTCTCGGCCATGGTGTTGGGCACCAGCTGCGGCAGGTGCGACGCATGCGCCACGATGCCGTACACGATCAGCACGAGGTGCGTGGCGACGAAGCCGAGGAAGATCGGCAGCAGGATCTGGATCGCCTCCTTCAGCCCGCGCAGGTTCATCACGATCAAAAGGCCGATGAAGAACGCCTCGGCCCAGAGTTTATAAGGCTGGAAGCCGAGCGGCAGGAACGACGCAAGCGCATCGACGCCGGACGCGATCGAGATCGCGATGGTCAATACGTAATCGAGGACCAGGGCGCAGCCGGACACGAGGCCGAGATACGGTCCGACGAGCTTGGTGGCCACGCGGTAGCCGCCGCCCCCGGTCGGGAACAGCTCGATCACCTGGTTGTAGGCGAGCGCGATGATGAAGACCGTGACGGCCGTGGCGACGGCCATGTACAGGCCGAGGTGGGTATGGGCGCCGAGCGCGCGAAAGGTTTCTTCCGGACCGTACGACGAGGAGGACAGGCCGTCCGCGCCGAGCCCGACCCAGGCGAGGAAGGCGACCAGGGCCATCGAGTGGCGCGTCTCGCTCTTCATGGGGTCGAGCGGCTTGCCGAGGATGATCTCGCGTATTTTCTTATTCTTCATCGTACAGGCCGCCTTGCCGGACGGCGCGATTGCTCAGGTAGGCGAGATCATACGCCGGAACGCCCCCTGCGCCCACTGCCGAGCGCACGCACTCTGGTCAGTTTTGCATTCCATGTGCTAATATGCGCGCCTGCGCTTGCAGCCTCTGTGGCGGAATTGGTAGACGCACTTGACTCAAAATCAAGCGCCGAAAGGCGTGCCGGTTCGATTCCGGCCGGAGGCACCACCTACTCATCCGTAGTAGTCCCGCAAAGTCCAAGAAACCGCGTTTCTCCCTCTGGGAACGCGGTTTTTTTGTGCGCCGAAGTTTGAGCTCGTCCATTACCAGCCGGCGTTTTTGGATCCAATTTCGCTTATGGATAAAAAACGCCGCACGTCATGGATCCAAAATGCCCAAGATCTGCACGCCTCTGACGGACGCCGCTATCCGGAACGCCAAGCCCAGGGACAAGACCTACACCCTGGGCGACGGTGAAGGCATGTATCTCGAGGTCATGCCGAACGGGACAAAATTCTGGCGCATGGCCTGCAGACAGCCGAACGGCAGAAAAAACCGGCTAACCTTTTGGGAAGTATCCTGTCATGACCCTCGCCGAGGCGCGTACCAGGCTGGGAATTCGTCATGACGAACACTGGGATTTCGTCGCGACGAAATTTGTTTGCCGATTTTGTTAAAAGTTACCTACTTGAAACAAATTATGGATATTGAACAGTTCCGCATTACAATAGCCGTTAGCTCAACAGCAACGACAATAGCCGATGTCCGCTATTCCCTATTACGAACAGCACGCAACTCGGCTGGCCACTCGGTACGAGTCGCTGTCATTTGAGGACGTTCATGCGGACCTCATCGCCATACTGCCGGCGCCGGGCAGTACGGTTCTCGATATCGGCTCAGGTTCCGGCCGGGATGCGGCGTGGTTCGCGGCAAAAGGATACGACGTCGTGGCCGTCGAGCCGTCCGAGGCCATGCTCGCCCACGCACGTGCGAAACACACGTCGAGCCGGATCCAGTGGCTTTCCGACAGCCTCCCTGATCTCGCGAAGGTCCGCCGCCTCGGCCTGAGCTTCGACCTCATCCTGCTGTCCGCCGTCTGGATGCACATTCCTCCATCCGATCGCCAGCGCGCGCTGCGCAAGCTGGCGACGCTGCTGGCGCCGAAAGGACGTATCGCGATCAGCCTCCGGCTCGGCGCGCCCGACACCGAACGCGCGATGTACGAGGTCTCGCTGCCTGAACTGGCCGGCCTTGCCCAGCAATTCGGGCTGCGCATTGTCCACACCAGCGACAGCCAGGACAAGCTGGGACGGAACGAGGTGTCGTGGACGAACGTCGTGCTGGGTCTTCCCGACGACGGTCTCGGCGCCCTGCCTCTGCTGCGGCACCTGATCCTCGTGGACGAAAAGTCGTCGACGTACAAAATCGCGCTGCTGCGCGTCTTGGCACGCATTGCCGATACCGCGGCGGGACTGGCCCGCTACGATGCGGAATCGGTGGTCGTGCCGCTGGGTCTCGTATCGCTGTTCTGGCTCCGCATGTACAAGCCCTTGATCGAACATGCCCTGCCCCAGATGCCGCCCACGCGACTCGGAACCGGCCCGGGCTTCGTCACCAACAGCTTCACCTCGCTGCGGTCCGTCACCGCGGTCGAACTGCGGATCGGCTCCGTGTTCAGCGACCAGACGGCGAAGCACCTGCACCAGAGTCTTTCCGAGATTTCGCAGGTGATCCGCAACATGCCCGCGAACTACCTGCGCTGGCCCGCAAGCGACAAGCCGCTCTTCGACGTCACGCGGCGCCGCATGATGCCGACGCCGTCCCCGCTGCAGATCGACGAAACCTTCCTGTGGAGTCTCGGCGACTTCCGCATCCCGCTCGAGATCTGGCAGGCGCTCACGCATTACAACGTGTGGATCGAGCCCGTGCTCGTGTCGGAGTGGGTCAGGCTGATCGAGTCCTATTGCAACGACGGACGACCGGATGTTCGCGCCCTCGCCCACTCGCTGCTCGCATGGGTGGATCCCGCGCGCGACACCAGCTTCGCCAGGGCGGCGGTCGATCGCATGCGTGCGGCCGGCAAGCCTGTGTATTGCGTCTGGTCGGGAACGCGCCTGCGCGACGAATACGACGTCGACCACTGCTTCCCGTTCGCTGCCTGGCCTTGCGGAGACGCATGGAACCTGATGCCGGCATCACGGCAGGTCAACATCCAGAAGTCGAACCGGCTCGTCACCCAGGCCGCGCTGGAACGCGCAAGCGACACCATTAGCAGCTGGTGGCACGACGCCTTCCT
>JBJMVU010000356.1:0-2641 GCA_045810485.1 Massilia sp. | reverse complement strand
GCTTGTTGACGAACGACTGTGCGGAGGTCAACCCGTTGGCCTTCATCCCGGTGACCGCGAACGCCAGGGCGCCGAGGATCAGGGCGGTGGCGATCCATACCGGCCGGGGCCGTCGGGCCACGGCGTTGCCGACCCGGGACCAGATTCCCCGGCTGGTCGGATCGGCGGAGCCGACCGCCGGCCGAGCCGGCCAGAAGACCCATCGCCCGAGGATCACCAGCAGCGCGGGCAGCAAGGTGAGCATGGCCAGCAGGCCGACGACGATGCCGACCGCGTTGACCGGTCCCATGCCCTTGGTGGGGTTCATCCTGGCGATGGTCATGCACAGCATGCCGATCGCCACGGTGGCGGCGCTGGCGATGATCGCCGGCGCGGCCCGCTGCAGGGCGACGGCCATCGCCTCGTGCCGGTCCTCGTGCCGGCGCAACTCTTCGCGGTACCGGGCGACCAGCAGCAACGCGTAGTCGGTGCTGGCACCGAACACCAGCACGGTCAGGATCGCGGCGCTCTGCGAATTGACGGTCAGCCCGGCGTGTTCGGCGAGCAGGTAGACGACGGCCTGCGCGGCGATCAGCGCGCCGCCCGCGCTCACCACCGGCAGCAGCCACAACACCGGGCTGCGGTAGGTGAGCAGCAGGATCACCACGACCACCGCGAGCGTGGTGTAGAGAAGGGTGCCGTCGATGCTCTTGAACACCTTCGACTGGTCGGCGTCCACCGCGGCCGGACCGGCGATCTGCACGTTGAGCCCGGCCGGCGCCCCTGCCCGCACAACCGCGCGGATCTGGTCGACGACCGCCCGGATGGCCCGGTAGCCACCGTTGTCCGAGGCGATCGGCACGATCGTCTCGATCGCCTGCGGGTTCGGCAGTATCGTGATCTCGGTCGACAACGCGCCCGTGGGCGATCCGTCCGACTATCGCCTCGCCGCGATCCTGCTGGTGCTGGCCGGCGTGTTCGACGCCCTCGACGGCTTCGTCGCCCGCGCCACCAACACCCAGTCCGCGTTCGGCGTGCAGCTGGACTCCATCGCCGACGTGATGAATTTCGGCTGCGCCCCGGGCCTGCTGCTGTACTGCTACGGCTTCGCCCAGATGGGCGCCGCGCATCCGACCCTCGTGCGCATGGGCGGCCTGGCGTGCTTCGTGTTCGTGGCCTGCGGCGCGCTGCGCCTGGCGCGCTTCAACGTGATGGTCGGGAAGACGGACCCGCGCTACTTCGTCGGCATGCCGATCACGGCCGGCGCGGCCTGCGTGGCCTCGGTGGTGGTCGCGTGGCCCGACCCGGTGGCCGACCTGGCCGGCGCCTTCCTCGTCATGCTGCTGATGGTCGCGGTGGGGACGCTGATGGTGTCGACGATCCGCTTTCCCAGCTCCAAGCAGCCGAAATCGAAGGCGGCCCTCGTGGCGCTCGTCGTCTGCATCGCGCTGCTGGCGCTCCTGCGCACGCGCTTCTTCGCGCTGTTCTTCGTGTTTTATATCAGCGCGACGCTGCTGTTGAACATCGCGTGGAAAAGCGGATGGACCAGGATCGCGCCGCCGAAGGTTTACGACGACGAAGCCGTGGACTGAATCACCACCCTACGAATGGAACCGGCCGTAGCGTGGGCGCGGCCGGCGTAGGCTCCCCGAGCCCACGATGCATTACGCGAATTTGTCGAACATGGCGGCCAGGCGCGCCGCCGCCGCCTTCGCCGCCTCGACGTCTTGCGCATCGCCGGTCTGCGTGACGATGCTGGCGGTGAGGAGCTGCACGAACGACCGGTCCAGCGCCTTGCGCGCGGCCGCCATCTGCTGGGCCACGGCGTCGCAGTCGGACGGCGCGTCGGCCAGCGCGATCAGCTTCTGCACGCCGCGCAGCTGGCCTTCCACGCGCGCGAGGCGGTTCAGCAGGTCCTTCTTCTGCTGCGCCGTCAGCGCGCGGCCTTCCACGATCTTGAGGGGTTCGCCCATGGTGGAGGAGACTCTTATGCGACCTCGTGGCCGCGCGCGGCGCGCAGGATCGTGAACCAGTCGGCGCGCGACAGCTGGAACGTGGTGCCGGCCACGGCGACGGCAATCGCCTCGATGCGTCCGCTGCCCGTCAGCGGAATGGGGCGCGACGGCAGCTGCATGATCCACGCGAACACCACGCTGGCGAACGGCTGGTGCAGGCGGTCGGCGATGTCCTTGATCACGAGGCGCAGGTTTTCCGCGTTCGCGTCGTTCGACGTGAACAGGCGGCCGCCGGCCAGCGGCGACCAGATCATCGGCGCCACGCCTTTGTCCTGCAGGCCGTCGAAGGTCTCGTCGAACATCGGCGCCACGTGCAGAGGCGAGAATTCCACCTGGTTCGTCGACAGTTCGATACGGCGGTTCAGCGCCTCGAACTGGTGGCGGCTGAAGTTGGAGACGCCGAAGTGCAGCACCTTGCCGTCCTGCTTGAGGCGGGAGAACGCGTCGGCGATCTCGTCGAAGTCCATCAGCGGATCGGGACGGTGGATCAGCAGCAGGTCCAGGCGGTCGGTGTGCAGCTGGCGCAGCGATTCCTCGGCGGATGCGACGATGTGCGCGGCGCTCGTGTCGTAGTGCTGGATGGTGTGCTGCGGGCGTTTGTTGGACAGCAGCCTGATGCCGCACTTCCCGATCAGCTGCATGCGGTC
>JBJMVU010000355.1:0-29274 GCA_045810485.1 Massilia sp. | reverse complement strand
CTACCTGCTCGCGCTGCCGCAGGAAAAGACCGAACGCCTGCTCGCGGCCTGGGCCGATGAATTGAACGTGCGGGTGTATCGCGCCTGCGACGTGGAAGGCATTGCGTGCGACCACGGCGGCGTCGACGTCGCGACGACGCAGGGCGTCCGGATGCGTGCGCGCTGGCTGGTCGGCTGCGACGGTGGCCGGAGCCGGATCCGCAAGCTGGCCGGCATCGGCTTTCCGGGCTGGGACGCCTCCACGAGCTGGATCATCGCCGAGGTCAGGATGACGGAGAAGCCCGTGCCCGGCTTCCACGAGGACGCGTCCGGCCGCCATGCCATGTCGATGATGGACGATGGCGAGACGGTCGGCGTGGTGCTGGCGGGACGCGACCCGCAGGCCAGCGGCGAGCCCACGCTCGACGAACTCGCCGCCGGGCTGAAGGCCGTCTACGGCACCGACTTCGGCGTTCACTCGCCCACGTGGCTGTCCCGCTTCAGCGACGCGGTGCGCCAGGCGGACAGCTATCGCAAGGGCCGCGTGCTGCTGGCCGGCGACGCCGCGCACATCCACCCGCCGCTGGGCGGGCAGGGTTTGAACCTCGGTGTGCAGGACGCCGTCAACCTGGGCTGGAAGCTGGCGCAGGTAATACAAGGCATCTCGCCCGAGTCTCTGCTCGACACGTACCAGGCCGAGCGCCATCCCGCCGCCGCGCGCGTGCTGCGCAACACGATCGCGCAGGGCGTGCTGCGGCGCCCCGACGATCGCACGCCCGTGCTGGGCGAATTCGTCGCCGAGATGCTCGCGCTGGACGAACCGCGCAAGCGCTTCGGCGCGATGATTTCCGGTCTCGACATCCGATACGACCCCGGCGCCGGCCATCCGCTGCTCGGGCGGCGCATGCCCGACCTCGACATCGTCACGGCCGCCGGGCCAACCCGCGTCTACACGCTGCTGCGCGATGCGCGTCCGGTGCTGCTGGATTTCGGGATGCGCGCCGCTATCGACGGCGGTCGCGTCAAACGGGTCGAGGCGACATTCGACGGGGTGTGCGACCTGCCCGTCGTCGGCGCGGCGCCGCTGCCGTCCGCGGTGCTGGTGCGGCCCGACGGCTACGTGGCGTGGGCGGGAGAGGGCGGCGCGGCAGGCCTGCGCGCGGCGTGCGCGGCCTGGTTCGGCGCCTGATCGGTGCGGGCGCACGAAAATCGCGCCCCACGCGGGGGCGGCCCGCACCACGCCGGCCGTCATGCCTCGTTCGCGTGCATGCGCGCGACCGGCGTCTCCACAAATGGTGCGTCGCTGCACCAGCAAGCGGCGCCGCGCCGTGACAATCCCCCCGGATGCACACGTGATGGGCATCGGGCCCGCTTCTTGCATAACTCCCTTCGACGGCGCAACCGACGCCGGATCACCGATCAACACTGCCGCGTCAGCGCGGCTCCCTGGGGAGTATTTTTCATGGCGTACCTCGTGCCTTCCGAATTCGTGACCAAGATGGTCGATGCCGGCGAATCCAAGATCTATATGTCGACGCGCGATGCGCTGATCCGCGCCTTCATGGCCGGCGCGATCCTGGCGCTGGGGGCGGTGTTCGCCGTGAGCTGCTCCGTGGCGACGGGCGTGCCGCTGATCGGCGCAATGCTGTTCCCGGTGGGCTTCTGCATCCTGTATCTGCTCGGTTTCGACTTGCTCACCGGGGTCTTCGTGCTCACGCCGCTGGCGCTGATCGACAAGCGTCCCGGCGTCACGCTGCCGCGCGTGATCAGGCACTGGGGTGTTGTCTTCGTCGGTAACTTCCTCGGCGCGTTCACCGTGGCCGTGCTGATGGCGTATATCTTCACGTTCGGCTTCAACACCGACGGCGGCGTGCTGGCCAAGACGATCGGCACGATCGGCGAGAAGCGCACGCTGGGCTATGCGGAATACGGCTTCGCCGGCATGGTCACCCTGTTCATCCGCGGCATGCTGTGCAACTGGATGGTGTCGACCGGTGTCGTCGGCGCCATGATTTCGACGACCGTCGGCGGCAAGGTCATCGCGATGTGGATGCCCGTGATGCTGTTCTTCGCGATGGCGTTCGAGCACTCGGTGGTCAACATGTTCCTGTTCCCGTTCGGGATCCTGACCGGTGCGCACTTCACCTTCCTCGACTACCTGATCTGGAACGAGATCCCGACCGTGCTGGGCAACCTCGTCGGCGGCCTCGCGTTCACCGGACTGACGCTGTACTCGACGCACGTGAAGACGGCGCCGAAGCGTTCGTTCAACTAAGCCGTACCACGCGCGCCGGCGTTCCATGTCGCAGCCATTGACGCTGTCTGTCGGCCAGCACACGGACCGCGGCCGCAAGGCCGTCAACCAGGATTGCCACGGCATGGTGATGCCGCGTGCGCCGCTCGCCTCGACCAAGGGCGCGGCGCTCGCGCTGGCCGACGGCATCAGCAGCAGCGCCGTCAGCCACGTCGCCAGCGCCACCGCCGTCGCGGCCTTCCTCGACGATTACTACGCCACCGCCGACGCGTGGTCGGTCAGGACGTCGGCCGAGAAGGTGCTCACGGCCGTCAATGCCTGGCTGTACGCCCACACGCGGCAGGGCCAGGACCGGACTGACGGGGACTGCGGCCACGTCTGCACCTTTTCCGCGCTGGTCATCAAGTCGAACACGGCGCACCTGTTCCACGTCGGCGACGCGCGCATCTACCGCGTCCACGCCGGCACGCAGGGCGCCAGCCTCGAACAGCTGACGACCGACCACCGCGTGTGGGTCTCGCCCGAGCGCAGCTACCTGGGGCGCGCGCTGGGCGTGCAGGCGAAGGTCGACATCGATTACCGCGCCGTGGCGCTGGAAGCGGGCGACCTGTTCCTGCTGGCGACCGATGGCGTGTACGAACACGTGTCGGGCGCCGACGTGCACGCCGCGTTGCAGGACGCGCCGGACCTGGACGCGGCCGCGCGCCGCCTCGTCGACCGCGCGCTGGACAACGGCAGCGCGGACAACCTCACCGTGCAGCTGGTGCGCATCGAATCGCTGCAGGCGCGCGAGGCGTCCGAGCTGCTGCGCCAGATGGCGGACCTGCCGCTGCCGCCGCTGCTGGCGCCGCGCGCGGAGATCGACGGCTACCGCATCGTGCGCGAAGTGCACGGCAGCAGCCGCAGCCACGTCTACCTCGCCGAGGACCCGGACACCGGCGCCCACGTCATCCTGAAAATGCCGTCCATCGACCTCGCCGGCGACCGCGCCCACATGGCGCGGTTCGTGATGGAAGAGTGGATCATGGGACGCGTGCGCAGTCCCCATGTCGTGAAACCCGCCGCGCCGGCGCGGCGCCGCAGCCATGTCTACGTCGCGGCCGAATACATCGAGGGCGTCACCCTGGCGCAGTGGCTGCGCAGCCAGGCGCGTCCCGGCCTGGACGCCGTCCGCCGCGTCGTCGACCAGGTGGCGAAGGGCTTGCGCGCGTTCCACCGGCTCGAGATGCTGCACCAGGACGTCCGTCCGGAAAACGTCATGATCGATGCGGACGGCAACGCGCGCATCATCGACTTCGGGTCGGTGAGCGTGGCCGGCGTCGTCGAGATGGCGCCGCATGGCGAGGACTGGACCTTGCAGGGCGCCGCGCTGTACGCCGCGCCCGAGTACTTCCTCGGCGAGCACGGGACCGTGCGCTCGGACGTGTTCGCGCTGGGCGTCCTCACCTACTTCATGCTGACGGGCGAACTGCCGTACGGCGTGGAGATCCCGCGCGCGGCCGGGCGCGCGGCGCAGCGCCGGCTCGCGTACACGCCGGCGCGCGACCACGATCCGTCGATCCCGGGCTGGGTGGACGCGGCGCTGCACAAGGCGCTGCAGATCGATCCGCGCCGGCGCTACGAGGACGTCGCCGAATTCGTGTACGACCTGCACCATCCGAACAGCGCCTTTGCGCAGCGCACGCGCACGCCGCTGATCGAACGGAGTCCGCTGCTGTTCTGGAAGGCGGTGTCGTTCGGGCTGGGGGTGGCGCTGGTGGCCGACCTGGCGCTGCGGGGCTAGGCGCAGGCAGCCAGTCTCGCGAACGCCGCCGCGAACGCCTTGCCCGCGGCTTGCGCGCGCGGCGCACCGACGTCGAACGTGCAATGGCGCAGGGAAGGCGCCGCCGCGAGGCCGGCTTCCGCCAGCATGTGCTCCGCGCGCAGGGCGCCCAGCATCCCGTCCAGCATCACGTGCTGCATGTCCAGCGCCGCGTTGTCGGTGTGCCCGGCATCGAGCACGCTGGGCGCGAACGCCATCGACACGGCGCCGAAGCGGATCGCCTCGCGCATCGCCACGCGGCAGGCGCGCCGCAGCATCTCACCGTCCAGCAGCGCCGGGTCGCCCATCCCGACCACCAGCACGGCGCGCGGCACCACGGCCGGGGGTGGGGAGGTGACGAGCAGCGTCTCCAGCGGCTGCGCGCGGAACGCACCCGCCGCGCGCAGGCGCGAGAGCTGGCCACCGAGCGCCTGGTCCAGCGCCAGCAGGCCGCCGGCCATGGCGCCATTCACTTCGTGTTCGAACATGCAGGCGACGCTGAAGTCGACGTCGGCACGGGATGGCCCCCAGGCCACGACGTCGAAGACGACGCCGTCGCGGGTGCCGATCGGCAGGCGGATGGGAGAAGTATCGGTCATGATGGGGCGATGCTAGCGCGATTCGCGCCGCGGTGCACCGGCCGAAGGTCAGGGTGGCGGACATATAATGGCGGACCTATCAGACCCGGAGACCCCAAGGTGAACGCAATCGAAAAAGCCAGCGCCTTCGTCGGCAAGACCTTCTCGTTGTGGGTGCTGCTGTTCGCCGCTCTCGGCTTCTTCGCACCGAACCTGTTCGTCGGCTACAAATCGTGGATCGCGCCACTGCTGGGCATCGTCATGTTCGGCATGGGCCTCACCTTGTCCACGGAAGACTTTCGCGACGTGTTCCGCCGGCCGAGGGACGTCGCCATCGGCGTCGTCGGGCACTACCTCATCATGCCGGGCATCGCGTACGTGCTCGCCGTCGCGCTGCGCCTGCCGCCCGAGATCGCGGTCGGCGTGATCCTCGTCGGCTGCTGCCCGAGCGGCACCGCGTCCAACGTGATGACGTTCCTGTCGCGGGGCGACGTGGCGCTGGGCGTGTCGATCGGGGCGGTGTCGACGCTGATCGCGCCGTTCGCCACGCCGGCCCTCGTGTCGCTGCTCGCGGGCGCATGGATGCCTATTAACACGGCGTCGCTGTTCATGGACATCGTGCAGGTGGTGATCCTGCCGATCGCGCTCGGCATCGTCGCCAAGACCCTGTTCCGCCGCCAGGCGGCGGCCAGCGTGAAGGCGCTGCCGCTCGTGTCCACGGTGGCGATCGTGCTGATCATCGCGATCATCGTCGCCCTGAACCAGAGCAAGCTGCTGACGAACGGCCTCCTGATGTTCGTGGCGGTCATCCTGCACAACCTGCTCGGCTTCGCGCTGGGCTACGCGTTCGCGCGCCTGTTCGGCATGGACCTCGCCAAGCGCAAGGCGGTGATGTTCGAGACCGGCATGCAGAATTCCGGCCTCGGCGCGGCGCTGGCGGCCGCGCATTTCAGCCCGCTGGCGGCCGTGCCGAGCGCGCTGTTCAGCGTCTGGCACAACCTGTCGGGCTCCGCGCTCGCGACCTGGTTCGCGCGCCGCGTCAAAGCATGACGTCGGCCGCGGTGAGCTGCGTGACGCCGGTCAGCTGGATCGCGAACTCCGCATCCGCATCGCCATCCGTGTTCCCGTACAGGACGCCGCCGACGACCTTCAGCTGACCGGCCGCCGTGAAGGCCGCGGTGCCGGCGATGAACGTGGTGAACGCATCGTTGGCGACGGTCGCCGTGTTGGCGTCGATGCCGCGCAGGTCGATCTTGTCCTGGCCGCGCACGAAGTCGTTGACCACGTCCCAGCCGGCGCTCGTGGCGCCCGACTCCGACGCCGCATTGAACACGTACACGTCGCTGCCGCTGCCACCTTCGAGTACGTCCTTGCCCTGGCCGCCGACCAGCGTGTCGTTGCCCAAGCCGCCGACGAGGGTGTCCGCGCCGTCGCCGCCGCTCAGGACGTTCGCCGCGCCATTGCCGATGATCTTGTTGGCCAGCGTGTTGCCGGTGCCGTTGATGGCCGCGGCGCCGCCCAAGGTCAGGTTTTCGACGTAATTGGCCAGCGCGAAACTCACGGTGGCGTTGACGGTATCGGTCCCGCCCAGCGTCACATCGCTCGACTCGACGACCGTGTCGCCCGCGTTGTCGACATAGTAAAAGTCGTCGCCGAGCCCGCCGTACATCTTGTCGGCGCCGGCGCCGCCGGTGAGCACGTTTCGTGCGCTGTTGCCCGTGATGATGTTGTCCAGGCTGTTGCCCGCGCCGTTGATGGCGGCGGTGCCGGCCAGCGTCAGGTTTTCCTGGTTGTCGCCCAGCGTGCGCGTCACGGTCGAGATGACGGTGTCCGTGCCGCCCCCGGCCACTTCCGCGACGACGTCGCCGGAATTGTCGACGTAATAGGTATCGTTGCCGAGGCCGCCGGACATCACGTCGGCGCCCGCGCCGCCGTCCAGGATGTTGTTGCCACTGTTGCCGACCAGTTTATTTGCCAGCGAATTGCCGGTGGCGTTGATGGCGTCCGTGCCCGTCAGCGTCAGGTTTTCGGCGTAGCCGGTGAGCTTGAAGCTGACCGACGCATTGATCGTGTCGATGCCGCCCTTGACCGGGTCGCCATTCGTTTCGCGCACGACGTCGCCCACGTTGTCGACGTAGTAGGTGTCCGAACCGTCGCCGCCGGTCAACGTGTCGGCGCCAGCGCCGCCGTTCAGCGTGTTGTTCTCCTGGTTGCCTGTCAGGCTGTCGTTGTAGCGGCCGCCCGACAGGTTCTCGATGTTGAGCAGCGTATCGTAGCCGGACGTTTTGGTGTTCTGCGGCAGCGTCGTGGCGAGGCTCACGACGACGTCGTAGCCGGCATAGGCGAAGGACGCGGTATCGATGCCGAGTCCACCGTCGAGCACGTTGTTGTTGCCATCGGCGTAGAGGACGTTGTTGAGTTCGTTGCCGATCAGGTCGCCCCCGTACCCGCTCGATGCAAACGCATATTCCACGTTCGGCGTGAGGTGGTAGGATTTCAGCGAGCTGTAGACGGTATCGGTGCCGCCGTTGGCGCTTTCGTTGACCACGTCGCCCGCGTTGTCGACGTAGTACACATCGTTGCCGTCGCCGCCCGTCATCGTGTCGGCCCCGGCCTTGCCGTTGAGTATGTCGTTGCCGCCGAAGCCCTGCAGGACGTCATCGTTGGCGGTGCCGACGAGGTTGTCCGCGCCGGCCGTGCCATCGACGTGCGCGGCCTTGGCGATCACGTTAATAGAGAAATACGTACTTGTGGCCTCACCCCTGCCATCCCTGACGGATGCCTGGAGCGACTGGTAGCCGATGTCGGCCGTAGTCGGCGTGCCGTACAGGGTGTGCGTGGCGGCGTCGAACTTGAGCCACGACGGCAGCGGCAGGTTGTTCCCCAGGGTGACGCTGTAGCTGAGCGTGTCATGGTCGGGATCGGTGAATGTGCTGTCCGGGATCACGAAGCTGAACGCGGCCCCGTCCACGGCCTTCTGGTCCGCGACTCGGTGCCCGACGGGGATGTCGTTCGTGGCCAGGATCGTCACGGCGGTGCTGCCCACGGCGTTGAGTGCGCCGCCGGTGCCCTGGGCGCCGGTATTGCCGTCGCTGAACGTCCAGTCGATCAACACTTTCGAGGAGGGCGCATTGGACGTGTTCGCGTAGGCGATCTGCTGGAGCGCCGTGTTGACGAGCGTCTCCGTCGCGTTCGCGTTGAAGGCCAGGGTCAGCTTGCCCGCGCCATTGGCCGTCACGTGGCCGATCGTGACGCCACCGACGGAAAAGTCGCTGCCGGATGTCAGCGCGGACAGCGTGCCGCCCGATCTGGCCGAGAACACGTCCTCGGTGTTCGCTCCGTCGTGGCGGGCCAGTGTCAGGCTGGCGCCGTTGTAACCCGAGTCGGCCAGTTCCGCATCGTGGACCTGGATGCCGCTGTTCAGGACGACGGGCTTGGCGGGGCTGGTTGGGGAACCTTCGGTGAACGTGGTCGTGCCGGCCAACGTATTGCCTTGCGCGGAGAAGGACTGGTCGACGGTGCCGTCAGCGTTGAAGCGCATGAGGGCGAAGTCGAGATCGCCGTCGTTCGTGTGACCGTAGACCAGCAGCTTGCCGTCAGGCTGGACCAGCAGTCCGCCGGCCAGCGACGTTGGTTCCGCGGCGGTGGCCATGCCTTTGTTGCCGAATGTCTGGTCGAGGCTGCCGTCGGAGAGGAAGCGGGCGATGAAGGCGTACTGCGTGTCGTCGCTGTCGTGTGCATTGCCCAGCAGGAGGATCTTGCCGTCTTTCTGGATCGAGATGGCCGCCGCATCGTACTCGCTGATGCCATCGGGCCTGAGCGTGAACGATCCCGTGCCATGGAAAGTCGTGTCCAGGGTGCCGTTCGACGTGTAGCGGAAGAGGGTGACGGTCGCCGTGTTCAGCGACGTCGTGTTCCCCAGTGCCACCAGGATCTTTCCGTCGGCCTGCAGGGCCATTGCTTCGCTCACGTAGGTGTAACCGCCGCCGCTGGCGATCGTCAGCTTGCCGTCGCCGCTGAAGCTCGTGTCGAGCGTACCGTCCACGTTCAGGCGGAACAGGTTGAATTCCTTGGTCGGCCAATACGACGATTCGCCGCTGACCAGCAGTTTTCCGTCGGGTTGCGCGACCACACCGGCCAGGTCGTCATACGGGCCGATATCGACGACGACCCTGCCGGTCGTACCGAAGCTGGTATCGAACGTGCCGTCCGCGTTGTAGCGGTTGATCGAATAATCGTCTGGCGCCGATGACGCGTAGCCGGCGGAGACGACTTTCCCGTTGTCCTGGACAAGCACGCCGGCGGACAGGATGCCAGGAAAGTCGGCGGAAGCGACACTGGAATCGAGGTTGCCGTTCGCGAGGAAATGGGCGACGGTGAAACCGGGCAACGTGTCATGGACGAAGGTGATCGTGCCGTCGGCCCGGGGAATGACGACGCCCCCGCCGAGGCTTGCGCCCAGGCTGAGCGCCTGGATGCCGTCGCCGCTGAACGTCGTGTCGAGGCTGCCATCGGCGTTGTAGCGGGCCAGCGCGGCCCAACCGCTGCTGCCGCCGGCGGCCAGGATCTTGCCATCCTTGTCGATGGCGACCGAGGTGATGTAATCGTTCGTCCCATTGTCGATCGCGGTCCTGATCCAGCCATCCCTGATTGTGAACGTTGGTGCGGTGTTCGTGCCTGCCATTTTCTCTCCAATTCTGTGTTTGATATGTCGCCGTGGATGCTTGCCGGGTCGGCGTCAGAGCGCGACGTCGGCCGTCGTGAGCTGCGTAACGCCCGTCAGCTGGATCGCGAACTCGGCGTACGCATCGCCATCCGTATTCCCGTACAGGACGCCATTGAGGAATTTCAGCTGGCCGGCCGCCGTGAAGGCCGCCGTGCCGGCGATGAACGTGGTGAACGCGTCGTTGGCGACGGTCGCCGTGTTCGCGTCGATCCCGCGCAGGTCGATCTTGTCCTGGCCGCGCACGAAGTCGTTGACCACGTCCCACGCGGCGCTGGTCGTGCCTGTTTCGGACGGGGCGTTGAACACGAACACGTCGCTGCCGCTGCCGCCTTCCAGCACGTCCTTGCCGTTGCCGCCGACGAGGGTGTCGCTGCCGAGTCCGCCGACCAGCGTGTCGGCGCCATCGCCGCCGCTCAGGACGTTTGCGGCGCCGTTGCCGACAATCTTGTTGGCCAGTGCATTGCCGGCGCCGTTGATGGCCGTGGCGCCGCTCAAGGTCAGGTTTTCGACGTAATTGCCCAGCGTGTAACTGACGGTGCTGTTCACCGTATCGGTCCCGCCGAGCGTCGCGTCGCTCGACTCGACGACCGTGTCGCCGGCGTTGTCGACGTAATAGAAGTCGTCGCCGAGGCCGCCATACATCTTGTCCGCGCCGGCGCCGCCGGTGAGCACGTTCCGTGCGCTGTTGCCCGTGATCGTGTTGTCCAGGCTGTTGCCGGCGCCATTGATGGCGGCGGTGCCCGCGAGCATCAGGTTTTCCTGGTTGTCGCCGAGGGTGCGCGTCACGGTCGAGATGACGGTGTCGGTGCCGCCAGCGGCAACTTCCGCAACGACGTCGCCGGAATTGTCGACGTAATAGGTGTCGTTGCCGAGGCCGCCGGACATGATGTCCGCGCCCGCGCCGCCGTCCAGGATGTTGTTGCCACTGTTGCCCACCAGTTTGTTCGCGAGGGCGTTGCCGGTGCCATCAATGGGCGAGGTGCCGGTCAGGGTCAGGTTCTCGACGTTGGCGCCCAGCGTGAAGCTGACCGACGCGTTGACGATGTCGATGCCGCCCTTGACCGGGTCGGCGTTCGTTTCGCGCACGACGTCGCCCACGTTGTCGACGATGTAGATGTCGGACCCGTTGCCGCCGACCATGAAGTCGGCGCCCATGCTGCCGTTCAGGGTGTTGTTGTCCTGGTTGCCGAGCAGGTTATCGTCGAACCGGCTGCCCGCCAGGTTCTCGATGTTGCGCAGGGTGTCGACGCCGGAGCCTTCCGTGTCCTGGGCCTGCGTGGTGCTCAGGCTGACCGTGACGCCGGTCGTCGCGTAGGCGTAGGATGCCGTGTCGTTGCCGAGGCCGCCATCCAGGACATTGTTGCCGCTGCCGGCATAGAGGACGTTGCCGAGTTCGTTGCCGGTGAGGTCAGCCTGGCCGCCCGACAGCGCGCGCGCATATTCGACGTTCGCGGGCAGTTGGTAATACGAAATCGTGGTGTAGACGGTATCCGTGCCGCCCGAAGCGGTTTCGCTGACGGTGTCGCCGGCATTGTCGACATAGTAGGTATCGTTGCCGTCGCCGCCGATCAGCATGTCGGCGCCGGTCTTGCCGTCGAGGGTGTCGTTGCCAGCGAAACCCTGGATGAGGTCGTTGCCTGCCGTGCCGACGAGGTTGTCTGCGCCGGCCGTGCCGTCCACATGGCTGGTCGAGGCGTCGATCTTCAGCGTCAGGTTCGTTTGCGCGCTGAGGCCGCCGTTGTCCTTCGCAATGATGAGGAGCGTCAGCGTCTCGCCGCCGGACCCATCCGGCGAGCCGGACAGTGTGCGTGTTACCGGGTCGAACGAGAGCCAGGGCGGCACGCCCTTTCCGTCCGACATCGCAATGCTGTAGCTGAGGACATCGTGGTCCGGATCGGAGAACGTGTCCTCCGGAATGACATAGCTGAAGGCGATGGCGGGGGCAACGTTTTTATCCGGGATCGGCTTGACGAATTGTGGACTATCGTTCCTGCCGACGATCGTTACCGTCGTGCTGCCTGTCGTCTTGAGCGTGCCGCCTGTGCCTTGCGCGCCGGTGTTGCCGTCACTGAAGGTCCAGTCGATCTGGACGCTTTTCGGCGGTGCATCGGCGAGGTTGTCGTAAGCGATCTGCTGCATCGCCTTGTTGACGAGGGGCTGCGTTGCCGTCTTCGCGAACGTCAGGGTCAGCGTGCCCGCGCCGTTGGTCGTGACGGTCCCGATCGTCACGTTGTCCACTGAAAAATAGCTACCGGTCGACAGCATGGACAACGTCCCTCCGGTCTTGGCAGAAAAGACGTCGTCGGTATGCGCGCCCTCGTGGCGCTTGAGCGTGAGGGTGGCGCCGCTATAGCTGCCGACGGCAGCTAGTTCGGTATCGACGATCATGACGTCGTCGTCCAGGACGACGGGATTGAGCCAAGTGCTGGAATACGGCTCCGAATAGACTGGCTTCCCATCGAGCGTATTCGCGGGCGGTGAAAACGTCGAGTCGACGTTGCCGTTCGCGTCGTAACGGACGAGGGCGAAATCGCTGCCGCCGCTCCCGTCATCGCCGTACACAAGTATCTTGCCGTCCGGCTGAACCAGGAGTCCCGCGGCCTGCGCGGAGACGCCCGCACGGGTACCCGAAACGTGTGCATCTGCGGTGCCAGCGCTGCCGAACGCCCGGTCCAACGTGCCGTCGGGCAGGAAACGAACGAGGATAATGTGGCTGTCCTGGTCGAAAGCCGCGTGCTTACCGAGCGCAAGGATCTTCCCATCTTTCTGGACAGCGATGGCAGTGACAGAATTGGGCGAAATGATATCCCCGGACACGGTGGCCGTTCCGGTACCGTTGAAGCTTGTGTCCAGGCTGCCGTCCGCATTGTAACGAATCACTGCCATGCTTGAGCCGATGGCCGTGCCATAAAGCCATGCACCCACGAGGATCTTGCCGTCCGCCTGCGTGGCAAGTGCGCCGGCTTGGCCAAGGTTGCCAATGCTGCTCGTCAGCTGGAGTTTTCCGTCTCCGCTGAAGCTCTTGTCCAGTGTTCCGTTCGAATTCAGACGGACCACGCTGTATGAGCCTGGACTGATCGTGTCCGTGCCGCTGAACAGGATCTTGCCGTCCGACTGCACTATCATTTTTGGCCGATAATCATTGCTGCCGACGTCGATGAAGGCCGTGCCGTTGGTGCCGAAACTCGTGTCAAGCTTGCCGTCGACGTTGAAGCGGCTGATCGAAAAATCATTTTTCGACCCATAATATGTGCCTGCGGTCACGATCTTGCCGTCATCGAGTATCGCCACATCCATGATGTACGAGGGGTCGTCAGCTGCCTTCAGCGTTCCGTAGTAACCAAACGTGGTATCCAGGTCGCCATTCGCGAGAAAGCGCGCTATCGTCAGGTGGTCGACGTAAGGCGTGACCACCATGATCTTGCCGTCGGCCTGGGGCGCGACATAAGCCGACGAGATATTGCTGCTCAGCGGGGCAGTGAGTTTGCCGTCACCGCTGAACGTGGTATCGAGCGTTCCGTCCACGTTGTACCGGGCGAGCGCGAACTCGCCGTTACTGGTTCCCCCCAGCAGGATTTTCCCATCCGGTTGCAGAGCGATGTCGTATGGGCGATCGGTCGAATCCGTATCGAACGTCGTAGTCAGCTTGCCATCCCGGGCTACAAATGTCGGCGCCGAATTCGGCTTCGTCGTATCTGCCATTCCTTCTCTCCAGCATTATTTTTTAATATTCAGACAATCTCCAGTATAAGTTACCAAATTGCCATCTTGCAATAAATACCGGTAAATTCAATACCGTAAATTGCAATTGTGGCAAAACCCCAACCGCGCGTCGGGGGCTGTGTGGGGAAAAGGACCGCATGCGCCGTAACCTGGTCGTGCCGGCGACGCGGCAAGTGAGCCGGGCGTAAGCGCTTCAGCCGTGCGGCTCGGGCTGCAGCGTCACCCACAGTGCGATCGGCGGCCCTGGCGCCGCGACGACGGTGGCCGTCTGCCGCGCATACCCGTCCGCGCTGACGCCGATCCGGTACACGCCCGGCGCCGGCAGCGACAGGCGGAACGTGCCGTCCGCGCCGGTGAGCATGGCGACGTCCGGCAACGCGACGGGTGCTTCGACGACGTACATGCGCGCCTGCGCGGCGTCTAGCCGCGGTGCTGTTCCGCGGGTCAAGCGTGCACGGCCGGTTCGCGATGCCGGGCTATACTCGGCCCCGTCCGAATAGCCCAAGGAGACCCGCGTGACCCAACGCCCCGGCATCTTCCCGACCTTCTTCCTGTCCGGCTTCGAATGCTCCACCTTCCTGTGGGGCAAGGACCGCGTGCGCCGCAACCTGGTCACGGAAACCGCCCACGACCGCCACGCCGCCGAGGACTACCGGCGCCTGGCCGGCCTCGGCATCGCCGTCGCGCGCGAGGCCATCCCGTGGCCGCTGGTGGACCAGGCCGGCCGCTACGACTTTTCATGCGTCGACCCGTACATCGCCGCAATGAACGCATCCAAGGTCATCCCCATCTGGGACCTGTGCCACTACGGCTACCCGGACGATCTGGACCCGTTCGACGAGGCGTTCACGGACCGCTTCGCAAGCTACTGCCGCGCCGCGGCCGAATACGTGGTGCCGAAGGTGCGCGGTCCGCACTTCTTCACGCCCATCAACGAGATCACGTTCTTTTCGTACTGCGCCGGCGAGTGGGGCTGGGCCGCGCCGTACCGCTGCGCGCGCGATGACCGGATGCGACTGCGGCTCGCGCTGTGCCGCGCCGCCATCGCGGGCGTGAAGGCGATCCGCGAGGTCGATCCGGACGCGCGCATGGTGCACGTCGATCCGCTGGTGCGCGTCGTGGCGCCGCGCGACCGGCCCGACCAGACCGAGGCCGCACGCCGTGAAACGGAAGTCGACACCTTCCTCGCCTGGGACATCCTGTACGGCCGCGAGCATCCCGAATTCGGCGGCGCGCCCGAGGTGCTCGACATCGTTGGCGCGAATTCGTATTCGTTCGGGCAGATGGAATACCGCGAGCATGGCCCCCACGCGCCGCTGGCCCCGGACGACGACCGCATCGCGCCGCTGTGCGACATGCTGGAGACGGTCTGGAACCGCTATCGGCGGCCCATGATCATCGGCGAGACGAGCGGCCTCGGTCACGGCCGCGCGGGCTGGCTGCACGACGTGATGTGCGAATCGCTGGCGGCCGTCCGGCGCGGCATCGACCTGCAGGGGATCTGCCTGTTCCCCGGTATCGACATGCCGGACTGGCATACCGGCGAGTGGGTGCACAACGGCATCCACGATCTCGTCGACAAGGGCGGCGACCTCGAACGGGTCCCCGACCAGGCTTACGTGGACGAGCTGCGGCGCTGGCAGAAGGAGCTGAACCGGGTCACCGCGCTGGACGAGGATCCGTTCAGCGACCCGGTGGAACTGCAGGACGTGATCGATGCGGCGCACCGCCTCGACATGAAACCCGACAAGAACTGGTGCTGAGGCGCCCGCCGCGACACCTGTCGGACGCGATACGGATGGTGCTGCGACAGCTGTAGCACGCGCAGCCCGCGATCGCCCGTTTTCTCTCCGATATGCCGCCTGGGCCCGGCGAAACCGGCTCTGGCACGCTAGTTGCGTTCAGCCTGGCGGCAGCAACGTTCAGGACAAACCAACGATGAGGAGACGGATATGTCGAATTTACTTCCCCTGGCCGGGCGCTCGGCCATCGTGACGGGCGGTGCGCGCGGTATCGGCAAGGGCATCGTGCTGGAACTCGCGCGGGCCGGCGCCGACGTGCTGATCGCCGACCTGCTGGAGGATGCCATGCAGGCGACAGCCGACGAGGTCAGGGCGCTGGGCCGGCGCGCGGTCACGCGGCGCGTGGACGTCACCGACGCCGCGCAGGTACAGGCCATGGTCGACGAGGCCGTCACGACGTTCGGTACGCTGGACATCCTCGTCAATTGCGCGGGGGTCATCAATATCCGCCCGGTGGCGGACTTGACCGAGAAGGACTGGGACGTGGTCATGGACGTCAATGCCAAGGGCACGTTCCTGGGTTGCCGGGCCGCGCTGGGGCCCATGCGCCAGGGCGGGTGGGGCCGCATCATCAACGTCGCCTCGATCGCGGGCAAGGAAGGCTTTCCCAATCTCGCCCACTACAGCGCGTCGAAATTCGCCGTGGTGGGCTTCACGAACGCGCTGGCCAAGGAAGTGGCGCAGGAAGGTATCACGGTCAATGCCATCTGTCCCGGCGTCGTGCGCACCTATATGTGGGACCGCCTTGCCGACGAATGGAAGAAGGAGGGGGAGTCGGTCGAGGATTCCTGGGCGCGCCACCAGCTCACGCTCATCCCGCAGGGCCGCGCCCAGACCGCCGAGGACATGGGCCGCATGGCGCTCTTTCTCGCCACGATGGACAACGTGACCGGGCAGTCCGTCAACGTGGACGGCGGCTTCACCTTCCACTAGCCGCGCGCGCACCGCTTTCAGGAGATCGGGACGGTACGGCGGTGCCGTCCTGTCGTTACCGCCGGCGCGCCGTGGTCCCTGCGGCGGCGCGCCGTTTTTTTGTTCTGCGGCTACTGCGACGCCAGGATCGCCTCGATCGCCGCGATCTCGTCGCCGGCCAGCGGCGCCATCTCCACGGCCCGCACGGCATCCAGCACCTGCTGCGGCCTGCTCGCGCCGATCAGCACCGAAGCAATCGAAGGCTGCCGCCGCACCCACCCGAGCGCCAGCTGCGCGAGCGTGCGTCCGCCGGCCTGCGCGACCTGGTTCAGCGCCTCGATGATCAGGAGGCGCTCCGGCGTGATGTGCTCCGGCTTGAGGAAGCCGACCTTGCCGGCCGCGCGCGAATCGGCCGGGAGGGCGCCGCCGAGGTAGCGGTCGGTGAGCAGGCCCTGCGCCAGCGGCGAGAACGCGATGCCGCCGATGCCTTCCTGTTCCAGCACCGGGAACAGGTCCGCCTCGGGCTGGCGCACCAGCATGTTGTAGCGCATCTGGTGGATCACGAACGGGGTGCCCAGGCGGCGCAGTTCCGCCGCGGCGGCCGCCGTGCGCTCGCCGTTGTAGTTCGAGATGCCCGCGTACAGCGCGCGGCCGCTGCGCACGATCCAGTCCAGCGCCGCCATCGTTTCTTCGAGCGGCGTGTCGGGATCGGGGCGGTGGTGATAAAAGACGTCGACGTAGTCCAGCCCCATGCGCCTGAGGCTCTGGTCCAGGCTCGCGACGAGGTATTTGCGGCTGCCCCAGTCGCCGTACGGGCCCGGCCACATCGTGTAGCCCGCCTTCGTGCACACGACGATCTCGTCGCGGTACGGTTTCAGGTCCTGCGCGAGGATGCGGCCGAAGTTCGTCTCGGCCGATCCGGGCGGCGGGCCGTAGTTGTTGGCGAGGTCGTAGCACGTGACGCCGTGGTCGAACGCCGTGCGCACGATCTCGCGCTGGCGTTCGAAATCGTCCAACCCGCCGAAGTTGTGCCACAACCCCAGCGATACGGCGGACAGCCGCAGGCCGCTGCGGCCGCAATGCGGATAAGGCATGCTGCCATAGCGGTTGGCCGCCGCCTCGTACGTCATGGATTGACCTTGCCCGCGCCGGCAGCCGGCTTGCAGACATAGATCGTGGCCGGCTTGCCGTCCGGCGAGCGGTATTCGCGCTCGACGGCGCCACGGGCCGCGTCGACCAGCGCGTGCGGCACGACGGCCACCACGCAGCCGCCGAAGCCGCCGCCCGTCATGCGCACGCCGCCCTGCGTCCCGATCACCGTTTTGACGATGTCGACGAGGTTGTCGATGGCCGGAACGGTGATTTCGAAATCGTCGCGCATCGACGCATGCGACGCGGCCATCAGCTCGCCCAGGCGTACCAGGTCGCCGGATTCCAGCGCGGCGGCGGCGGCCAGCACGCGGTCGTCTTCCGTCACCACGTGGCGCGCGCGGCGCAGCACGACCGGGTCCAGCTCGGCCGCGCGGGCTTCCAGCGTGGCCAGGTCGAGGTCGCGCAGGGCGGGAATGCCGAAGTGGCGGGCGGCCGCTTCGCACTGTTCGCGGCGCACGTTATAGGCGCTGTCGACGAGGCCGCGCGTCACGTTCGAGTTGAAGATCATGATGGCGGCGTTGTCCGGCACCGGCACGGGCTTCACTTCCAGCGAGCGGCAGTCGATCATCAGCGCGTGGCCTTCGACGCCGCACGCGGAGCTGATCTGGTCCATATTGCCGCACTTGGTGCCGACGAAGTCGTTTTCCGACGCCTGCGCGATCAGCGCGATGTCGATCGGCGACAGCGCCTCGAAGCCGGGCAGGGTCGCGAATAGCCGACCCACGGCGACCGACAGCGACGCCGACGACGACAGTCCCGCGCCCTGCGGCACGTCGCCCGCGATGGCCAGGTCCATGCCCTGCATCGGCAGGCCGCGCTTCACGAACTGCTCGACGACCCCGCGCACGTAGTTGGCCCACATCGGCTGGCCCACGCGGGCTATCGGGGCGTCGAGGTCGTACTCGTCGTGCGCGTCGCCGTAGTCGGCCGCCACCACGCGCACCTTGCGGTCGCTGCGCGGTTTCGCGGCGATGGCGGTGCGGTAGTCGATGGCGCACGGCAGGACGAGGCCGTCGTTGTAATCGGTGTGCTCGCCGATCAGGTTGACGCGGCCCGGGGCCTGGACGAACAGGGTGGGGGCGGTGCCGAACGCGGTTTCGAACGCGGCGGCGGTACGGGAGAGTCGGTTATCTTGCATGTCAGGTAGTCTGGTCGGATTCGGTGTCGAGGTAGTGCACTTCGGATTGCGCGCGCAGGCGGTCGGCCGCCTGTTCCGGGGTCAGGTCGCGCTGGGCTTCGGCCAGCATCTCGAAGCCGACCATGAACTTGCGCACCGAGGCGGAGCGCAGCAGCGGCGGGTAGAAGTGGGCGTGCAGCTGCCAGCCTTCGGCTTCCGCGTCTGGAATACCGTACGGGGCGCCGTGCCAGCCCATCGAGTACGGGAACGAGGTCTGGAACAGGTTGTCGTAGCGGGTCGTCAGGCGCTTCAGCAGCACGGCCAGGTCGGCGCGCTGGGCCGGCTGCAGCTCTTCCAGGCGGCGCACGGCGAAGCGGGGCAGGACCAGCGTCTCGAACGGCCAGGCGGCCCAGTACGGGACGATGGCGACCCAGTGCTCGGTCTGGACGACGACACGTTCGGCGGCGGCGATCTCGCGCTCGGCCACGTCCAGCAGCAGGCGGCGGCCCTGTTCGGCGTGGTAGGCCTTCTGCTGGCGGTCTTCGGCCGCGGGCAGGTTCGGGACGTAGCTCGTGGCCCAGATCTGGCCGTGCGGGTGCGGGTTCGAGCAGCCCATCACGGCGCCCTTGTTCTCGAATACCTGGACCCAGCGGTATTTGGCGCCCAGTTCGGCGGCCTGCGCGCACCACGTGTCGATGACGCCTTCGAGGGCCGGCAGCGACAGTTGCGGCAGCGATTTCGCATGGTCCGGCGAGAAGCAGATCACGCGGCTCGTGCCGCGCGCGCTCATCGTCTGGAACAGCGGGTCGGCGCCCGGATCGGCTTCCGGGGTGTCCGGCATCAGCGCGGCGAAATCGTTCTCGAACACATAGGTGCCCGTGTAGTCGGGGTTCTTCTCGCCGTTGACGCGGGTATTGCCCGGGCACAGATAGCAGGTCGGGTCGTGCGAGGGCCTGGCCGAGCGGTCGATGGCTTCCTGCTGTCCCTGCCACGGACGCTTGGCGCGGTGCGGGGAGACGAGGACCCAGTCGCCTTGCAGCGGGTTGTAACGGCGGTGCGGATGGTCGGATGGATTGAACATGGTCTTCTTCTGCGATTCGGATGGACGGAAAGCCGCGGGCGGCGCGACGCGCGTACCGGTGGAAGCAGAGGCTGGCGCCGGTGTTTGCGGCCATTCTACCGTCGGTGGCGCCGCGCACGGCTGCCCTGGCGTGCGGCTTTTCCTGTGGCAAGAAGCTTAACGTGATGGGGGGAAACGAGTTATGCCCAATGGAGGGGCGTGTATCTTGTTTTGATATGGTAAAGACATGTTAAACATCAATGCGGACGTTGCAAACGAAGCAACAGCCAGGCGATCGCGCCCGTCACGAGGGCGGTAAAACCCAGCACGAGCCAGAACCCGTGCGGATGCCGGGACAGCGGCACGCCGCCCACGTTCATGCCCAGCAGGCCCGCGATCAGGTTGATCGGGAGCGCCATCACCGTCACGATGGTCAGCAGGAACAGGCTGCGGTTGTTGTCCTCGTTGACCCGGGCCGCGATCTCTTCCTGCAGCAGTTTGATCCGTTCCTGCAGCGCGGCGAGGTCGGACAGCACGACCGTGAATTCCTCGGTCGACTGGCGCAGCTCCTGGCGGCCTTCCGGCGTCACCCAGGCCGGCGGGCGCTGCAGCAGGCGGAAGAGGGCGGCCGGCTCCGGCGCCAGCAGCCGCTGCAGCCGGACGAGCACCCGGCGCAGCGCGCCCAGGTCTTCCCGGCGGCGCGTGAGGCGGCCGGCCAGCAACTGGTCCTCGGTGGCGTCGACCCGCGCCACGGCGTCGCGCACGATGTTGACGAGGACGTCCGCCTGGTCGCGCAGCAGGTGCACGAGCAGTTCGACGCTCGATCGCAGCGGCGCGCCGTTCAGCACGTCCTGGCGCAGGCGCTCGATGGATTCCAGCGGCTTGCGCCGGGCCGTGATCACGCCACGCGGCGTCACGTGCACCCACAAGGTGGAGATCTCGGCCGTGTCGACCGAAAAATTATGCAGGACGTCGTTGACGACGGCGATCAGGGCGTCGTCCGCCATCTCGATGCGGGTGGAGCGCGAGCCCTGGTGCAGGGTCTCGTAGAATTCCTCGGGCAGGCCGGCGTGGGCGCGCAGCCAGCGCTCGCTGGCCGCGTTCGAGAGGTTGAAGTGGAGCCAGACGAACTGCCCGGGGACGGGGGCGCGCAACCAGGCCTCGGCTTCCTTCGCGTCGATGGGGGCCACCGGCGCGGCTTCCTGCAACAGGAAGCCCCAGACCAGCCCCGTCACGTCGGAGCCGTAGTTGAACGCCGGTGTCGCCATCATCCATCCCATGCAAGCCAGAGGTGACGGCATTGTAGAGCATAAGGCCGTCGTTTCCGGCAGTGCCGGAAACGACTTCCCGCGAAGGCGGGAACCCATGGTGATCCTCCGGATTCGGATGCTGTGCGCCAGAGGCACCGGCACGGGAATCTGAAGGTCAGTATGGATTCCCGCGTGCGCGGGAATGACGCTTCATCTGCAACGGTCAGGCCGACAAGCTCGTGTCGTACCGCTTCCCGCCAATGACCACGTTCGCCAGCTTCAACCCCCGCACATTGTAGGTGTACCACGGATGCGCCGCGTTCACGGGCGTGCCGAAATCGCAGTCCGTGATCGTCACGTCGCGCACCGGGAGCACGGCCGGCGCCGGCGCCGACCCGTTGTAGTCGGACGCCACCGGTCCCAGGATGACGAACGCCTGGAAGCACGACGCCGGCGACCCATCCTTCGTCCTGACGTTGCCGACCCTGACGCGCGAGATGTGGACGTTGCGCACCTCGGGCGGGCGCACGCGCACGTTGTCCGCGCGCGGCGTGTAGTCGCAGTCGAACGTGACGACGGCGCCGGCGGCCGTGGCCACCGTCTTCGACGCGATCGGGGACCCGGGCAGCGACGCATAGAACGACGGCGACGTCTGCACGCCGTTCGGGATGCTCACGTTGCGCACGTAAAAATTGCGCAGGAAGCCGCCGCGGTTCATGTTCGTCTTCAGGCGGATCGCCGTGTTCAGCGGATTCGTCGCCCAGTTCATGTTCTCGAACACGAGGTCCTGCGCGTACACGTTCTGGATGCCGCCCGCCATCTCGCTGCCCAGCGTGACGGCGCCGTGGCCGCTCTGCATCGTGCACTTCTGGATGACGATGTTCTGCGACGGGCCGTATTGCGTGTCGAGGTTCTTGCCGGCCTTGATGGCGATGCAGTCGTCGCCCGTGTTGAACTGGCAGCCTTCCACGAGCACCGTGTCGCACGCTTCCGGATCGAAGCCGTCGCTGTTCGGTCCCAGGCTGTTCGCGTGGACCTTGCGGATCGCGAGGTTGCGGCACGCGACCGGGTGATGCTGCCAGAACGGCGTGTGGATCACCTGGTAGCCTTCCAGCAGCACGTTCGTGCAGCCGATCAGCTGGATCATCGGCGGGCGCAGGTAGTGGCCGAGGCCGAACACGCGCTTCTCGAGCGGCACGCCCGCTTCCGACAGCGCGGGCAGGTAGGCGTCATCCGCGCGCCACTTGTCGCCTTCGCCCTGGATCAGCAGGCGTTTCGCTTCCGGCAGGTTGGGGGCGATGTCCGCCAGCGACTTCGGATTCAGTTCGTTGACCTGGTTCTGCGCCAGCTTGCCTGGCACGTAGTTCGGCGACTTGTCCTGGGCGACGGAATTGATCGTCGCGTTCTTGCCCTTCCACGTCCACCAGCAATCGGCCCGGCCCGCGAACGGCACGCCGCCCTGGCCGTCGAGGATCGCCGTCCAGTCGTCGCCCGTGAGCGCGATATTGTCCTGCTTGTGCGCGTAGATCATCGACGAGAAATTCAGGCAGTCGTTGCTCTGCCAGCGCGAGACGACCAGCTTGCCGTTCGGGCCGCAATCGACGTCGCCGTATTTCGCGTAGTCGGCCGGGTCGTTGCTGAAGTAGACGTGCGCGCCGCTGGCCAGGTGCACGTTCACGTTCGACAGCAGCACGATCGGACCGGCGCAATACCAGTCGCCTTTCGGGATCACGACGCGGCCGCCGCCCTCGGCATGGCATTTCTCGATCGCGGCCCGGATCGCGGCGTAGCAGTCCTGCGCACCCGGCACGGGCGTCGGCAGGTCGGCCTGCTCTTCGAACGATACCCACGCCTTCACGGGCGCGAGCTTGCACGGCGCCGCGCCGAAGTCGGTGACGAGGTAGTCGGCCTTGCGGAACTTGACGGGGTTGGCGAGGCGTTTGGCGATGCCGGCGGCGGCCTGCCACGGGTCGCCGTCCAGCGCGGCTTTGCGTGCGGCGGCCAAGGTCTGCGCGGGCGCCGACAGGGCGAGTCCGGCGACGGTCGCGGTTTTCAAAAAGCCGCGGCGGGCGTCGAATGATTGCTTCATGGTGTCTCCGTCACTCATTGGTATTGTCGTATTCGCCGAGGTAGATGTCGGCCGGCACAGGGCGCGGACCGTCGCCGGGCGTCGTCGCGGGATCGAAGGCCGTGCCGGCCAGATTGTCCCAGTAGTCGTCCGAGCCGAATTGCGCCGGGCGGTGTGCCAGGGTGCCCTTGCGGTTCCATTCCGACCACGGCGTGGCCTTCTCGAAACGCGGGCCGATGCGCGAGCGCAGGATCACGGCCTTGCCGACCGTCTCCAGCGTGCGCTTGCGGATGGTGCCGTTGGGCGCCTTGTACACGTCGATGTCCCCCGGTTTGCACGTGTAGCCTTCGACGGGGATGAAACCGTAGGGCGTGCAGCGTTCGTTATGGAACCACTGGCGCGCGAAGTAGAACTGCGTGCCGGCCGCGCCCGGCGCATCACTCGTGAAGCGGCAACCGTCGAATACGAAGCCATGCTTCGCGCGGCGATTCGTGTCAGGCGCCGCGACGTAGGACGCGGAGCGCCCGCCGATGGCGTGGATGTCGCAATCCTTGAAGACGGCGATGGTGTCGCCGAAGATGAAATCGACGTCGCCCTCGATGTGCGTGTCGTGGAAGAAGCTGCGCACCGTCGCCGTGCCGTCCTTCGAACCGAGGAACAGCGTGTCCTGGAGGCCGAGCAGGCGCACGCGCTCGAACTGCGCCTTGTCCGCACCGTCGACGCGCAGCGCGACGGCCTGGTGGTGCACGCGGCTGCCGCCCGTCGTGTCGGGACAGTGGTCGCCGCTGCATTCCGGATGCGTGACGGCGCCGTCGCGGTTGTACGCGTTCTCGATCGTCAGGTTGCGGGCCTGGAAGCCGTCCGCGCGCACCCACACGGTGGCGGAGCCGGTCGTCTGCAGCGCGGGCAAGTCCTTCAGCGCGTCGTACATCGCGCGCACGCCCGGCGCCGCGTGCTCGAATGCGGCGGCATGGCGGCTGCGGTAGGCGTCGCCCGTCGTCGATGCATCCAGCGCCGCGCTGATGCGCACGGCCTGCGGATCGGCGCCGGCGCCGACCAGCGTGATCGGCGGCGCGCCCGGCGGCACGTAGACGAGTTCCCGATACGTGCCGGGAGCGATGCGGATGACGATGCGGCGCGCGCCGCCCGCCGCCACCGCGCGGCTGACCGCGGCCTGCACGGTGGCGAAGCGCGTCGCGCCGTCGCCCCGCGCATTTGCATCGACCGTGTAGTCGGCTTGTAAATCGGCCCTGGCCGCCAGCGGATCGGCCAGCGGATCCCAAGGCTCGATTCTTTCGTTGCCGACGGGGCCCACGTACTTCAGCACCTCGCGGTAGTCGTAGGCGCGGGCCTGTTCGGCCGTCAGCTGGGGGCGGGACGGCCGGGCAGCCGGCTCGGGGAACGGCAGGAACCTGCCGGCGCAGTCGGCCGACGCGCCTAAGCTGCCCTGCACGCGCACGTGCTCCTGCCTGACGTCGGAGCCGGCCGCGATGGCCACGTCCTGCAGCGCCAGCACGAGCGGATGCGCCTCGTCGTAGCCCTGGAGCAGGATGCGCCCCGGCGTCGTGCTGCGCACCCGCTCCATGCGGATGCCGGCATAGTCGGGGATGAGCGCACCCGGCTGCGCGGGCTGCTCGTAATGCGTCGTGACCTCGATGGGCGAGCGGATGCCGCGCAGGCAGACGTCGCGATAGACGATGCCGTCCACGCGTCCGCCGCGCATGTCGTTGCTCTTGATGCGCAGGCCAGAGGTGGTCCCATCCATGGTCAGGTCGTCGACGAGGACGCGATGCACGCCGCCGTTGGTCTCGCTGCCGATGGACATGCCGTGGCCGCTGTAGAAGCGGTTGTGCAGGATCGACACGTTTTCGGTCGGCCCATTGGCGCCGGCCTTGATCGCGACGTTGTCGTCGCCGGTGCGGATGATGCTGTGCGCGATGGTGACGTTGCGCGACGAGATCGGGTCGATGCCGTCCGTGTTGCGCGCGTCGTGGGGCGTGTCGATGACGACGCCCCATGCGGTGAAGCCGTCCACGTTGTTCAGGGTGATGTGGAAGTTCGGCGAATTCTTCAGCGTGATGCGGTACAGCGTGACGTCGCGTGCCTTGTCGGCCTGGATCAGGCGCGGCACGTTTTGCCGGGTCTTTTCCTTTTGGGCGCGGCGGGCGATCTGCCACCATGTCTCCGGCTTGCCGAGGATCGCCTGGCCGCCCTGGCCGTCGATGGCGCCGGCGCCCATGATGCCGGCGCCGCGCACGCCGTCGAGCGTGATGAACGGCCGGCAGCCGCGGCCCGACGCATCGTTCGTGCCGCAGGCGCCCGCGCCGCGGTCGAACAGGCGCGGATCCGTGCTGGCATACAGCGTGACGCCTTTGTCGACGAGCAGCGTGACGCCGTCGCGCAAGGCAAGCGGGCCGGCCACGAAACTGCGTTTGTCGTTGCTGGCCGCAAGGACGACGGCGTGGCCGGGCGCGCATTTGTCGATGGCGGCCTGGATGCGCGCGGCGTCGTCGCGGCCCGTGTTCGTCGTCTCGCCGATCAGGACCGCGCAGGCGGGCGGCACGACGGGTTCGCGCACGGTGCGTGAGTCCTGCGCGTGTGCCTGCGCGCCGGCGAGCGCGCAGGCGAGCAAGGCCAGTCGCCTCAAGGCTTGCCCCCGTCCTTGAACCAGGCAGCCGTCTCCGGCCTTGCGGCCACCAGCTCGCGCTCGACCATCCGCGCAAACAAGTCCGCGCCCTTCGCACCGAGGTGCGTGCGGTCGAACGCGCTCTTGGCCGCGCCGGCCGGTTCGACCTTGTTCGGGTCCACCGGCAGGCCGTAGCCCGGCGGACGCGGCACGACGGCCAGCGTATCCGCCTCATCCTGGCCCATGGCCTGGACGGCGGCCACGCTGTCCTTGTTCAGGTCGAGCAGCACCGCATGTTCCTGCGCGGCCGCGCGGCGCGTGGCTTCGGCCCACGGCGCCAAGTCGTTGGCGAGATACGCGCCCCTGAACGTGCGCCGGGCGAGCGGCGTCACGAGCACCGGCACGCCGCCCAGGTCGCGCGTCTCCTGCGCATAGCGCGCCATGTTGGCGGGGAACTGGGTGACGAGGTCCGTGGAGCGGCCCGGCTTGCCCGGCTGGTCGTTGTGGCCGAACTGGACGAGCACGTACGTCGCCTTGAACGAGGCGCCGTCCTTCAGCAGGCGCTGGACCTCGTCCCAGCGGCCTTCGGCGCGGAAGCTGGTTGTGCTGCGGCCGCCGCGCGCGAGGTTGACGCACGCCACCGCGGGCGTGAAGCGGGCGCAGAACGCGTCGCCGTAGCCGCTCTTCGTCGCCATGGTCGAATCGCCGACGAGGATCACGCGGATAGTCGCGTCGGCGGCGCTGGCCTGGCCGGCCAGGACAAGCCCGGCCAGGACCAATCGTTTCAAAAGCAAAGCGCGCATTCCGGTCACTCGAAGTCGTAGCTCACGCGCAGGTTCCACGAGCGGCCGACCGGATTCGACACGCTGCTCAGGTAACCGCTGCTGTAGATCGTGTTGTTGGTGATCGGCGGCGCCTTGCCGAACAGGTTCGTGACGCCGGCCGTGATGCGCACCTGCTTCTGCACACGGATCGAGCCGGTCAGGTTCCACGTCGAGAACGACGGGATGTCGCGGTAGTACTGCGACGTGACGGCCGTGTTGGCGTCGCGGTATTTGCTGTTGAAGTTGTTCGTCAGCTGGGCCGCGTAGTCACCGCTCTGCCACGACAGGCGCAGGTTGTGTTTCCATTTGAACGTGATGATCGGGAAGCTGGACGTGGTGCCGTTGCTGGCCCAGCCGAACTGGCCGACGTTGGACATCCACGGGCCGCCCGGCACGAGCTGGTTGTCGAAGCGGGTCAGGTACGTGCCGTCGATGGCGGCGCCGAACGTACCGTAGCTGTTGCGTGCGATCTCCCAGTTGGCCGACACGTCGACGCCGCCGGCGATCTGGCCGCCCAGGTTCATCGTCGTGTTGTTGATGTACGCGAGCGAGCCGTCGGCGTTACGCACGAACAGGTTCTTGTAGTCGGCGTAGTTCGTGAAGTAGACGTTTTCCGGCAGGTTGGCCAGCATGTCCTTCATGTTGACTTGCCAGTAATCGAGCGACGCCGTGAAGTTCTTGCTTGGTTCGAACACGACGCCCAGCGTGCCGCCTTTCGAGCGTTCCGGCTGCAGCGCGTTGTTCGAGCCCGTGAGCTTGTTCAGCTTCGCGTTGCAGACGTCGGCCGCGTTGGCGCCGGCGACCGCCGTGCCGCTGCCCGGGATCGCGGGCGTCGGGCCCGGGCACAGGACCGGGTCGTCCCAGCGGCCGGCCGTCGTCGTGTTGGCGACCGTGGTGCGGTAGCCGTAGCGGTCGAACAGCGTCGGCGCGCGGAAGCCCGTGTTGAAGGAGCCGCGGAACATCACGGACTTCACCGGCTGCCAGCGGAAGCTGATCTTCGGCGTGACGGTCGAGCCCACGTCGCTGTACTTGTCGACGCGCAGGGCGGCGTTCAGGTCCAGGGTCTTGGTGACGGGCGCGTCGATCTCGGTGTAGATGCCGGCCACGTTGCGCGCGCTTTCGCCGTGCGCGGGCACGCTCTTGGCGTACGTGATGTCGGCGGCCTGCGCCAGCTTCGTGTCTTCGTTGGTGTCGCGATGCAGGTCGGCGCCCAGCGCGAACGCGAGGTCGCCGCCGGGCAGCGCCATCAGCGAACGGCTGATGGTGCCGTCGAGGCCGTAGTACGAGCTCTTCGAGCTGCGGTTCTGCATGCCGTCGGCCGCGATCGATTCGAGGTAGTCGCGGCCGGTCTCGTCCTGCAGGCCGAACGGATTCAGGATGCCGTTCGCCAGGCCGTTCAGCAGGCCCGGGCCCGAGAAATAGCCGGATTTGTAGTAGCCCTTGCGCAGCGACAGCCCGTAGGTCATGCCGGCCTTGTAGTCCCAGTTGCCGACGTGGCCGTCGGCGGCCAGCAGCAGGCGCTGGTTGACCTGGTTGTCGCGGGTGACGGCCGGGCCGAAGTCGGCCACGGCCCACGAGACGGTCAGCGGCTGGTTCGTGATGCCGGCGACGGCCGGCACGCCGCCGCTTCCGCCCGGGTACCACTTGCTGGTCGACGGCAGGATCGCGGCGCGCGAGCCCACTGCCAGCGCCTGGGTCGGATTCTTGTAGCCGAAGATGGATTCGTCGCCGCGCGTGTATTCCACGGTGACGGTATTGTCGGCGTCGATCTTCTTCGTCGCCTTGGCATACATCGTCAGCTGCTTGTTCGGGTGCAGCGCGGTGCCGTACGTGTCGTCGTTCAGGATGCAGGTGTTCTTCCCGCCCTGGATCGAATACGGATTCAGGCAGCCGCTCGCGTAGTACGGATTCGCCGCGTTCTTGTTGGCGGAACTGGTGAAGTTGGCGGGCGTGGCGTAACCTCCGCTGGCGGTGGTCCTGGGCAGGCCGATGGCGGCCATCGCCGCAGCGTCCGGGACGAAGCCGGTGCGATCCGACAGCGCGAGGCGGCTGCGCTGGTGGAAGTCGACGGTGCCGTACACGTTCCAGCCGTCGCGCTCGAGGTTGCCCTTGCCGAACGTGGCCTGGATGCGCTGCTCGTCGCCGCCGCCGTGGCGCTGCGGCTGCACCAGCTGCACGGTGACGTTGCCGCCCTCGACTTCGCGCTTGGTGATGAAGTTGACGACGCCGCCGATGGCGTCCGAGCCGTAGATCGACGACGCGCCGTCGCGCAGGATTTCGACGCGTTGCAGGGCGCTGATCGGGATGACGTCCAGGTTGGCGTAGCCGTCGGCGATGGCCTCGTTGGCGAGGCGGCGGCCGTTCAGCAGCACGAGGGTGCGGTTCACGCCCAGGCCGCGCAGGTTGATGTTGGTGCCGGAGCCGGCGTTCGACGGCTGCAGCGACGCCGACTGCGGCAGCGCCATCATCACGTCGGCCAGCGTGGTCATGCCCTGCTTGACCAGTTCCTCGGCCTTGATGGTCGTGACGGGCAGCGCTTCCTCGGCGGCGAGGCGCTTGATGCTGGAGCCGGTGACTTCGACGCGCTGGACGGGGGCGTCGGTCTGCTGCGCCTGCGCCTGCTGGGCGAGGGAGAGGACCGCGAGCGCGATCGAGGACATGACGAAATGGCGGGGCGGGGTGCTGCGGGGGTATTTCATGAAGCTGTCTCCTGTTTTTATGTCGATGACGTGTCGGCGTCCACGGGGGGGGGGACGTCGATGGTTGCTTCTTACAAAACCAGCCTGGCAAGGTCGAACCCGCACATCGTTTGCGTGGGGCTCTTTGATGGAATCATTCTAGATTGGTCTGACCGCGAGATCAATGTGGTCAGACCAGATTATGATGAGTATGTGCTGCAAAAGCAACACATACGATGACTGATCTCAATGGGCGGCGTTGAGGGCGACGCGTACCGGGTGGGCCGCGCGCGCGGCCTCGGCCGCCACGTACGCCTGCCATGCGGCCTTCGACGTGATGCGCCCGGCGCGGTCCCACGCGGCGCCGGCCCAGTAGCGCAGCGGCTTGCCCGATTCCACGCGGGCCAGCACGAGGTCGTTCAGCGCATCGTCCGCGAAGCCGCCGGACGACGGCACCACGACGGCCGTGCCGAACGCGCCGTTCGCCGCCTGCTCGACCCATTGCAGCAGCGCGTGGTTGGCATCGTCTTTCACGAGCGCGATGCGCGGTTCCTGCTTCTTGTCCGACGGCGTCTTGTTCAGGCCCACGGCCACCGTCAGCGCGGCCGGTCCGGCGAACGTGAAGGTGCTGTCGATCCGGTCCAGCTGGTGGCCGGCGTCGACGGTGAAGCGCTTGACTTCGGAGACCTTCGTGCCCACCGCATCCCACGCGTCGTACGTCAGT
>JBJMVU010000354.1:0-15106 GCA_045810485.1 Massilia sp. | reverse complement strand
CTCCATCGCCGCTGCAGGTTGCGCCGCCGCCACCGCCGGTCAGGCCCGACCTGCCCATGAATCCGGACGATTCGCTGGCCAATGCCGGCATCCTGGACGTGGGCGGCGATCCGCTGAACCCGAGCTTCGATCCGCTCGGCCTGAATCTGTTCGGCAGCCCGGCGCCGGCCCCCGCACAGAGCGTGCCGGCCTGGCGCGGCGCCGAGAGCGACCACGTGCCGCCGGAGCAGTTGCCGTTTGCGCCGTCGCCGCCCACGCACATCGCCAGTTTTGCACCGCCGCCCTTCTTGGCACCACAACAGGCCATGCCGGCGATGGCGATCTCGATCCCGGACGATTACGATCCGCTGGCGGACTTCCTGCCGCCGCGCGTGCAGGCGACGCCTGCGCCGCCGCCCGTGTCGCTGCCGCCCGCCGTGCCGGCCGACGAAGCCGAGGCGACCGCGTTCGCGCCGGCCGAGCCGCCCGTGATGCCGGTACCTGTCGCACCACCACCACCACCACCACCACCGCCGCGCGCGCAAGTTGCACCGACGGCGCCGCGCGCCCCAGGCGCCGCGGCCGCGGACGACCCCGTGATCCAGGCCCTGCTGCGCGGCCTGGGCCTCTCCGAACTGAACACGAAACGCAGCGCCGAGGAGATCGCCGAAATGGCGGGCGCCATGCTGCGCGAAGCGACAGCCGGCACGATGGGCGTGCTGATGGGCCGCGCCATGACCAAGCGCGAGAGCCGCCTGGACATGACGATGATCTCGGCCGCCGCCAACAATCCGCTGAAGTTCTTCCCGGACGCCGACAGCGCGCTGACGCAGATGATCAATGGGACGATGCCGGGCTATATGCAGCCGCCGCGCGCGTTCGCCAACGCGTTCGACGACCTGAAGGCGCACGAGCTGGCGATCATGGCCGGCATGCGCGCCGCGCTGGCCGGCGTGCTCGAACGCTTCGACCCGGCCGCCATCGAGGCGCGGCTGCAGGTGCCGACCGTGATGGACAAGATGCTCGCGGCGAACCGCAAGGCCAAGATGTGGGACCGATTGGTCGAGCTGTACACGCAAATGGCCGTTGAGGCGGACAGCGATTTCCACCGCCTGTTCGGCGAAGCCTTCGGCAAGGCCTACGAGGAACAGGTCGCGCGGCTGCGCCAGGCGCGCCGCTGACTTCCCATCAACCGATACTCAAACCACGCCTACGAATGTCCTGGAATAGTAAAGTCATCTGGTCGGAGGGCATGCTGCTGCAGCCCCAGCACCTGCAACAGCACGACCGCTACCTGCACAGCGTCATCGAACAACGCGTCGCGGGCGTGCGCGCCTACGCGTGGGGATTCACGAAGCTGGTCATCGACGAACAGCTGCTCGCCCAGGGCAAGCTCGCGCTGCTGGCGGCGAGCGCCGTGCTCCCGGACGGCACGACCTTGAACCTGCCGCAGGACGACGCGCTGCCCGAGCCGCTCGACATCCCCGAGGACGCACGCGACGCGCTGATCGTGCTGGCGCTGCCGTTGCGGCGCATGGGTATCGCCGAGACAGGTGACGAGCCGGGTCCCGACAACTTCGCGCGCCACCGTCCCGTCGACTACGAGGCGATGGACAGCAATGGCCTCGACAACAGCGCGCTGATGCAGGTGGGCAGCCTGCGCCTGCGCGTCGCGCTGGAGAAGGACGTCGTCAACGCGTACACGACGCTCGGCATCGCGCGCGTCATCGAACGCCGGCCGGACAACCGCGTCGTGCTCGATCCGGCCTATTGCCCGCCGTGCCTGGACTTCCGCGTCGCGCCGCGCCTGTCGGCCTTCGCCGACGAGCTGGTGGGCCTGCTGGGCCAGCGCGCGCAGGCGCTGGCGGGACGATTGAGCCAGCCCGGTGTCGCCGGCGCCGCCGAGATCGCGGACTTCCTGATGCTGCAGCTCCTGAATCGCAGCCTGCCGCTGTTCGGCCACCTGGCCGGCATGACGGGCCTGCACCCGGAGCGGCTGTACGCGGAACTGGCCCAGCTGGCCGGCGAACTGTCGACGTTCAGCCGTCCGGACAAGCGCGCCGCCACGTATCCCGTGTACCGCCACGACCGGCTGAACGAAAGCTTCGCGCCGCTGATCGAGGACGTGCGCGCGGCGCTGTCGCTCGTCGTCGACCCGCGCGCCGTCGCGCTCACGCTGGAAGAGCGCCAGTTCGGCATTCGCGTGGCCGTCGTGCCGGACAAGGAGTTGCTGCGCACCGCGACGTTCGTGCTGGCGGTGAACGCGCACATGCCGCCGGAAGCCGTGCGCAGCGGCTTCCCGGCCATGGTCAAGATCGGGTCGATCGAAAAGATCCGCGACCTGGTCAACCTGCAGCTGCCGGGCATTGCCCTGCGCGCGCTGCCCGTGGCGCCGCGCCAGCTGCCGTTCCACGCCGGCTACACCTATTTTGAACTCGACAAGGCGGGCGACCACTGGGCCCAGCTGCAGAACTCCGTCGGCTTCGCGATGCACATCCCGAACGAGTACCCGGGCCTGCAGATGGAATTCTGGGCCATCCGCAAATAAGCACACAGCAGGAGGAGCGCTTGAGCGACCCCGTGAACCCCATGCAGGACCCCGACCGCACCGTGCTGGTGCCCGCGCCCGGCGGGCGCCGCACGGCGCCGTCGCAACCGCCGGCCACGCCGGCGTCCGAACCATCGCGTCCGGCAACCGGCGGCGCACCCGCGCAGCTGCATGGCGCGGGCCTGAACCCGCTCGTGCGCGCCGCGAACCCGCTGCTCGACCTCGTGCCGCCGCTGCGCCGCATGGCGTCGCATCCGGATGTCGAGGCGCTGCGCATGCAGCTCATCGCTGCCATCAAGACGTTCGAGGCATCGGCCAAGGCCGCGCACGTGCAGCACGACCAGATCGCGGCCGCGCGTTATTCCCTGTGCACCCTGCTGGACGAGACCATCTCGTCGACGCCATGGGGTGGCGGCGGCGTGTGGGCCAGCCGCAGCCTGCTCGTCGCTTTTCATAACGAGGCGTTCGGCGGCGAGAAATTCTTCCTGATCCTGCAGAAGCTGTCGCAGGCGCCGAAGGACAACGTCGACGCGCTGGAGCTGATGTACCTGTGCCTCGCGCTCGGGCTGGAGGGGCGCTACCGCGTCATCGACAACGGCCGCAGCCAGCTCGACGCGTTGCGCGAACGCCTGCAGCAACTGGTCGCGCAGCAGACGACGCCCGTCGAGGCCGAGCTGTCGCCGCACTGGAAGGGCGCCACCGGCAAGGGCGAGCCGCTGTGGCGCATGGTCCCCGTGTGGATCATGGCCGCCGGCGCCGCCGCCGTCCTGATCCTGCTGCAGCTCTTCCTCGGCCACCGCCTGGGCAGCGCATCCGACCCGGTATTCGCGAACCTGCTCTCGTTGAAGACGGCGCCGCCGCCTGCTGCTACACCGGTCGTTTCGGCGCCGACCGTGCCGCGTTTGGCCGGCTTCCTCGCGCCCGAGATCGCGCAAGGCCTCGTCACCGTCGTCGACAGCGCCGACCGCTCCGTCGTCACGCTGCGCGGCGACGGCGTGTTCGCGTCGGGCAGCGGCGACGTCTCCGGCGCCTATCCGGGCCTGCTGGGCCGCATCGGCGCCGCGCTCAAAACGGTACCCGGCAAGGTGATCGTCGTGGGCCACACGGACAACACGAAGCCCGGCCTGTCGGCGCGCTTCCCGTCCAACTACGAACTCTCCAAGGCCCGTGCGACCGCCGTGCGCGACCTGCTGGCCGAACGCGCCGGCCCCGAAGCGCGCTACAGCGTGGAAGGCCGCGGCGATTCGGAACCGCTCGCGTCGAACGACACGCCGGCCGGCCGCTCGCGCAACCGCCGCGTGGAGATCGTCCTGCTGACGCCTGCCACCGCACCTTGAGACCAACACGACAACCGCAATGAAAAAGTTCTTCACCTGGCTGATCAAGCCCGCCGTGCTGGCCTTCCTGGGCGCGCTGCTGCTCGCGCTGGTCATCTGGTTCGAGTTGCCGCTCGTGTCCTACGACGGCCATTATCCGTTCGCATCGGAGACGGTGCGCTGGACCTTCATCCTCATCGTCTTCGCGCTGTGGGCCGGCTGGCTGGGTTGGCGCTGGTTCAAGGCGTGGCGCGCCAACCGCGCACTGATGAAGAGCGTGGCCGGCGAAGATGCGAAGGCCGCGCCGGCGCCGGTCCCCGAGGAGGGCGCCGCCGAAGTGGCGCAGCTGAACAAGCGCATGCAGGACGCCATCGCGATCCTGAAGAAGGCGAAGACGGGCGGCAAGGGCGGCCTGTACCAGCTGCCGTGGTATATGTTCATCGGCGCGCCGGGCAGCGGGAAGACGACGGCGCTGACGCAGTCCGGCCTGAAGTTCCCGCTCGCCGACGCGCTGGGCAGGGGCGCGATTGGCGGCGTGGGCGGCACGCGCAACTGCGACTGGTGGTTCACGGACGACGCCGTGCTGCTCGATACGGCCGGCCGCTACACGACGCAGGACAGCAACGCAGGCGCCGACAAGGCCGCGTGGACGGGCTTCCTGCAACTGCTGAAGAAGTATCGCCGCCGCCGTCCGATCAATGGCGTGATCGTCACCGTGCCCCTGAGCGACCTGCTGCAGGATAGCGAGGCAGGCCGGCAGGCGCAGGCCCAGGCGCTCCGCGACCGCCTCAAGGAATTGCACGATCAACTGGGCGTGCGCTTCCCCGTCTACGTGCTCGTGACGAAGTGCGACCTGCTGGGCGGCTTCGTCGAATTCTTCGACGCGCTGGGCCGCGAGGAACGCGCGCAGGTGTGGGGCATGACGTTCCCGCTGCAGGACGGCATGGACGGCGATGCCGCGCTGGCCGCATTCCCGGCCGAATTCGAACAACTGGAAAAGCGCCTGCAGGAACGCGTGCTGGCGCGCATGCAGCAGGAACGCGATCCGCACAAGCGCGCGCTGGTCTACAGCTTCCCGCAGCAGTTCGCGGGCATCGAAGATGTGCTGAAACGCTTCCTGGACGACGTGTTCGCATCGAACCGCTACGAACGCCAGGCGCTGCTGCGCGGCGTGTACTTCAGCAGCGGCACGCAGGAAGGCAGCCCGCTCGACCGCGTGATGGGCGCGATGGCCGCGTCGTTCGGCCTGGAGCGCCAGGCGCTGGCGCCGAACGCCGCCAGCGGCCGCAGCTACTTCATCACGAACCTGCTGCAGCACGTGATGTTCCCCGAGGCCGAACTGGCCGGCGTGAACCATGCGCTGGAACAGCGCCGGCGCGTGATCCAGTGGGGCGCGGTTGCGGCCATCGCCATCGCCTTCGTGCTGCTGGGCGCCGGCATGATCACGAGCTACGTGCGCAACCGCGCGTACGTCGCGGAGATGGAAGCGAAATCGGCGGACATTGCGAAGCAGGTGGCCGCATTGCCCGCGCAGGGGTCGACGGTGCAACTGCTGCCCGTGCTGGATGCGCTGCGCACGCTGCCGGGCGGTTACGACGACCGCGACAAGGGTGCGCCGCTCTTGAACCGCTTCGGCCTGTACCAGGGCGACAAGCTGGGCGAGGCCGCGCGCATCGCCTACCGCAAGGTGCTGCAGGACACGCTGCTGCCGCGCCTCCAGCAGCGCATGGAAGACCAGCTGCGCCGCAACGGCGCCAACAGCCCGGAGTACCTGTACGAAGTCCTGCGCGTCTACCTGATGCTGGGCGATGCGAGCCACTTCGACGCCGAATCCGTCGCCGCGTGGGCGGCGCTGGACGATGCGCGCAACCTGAAGGATGCGAGCGACGACCAGAAACAGGCGCTGGCCGCGCACGAGCTGGCGCTGATGGAAAACTTCCGCGACGGCCAGACGATGCCGAAGCTCGATCCTCAACTGATCAGCGATACGCGCCTGACCCTGGCGCGCATGCCGCTCGAACAGCGCGTCTACAACCGCCTGAAACGCCAGCTCGTGCGCGAGAAGCTGCCGGAGTTCAGCCCCGCCGGCGCGGGCGGGCGCGAAGCCGCGAACGTCTTCGTGCGCAAGAGCGGAGAACCGGTCACGCGCGGCGTGAACGGCATGTTCTCGCCTGGCGGCTATGCGAAGTTCCTCGAGATGAGCAACGAAGCCGTCGCCGACGTCGAAAAGGAACGCTGGGTGCTCGCGCAGCAGGAAGCGACGCAGGCCGGCAACCGCGACCAGGTCCGCCAGGCCGTGCTGCGCCTCTACTACGACGACTACATCGCGCAATGGGATGCGCTGCTGGCCGACGTGAGCCTGCGTCCGTTCGGCACGCTGGAGCAGGGCGCGCGCATCACGAACCTGCTGTCCGGCGCGGACTCGCCGATGCGCAAATTCCTCGTCGCGGCCAGCAAGGAGACGACGCTGGGGGCTACGCGCGCGCCGCTGGCGGCGTCGGTCACGGCGGCCGTCAAGGGCAAGCTGGACGCGTACAAGAAAAAGCTGGAAAGCGCGATGGCCAGCACCGACGACGCCGCGCCGGCCGCCGCCGTCAAGGCCGCGAATCCGGTCGACGCCCATTTCGAAGACCTGCACAAGATGACGGCCGGGACGCCGTCGCCGCTGGACCAGGCGCTGGGCATGCTGAAGGACGTCGCCGTCTACCTGGACAGCGCCGCCGCCGCCAAGCGCACGGGCGCGCCGCCGCCGCCGGGCGACGCGCTCGCGAAAGTCAAACTGGAAGCGGACGGCAAACCGGCCCCGCTGGGCACGATGCTGAAGTCGATCGACAGCGGCGGCGCGGGCCTCACGTCCGGCAGCGAACGCGAACGTCTGAACGCCTTGTGGACCGCGGGCCCGGCGCAGTTCTGCCGCCAGGCCGTCGCGGGCCGCTACCCTGTCGTCAAGTCGGCCGCGCAGGACGTCACCGCCGACGATTTCGGCCGCATGTTCGCCCCTGGCGGCCTGATCGACGACTTCTTCCAGAAGAACCTCGCGCAATACGTCGACATGGGCGGCGCCCAGTGGCGCTGGCGCGCGACCGCGAACGACGGCACGCTCGGCATCCCGCAATCCACGCTCGACGAGTTCCAGCGCGCGGCGAAGATCCGCGACGCCTTCTTCGCGAACGGCGGCCGCCAGGCCTCGATGCGCTTCGACCTGAAGCCGGTGTCGCTCGACCCGGCCATCACGAAGTTCGTGCTCGACATCGACGGCCAGGTGCTCACCGCCGCGCCGGGCGCATTGGCGCCGGCATCGTTCCAGCTGCCGAGCGGGAAGGGCGGCGGGCAGGTCAGGCTGGACGTCACGCCCGCCAGCGCGCACGGCACGCTGCACACGGAAGGCCCATGGGCGTGGTTCCGCATGCTCGACAAGGCGGCGGTCGAATCGACCGCGCAGGGTGAGCGCTACAAGGTGACGTTCGACGCGGACGGCCGCAAGGCCGCGCTGGAACTGACCGCGAGCAGCGTCGTCAACCCGTTCCGCCGCGCCGTGCTGGAACAGTTCCGCTGCGTGGACAAGCTGTGACCGGGTACTTCGGCAAGGTCTCGACGCTCGGCGATTTCGTGTCGCGCGGGCTGCCCGACGGGCTGGTCGCGGCATGGGATGCGTGGCTGCAGCAGTGCATCCATGCGAGCCGGCAGCAACTGGGCGACCGGTGGCTCAATCACTATCTCACCAGTCCCGTGTGGCGGTTTGCCATTGCGCCCGGGGTGCTTGGGCCGGAAGGTCTCGGCGGCGTCATGATGCCGAGCGTGGATCGGGTCGGGCGTTATTTTCCGCTGATGATCGGGGCTGTCGGGGCGCCGTCGTTGCTGGACTGGTTTCACAAGCATGCGGCGTGGTATGACCAGATTGAGGATCTGGCGCGGGCGTCGCTGGATCCCGCGTTCAGGCTGGGAGAGTTCGATGGGGCGCCGGAACCCGGGGTGGCGGTGGGCGGCCAGGCTGCGCACATGGCTGGGACGTGGCGTTTTACGTTGGATGAGAATGTTGGCGAGCGCGTTGTAGCGGCGGCGTTGCAAGGGCATAGCCTGTGGTGGACGGCGGGTTCGCCTGACGTTGAGCCGTCGATGCTCGCGTGCGCTGGGATGCCGCGGGCGCAAGGATTCGCGGCGATGTTGGACGGCGCCTGGCATTGAAACGTTGCGCGCAATAGCGTTACGCCCTTGAGGGGCCCCAACGGCCACCAGGGCTGGACGAGCAAAATCATCAAACTGAATATCCAGTTTGGTTGAGGGAGTCCATCCATGAACAAGCAAAGTGCATCAGTCTGCGGTGGACTGTTCCTGTGCGTTGCGGGAGCGCTGTCCGGGTGCGCGACGAACGGCATGACGCGCTCGGGATTTCTCGACACGTATGAAACGCTTGCGCCGACGCGGTACAAGCACGTATTGATGTTCCGCGAGCCCGGATTCGAACCGGGCCGTTACGCCGAGATCGTGGTGGAACACCCGTTGATCAAGACGGGTTCCGGCCGCATCGAGGGGCTCGACGACGCGCAGCAGCGCGAAGTCCTGGACTATGTCGACACCGAATTGCATCGCCAGGTGAGCAAGATGCCGGCGCCTGCAGGCGCGGCGGGGCGGGTACGGCTGCGCGTGGCGGTGACCGAGCTGCAGACACCCAACCGGATGGTCAACGCGATGACGTTGCTGCTGGTGGGGCCTGTGACGACCGGCGGCGCCAGCCTGGAGTTCGAAGCCGTCGATGACAGCACCGGCCGCCGCGTCGGCGCGGCCACCTGCTACGAGCGTGGCAACGTCCTCACCGAATTCCTGGCCTCATACAAATTGCTCGGCCACGCCAAGGCCGCGATCACGACGTGCATCGCGCGTGTCGATGGCGCGTGGCGGGATACGACCCTATAAGCACTGCGCAGCGCACGCGGCTTTGTGCCGGGCACGCCATATAATTCATGGATTCTTACCGGAGGATTCATGTTTGAGCGCCGTTTTGTATCGACATCCATCGCCATGCTTGCCATGGCATCCACCGCCGTCCTGGCCCAGCCGGCGGCCGACATGCAATGGGATGCCGGCGCACGCGCCGCCGACAAGGCGTATTGGGATGCTTATAACCGTGCCGACCCGGATGGAATGAATTCCTGGCTGGCCGCGGACGTCGAGTTCTATCACGACCGTGGCGGCAAGTTGATCGGCAAAAAAGCCCTGTCCGCGGTGAATGACGGCATGAAGAGCGCCCCCGTCAAATTGCGTCGTGAAGCCGTGCCGGGAACGATCCACTTTTTCCCGATGCACCAGGGCGAAACCCTGTATGGCGCGATGGTGACCGGCGAACACCGGTTCTATGCGCGCCCGGCCGGTGCGCCGGAGACGCTTGCGGGCCATGCGAACTTTACGCATTTGATGCTCTTGCAGGGAAAGCAGTGGCGCATCGCACGCATTTTCAGTTACGAGCACGTCGACGCGCCTGCGCCGGCGAGGTAAAGGGTTTTACGCCCCCCGCGGCAACGCCACCCTGAACGTTGTCCCACGACCCACTTCGCTCTTCACATCGATCGTGCCCCGATGCCCCTGCACGATCCCATACACGATCGACAGGCCGAGCCCGGTCCCTTTGCCGACCGGCTTGGTCGTAAAAAACGGCTCGAAAATATGATCGAGATGCTCTGGCGCGATGCCGCTGCCGTTGTCTTCGATGTCGACCCAGACGACCTTGTCGTCGTAGCCGGTGCGGACCACGATCGTGCCCTTGCCCTCGATCGCGTGGGCCGCGTTGATGAGCAGGTTCAGGAAGACCTGATTGATCTGCGAGGGCAGGCAATAGAGTTCCGGGACACCGGCGTATTCCCTGACGACGTCGGCCTTGTATTTGATTTCGTTCCAGGCGACGTTCAGCGTGCTGTCCAATCCCTGCTCGAGATCGGCCATTTCTTTTTCCGTGCCGCCGGGTCGGGAGAAATCCTTCAGGTTCTGCACGATGTGTTTCACGCGTTGCAGGCCTTCCCGCGATTCGACGAACAGGGCGTCGAGGTCCTGGCGGATGTCGTCCAGGCCGATGTCCTGCTTCATGAATGCGACCGGTGCCCGCGCCTCGCCCGGCAATAATCCTTCGACGCCTTCGAATGCGCTGATGAGCTTCAGGATGTCCTTGGCGTCGCGTTCGAGTGAGCCGAAATTCGAACTGATGAACGCCAGCGGATTATTGATTTCGTGGGCGACGCCGGCGGCCAGCAGGCCGATCGACGCCATTTTCTCGGATTGCAGCAATTGCCCCTGCATGTCGCTCAGTTTGCGGATCAGGATCTGCTGATGTTCCTTTTCGGCCTCCAGCCGGGTATTGGCCACTTCCAGCGCCTGCGTGCGCTCGCGCAGGCGCTCTTCCATGAGCTTGCGCTGCGTGACGTCGTAGCCGATGCCGACGATGCCGTTGACCGCGCCGTCTTCCGCGCGCAGCAGCACCTTGGTCGTCACGGTCCAGCCCAATTCGCCCGTGTCCTGGTCTTCCACCAATTCCTCGTACTCGAACAGCGATTCGCCCGAATCCATGACCTGCTTTTCATCCGCAAAATATTTGGCCGCCAGTTCCGTCGGGAAGAAATCGTAGTCGGTCTTGCCGATCAATTGGGGAGGCGTCTCGACGCCGGCCAGGCGGGCCATGCGCTTATTCCCGAACAGGAAGCGGCTTTCGCGGTCCTTGGCGTAGATGCGGAATGGAATGTTATCAACGAGGGTGCGCAGCAGGGTTTGTTCAAACGCTAACGTCGCCGCCGACTTGTCGTGGCGGACCTGCTCCTGCAGCGTCGCGTGCATCAATGCGGACGATGCCGCCGTGGCGAGGATGTCGAGCAGGGCGGCGTCAACCACCTGCGCGTACTCCAGGACGACCATGCCGTCGCCGACAGCGAAACTGGTCGTCTCTCCAGAAAAGGCAGTCTCGCCGGCGGCCGCCCAGTATCCGCGCTCGGCGCCGCACAGCGACACCGCAACGGCCACCGTTTCCTGCCGCAGTGTCTCCACACTGGCGGTCGCGGCGAGACGACGTAATCCTCGCGCGAGCGCTGCGAGCGTCGGCTCCTCGGATTTTCTCTCTGAGAAATTTAGTTTCGTCATGGTAATTTATTCTTGCAGGTTCCTTCCGGTAAGTACAAATGGTTTCGACGCAATGGGCCAAATAGCCACACTCAGCCGGTAGGCCGATGCCAGTTGGTTAATATCGTCGCGTCCTTGCAGCTCTGCCATGACAGCGCTACCATTCCATGAATAACAATCAGGAGACGCCATGACCCACCCGTTCGCCCGGCTGACGGCCGTGCTGCATTTTTCCGTATTGACGTTGATGGCCTGCGTTGCGTATGCCGCCAACCCCGTTGACGTCCAACTCGCAGGCCAGCCATCCAGGGCGGCCCACGCCAGCAGCCTGATGGCGCCGACCCAGAACATCTACGGCCGCAGCCACGTGAGCCTGGACGGGCGCTGGAGCTACCTCATCGATCCGTACGAGAACGGCTACTACGACTACCGCCACATGCCGTTCGACCAGTCGGACAGCGGCAAGGGCGGCTTCTACGACGACCGCAAGCCGAAGGACAAGACGGAGTGGGTCGAGTACGACTTCGACCACGCGCCGACGATGAAGGTGCCGGGCGACTGGAACTCGCAGGCCGAGAAGCTGCAGCTGTACGAAGGCACCGTGTGGCTGCGCCAGACGTTCCAGGCCGACCCCAGGCCGGGCAAGCACTACGCGCTGTACTTCGGCGCCGTCAACTACGAGGCGCATGTCTACCTGAACGGCAAGAAGCTCGGCATGCACAAGGGCGGTTTCACGCCGTTCCAGTTCGACGTGACCGACAAGCTGGCGAAGGGCCGCAACGTCGTCGTCGTCAAGGCCGACAACACGCGCCACCAGGACGAGATCCCGACCGTGAACACGGACTGGTGGAACTACGGCGGCATCACGCGCGACGTGCTGCTGGCCGAGCTGCCCGCCACCTACATCGCCGACTACAAGGTGCAGCTGGCGAAGGGCGACGCCCGCCGCATCGAAGGCTTCATCCAGATGGCGGGGGACAGCAAGGCGCAGCAGGTGACCGTCAGCATCCCCGAAGCGGGCATCAAGACCACTGTGCGCACCGATGCGAACGGGCGCGCGGCGCTCGACTTCCCGGTCGATAAACTCGTCTACTGGTCCCCGGAACAGCCCAAGCTGTACACGGTGGAACTCAGCGGCGGCGGCGACAAGGTCGTCGACCGCATCGGCTTTCGCACCATCGAGACGCGCGGCCAGGACATCCTCCTGAATGGCAAATCCGTGTTCCTGCGCGGGATCTCGATGCACGAAGAGAACCCGCTGATCCCGGGCCGTCCGCGCGGCGCCGGCGACATGCGCATGCTGCTGCAGTGGGCCAAGGAGATGAACTGCAATTACGTGCGGCTCGCGCACTACCCGCACAGCGAAGAGATGATCCGCCTGGCCGACCAGATGGGCCTGATGGTGTGGGCGGAAGTGCCCGTGTACTGGACGATCTCGTGGACCAACCCGGACACCTACGCCAACGCGAACGCCCAGCTGACGGACCTCGTCACGCGCGACAAGAACCGCGCCAGCGTCGTCGTCTGGTCGGTGGGGAACGAGACGCCGATCGGCGGGCCGCGCAACACGTTCATGAGCAACCTGGCGAAGACGGCACGCTCGCTGGATAACACCCGCCTCGTGGCGGCCGCGCTGGAAATCCACCGCAAGGGCAGCGACATCACGGTGGAGGATCCGCTCGCGGACTACCTCGATCTCGCCAGCTTCAACGAGTACGCCGGCTGGTACTGGGCCAGCAACGCGGAGATGCTGAATTACCGCTTCGACGTCCGCTACAACAAGCCGGTGGTGGTCACGGAATTCGGCGCGGAGGCGCTGGGCGGCTACCACGCCGACGCCGACACGCGCTGGAGCGAGGAATACCAGGACACGCTGTACCGCAACCAGTTCAAGATGCTGTCCGCGATCCCTGGCCTGCGCGGGATGACGCCGTGGGTGCTCGTCGACTTCCGCTCGCCGCGCCGCCAGCACCCGTACTACCAGGACTTCTGGAACCGCAAGGGCCTGGTCACGGACGCCGGCAAGAAGAAGCTCGCGTTCTGGACGATGAAGCAGTTCTACGACGACGTGCAGCGGCGTTATGCGACGCCGGCCGCGCGCTGACGGCCGGCGTCGTCGAGCCGGTCAAAGCACGATGTCGGCCGTGCCCAGCTTCGTAACGCCCGTCAGCTGAATCGCGAATTCGGCGTCGGCATCGGCGTCGACATTACCGTACAGTACGCCGTTGGCGAATTTCAGCTGTCCCGCCTTGGTGAAGGCGGCCGTGGCGGCGATGATTTCCGTGAACGCCTCGTTGGTCGTGGTCGCGGTATTCGCATCGAGTCTGGACAGGTCGATCTTGTCCTGCCCGGCCGTGAAGTCGCTGATCACATCCCACGTGGCGCTCGTCACGCCCATCTCGGACAGCGCATTGAAAACGAATACGTCCTTGCCGGCGTCTCCCTTCAACACGTCCTTGCCCGCGCCGCCGATCAGGATGTCGTCGCCGGCGCCGCCGTACAGACTGTCGGCACCGGCGCCGCCATTCAGGACGTTGTTGCCGGCGTTGCCCGCGATCTTGTTGGCCAGCTCGTTACCCGTGCCGTCGATCGCCGCAGCGCCATTCAGGGTAAGGTTTTCCTGGTAGCTGCCCAGGGTACGGCTCACCGTGGCGATCACGAGATCCACGCCGCCACGGGTGGCGTCGCCGGATTCCACGATGACGTCGCCGGCGTTGTCGACATAATACGTGTCGCTGCCGAGGCCTCCGGACAGGGTGTCGGCGCCAGCGCCGCCGTCCAGCACGTTGGCGCCACTGTTGCCCGTCAGTTTGTCGTTGTAGCGGGATCCCGTGATGTTTTCGATGTTCGCGATCCGGTCGGCGCCGGAGATGCCTCCGGCAAGGGCCTCGCCGGAGGCATTCGTTTGCGACAGGTCGAGTGTCACGCCCGCAGTGCCGGTGGTCGTGGCATAGGCATACGAGACCGTATCCGTACCTGCGCCGCCATTGATGACGTTCGCCCCGGCGCCCGCGTAGATGATGTTGTTCAGGGCGTTGCCCGTGCCGTTGATGGCGCCTGACGAATCCAGGCGCAGGTTTTCAACGTTGTCGGGCAGGACGTACGATACCTTGCTGATCGCAAGGTCGGTCCCGCCGCCGGCCGCCTCGATAATGACGTCTGCGGCATTGCCGATCTGGTAGGTATCGTTGCCCAGGCCATAGTGCAGCACCTTGCCTTGCGCCGGATCGTCGTCGACGATGGTGGCCAGGGCCTGGTTATCGGCCAGCATGGCATTGAGCGGCGACGACAGGTTCAGCGCGAAGCTCTCGAGCGTTTCGGTGCCGCTGTCGTTGACCAGCGCGACGCGCACGGTCTGCGTGGTGACGCCCGGCGCGAACGACAGCGTGCCGCTGCTGAAGGCGAAATCCGAATAACCCGTGGTGAGGCCGTCGACCCGATAATTGACGCTGACCTGCGCGGTGCCCGGTGCGTCCAGTTGTACCACGAAGTCCGCGTAGCCGTCGCCTTCGCTGACCTTGATGTCCGCCACGCTGATGGACGGCTTGGCGCTGGCCGTCTGGTCGTTGTGGCCGATCAGGGCGGTACCCGTGCCGTCGCCGATCCGCACCATGCCGGCGCCGCTGCCGGTCGGCGCCCCCAGGTTCAGGTGGAAGACTTCGTCCGATTCGAGCGTGGCATCGTCCGCGATGTCGACGGTCACGTGCTGCACCGTCTGGCCGGCCACGAAACTGACGGCGCCGCTGGCCGCGGTGTAATCCGTGCCCGCCGTCGCGCTGCCATTGGCGGTCGAGTAGGCCACCGTGAAGTTGCTCGACACGGCCTTGTCCAGCACGATGTCGAAGGTCGCGAGGCCGGCTTTCTCGTCCACGACGACGTCGCGCACGGACACGTTGGCCTTGCTGCCGGTGTCCGCGAACGTGTCGTTGTCGATGATCGTCGCCACGGCCTGGTTATCGGCCAGCACGGCGTTGACCGGCGACGACAGGTTCAGCGCGAAGCTTTCCAGTGTTTCGGCGCCGGTGTCGTTGGTCAGGGCCACGCGCACGGTCTGCGTGGTCACGCCCGGCGCGAACGACAGCGTCCCGCTGGTGAAGCTGTAATCCGAATAGCTCGTGGTAAGACCGTCGAGGCGATAGTTGACGCTGACCTGCGCCGTGCCCGG
>JBJMVU010000353.1:0-6656 GCA_045810485.1 Massilia sp. | reverse complement strand
GAGGCGCTGTCGCGCGTCGTGATCGACTTTTCCGGGCGCCCGGGCCTGGAATGGCATGTGCCGTTCACCCGCGCCACTATCGGCAAGTTCGACGTCGATCTCACCATCGAGTTCTTCCGCGGCTTCGTGAATCACGCCGGTGTGACCCTGCACGTGGATAACCTGCGCGGCGTGAACGCCCACCACCAGTGCGAGACCGTGTTCAAGGCATTCGGGCGCGCGCTGCGCATGGCGTCCGAGCTCGACGAGCGCGCGCTCGGCACGATCCCGTCCACCAAGGGCAGCCTGTAAGACACTCATCATGGCAAATAAAATTGTTGTGGTCGACGGCTTGGGCAACCTGCGCTCGGTGGCGCAGGCGCTGCGCGCCGCCGATCCCGAAGCCGAGGTGATCGTATCCAGCCAGGCCGCCGACATCGATGCGGCCGACCGCGTGGTGCTGCCGGGGCAGGGCGCGATGCGCGACTGCATGCGCAGCCTGCGCGAGTCCGGTCTTGAGGCGGCCGTGCTGCGCGCCATGAAGACGCGCCCCGTCATGGGCGTGTGCGTGGGCGAGCAGATGCTGTTCGATTCGAGCGAGGAAAACGAAGGCACGCCGGGCCTGGGCCTGTTGCCGGGCAAGGTGGTGCGCTTCCAGCTCGACGGCAAGCTGCAGGCCGACGGCTCGCGCTTCAAGGTGCCGCAGATGGGCTGGAACCGCGTGCACCAGAAGCGCGCCCATCCGCTGTGGGACGGCGTCGCTCCGGACAGCTATTTTTATTTCGTGCACAGCTATTACGCCAGGCCGGCCGAGGCGCAGGACGCCATCGGCGAAACCGACTACGGCGGCAACTTCTGCTGCGCGGTCGCGCGCGACAACATCGTCGCGACCCAGTTCCACCCCGAGAAAAGCGCGGCCGCCGGCCTGCGCCTGTATCGTAATTTCGTCCACTGGAATCCCTGATTCACACTTTCAACCGACTACGACCATGCTGCTGATCCCCGCCATCGACCTGAAAGACGGTCACTGCGTTCGCCTGAAACAGGGCGATATGGACCTCGCCACCGTGTTCTCCGAAGATCCCGCCGAGATGGCGCTGCACTGGCTCAAGAAGGGTGCGCGCCGTCTGCACCTGGTCGACCTGAACGGCGCGTTCGCGGGTAAACCGAAGAACGAAGTCGCGATCAAATCGATCCTGCAAGTCGTGCAGGACTACGCCGAAGACAACGACCTGGACGAGATCCCGGTCCAGCTGGGTGGCGGCATCCGCGACCTGGACACCATCGAGCGCTACCTGGACGACGGCATCACCTACATCATCGTGGGCACGGCCGCCGTGAAGAACCCGGGCTTCCTGCACGACGCCTGCGGCGCCTTCCCGGGCAGCATCATCGTCGGCCTGGACGCCAAGGACGGCAAGGTCGCGACCGACGGCTGGAGCAAGATGTCCGGCCACGAAGTCATCGACCTGGCCCAGAAATTCGAAGGCTATGGCGTGGAATCGATCATCTACACCGACATCGGCCGCGACGGCATGATGGGCGGCGTGAACATCGAAGCGACCGTGCGCCTGGCGCAGGCCGTCAGGATCCCCATCATCGCTTCGGGCGGCCTGCACAACCTGGCCGACGTGGAAGCGCTGTGCGCCGTGCAGGACGAGGGCATCGAAGGCGTGATCTGCGGCCGCTCGATCTACGAAGGCACGCTCGACCTGGCCAGCGCGCAGGAACGCGCGGATGAACTCACCGAGGGCGCGCAGGCCTGAGCAGGAAATATTCGCCGCGAACGCATGAGCCGTCATCCCCGCGAAGGCGGGGATCCATGCTGAGTTCGCGGTAAAGGCAACGCCGCCATGAAGGCAAACTCAGTATGGGTTCCCGCTTTCGCGGGAACGACGAGTTAATTTCGCAAATACTCTTATGCTCGCAAAACGCATCATCCCCTGCCTGGACGTCACCGGCGGCCGCGTGGTCAAGGGCGTCAACTTTACCGAACTGCGCGATGCCGGCGACCCCGTCGAGATCGCGCGCCGCTACAACGAGCAGGGCGCCGACGAGATCACCTTCCTCGACATCACCGCGTCCAGCGACGGCCGCGACCTGATCCTGCCGATCATCGAAGCGGTGGCGTCGACCGTCTTCATCCCGCTGACGGTGGGCGGCGGCGTGCGCAAGGTCGAGGACGTGCGCCGGCTGCTGAACGCCGGCGCGGACAAGGTGTCGATGAACACCTCGGCCGTGACCAACCCGCAGCTCGTGTACGACGCGTCGCAGAAACACGGCGCCCAGTGCATCGTCGTCGCCATCGACGCCAAGCAGGTCGCGCCCGGCAAGTGGGAAGTCTTTACCCACGGCGGCCGCAACCCGACCGGCCTCGACGCCGTCGAATGGGCCCGCAAGATGGAAAGCCTGGGCGCCGGCGAACTGCTGCTGACCAGCATGGACCGCGACGGCACGAAATCCGGCTTCGACCTGGGCCTGACGCGCGCCGTCTCGGACGCCGTCGGCATCCCCGTGATCGCCTCGGGCGGCGTGGGCGGCCTGAAGGACCTCGCCGACGGCGTCGTGGAAGGCCATGCCGACGCCGTGCTGGCCGCGAGCATCTTCCACTACGGGCAGCACACGGTCGGTGAAGCGAAGCGCTTCATGGCGGATCGCGGCATCCCGATGCGCCTCGACTGATTGATGGAACCGACGACCATGGTGACCCCGACCACTCCCCCGATGATCCCGGCCCAACCCTGGCTCAAGAAAGTCCAATGGGACGAGCACGGCCTCGTGCCGGTGATCGCCCAGGAAGCCGCCACCGGCGACATCCTGATGTTCGCCTGGATGAACCGCGAAGCCCTGGCCAAGACCGTGGAGCTTGGCGAGGCCGTGTACTGGAGCCGTTCGCGCAAGAAGCTGTGGCACAAGGGCGAAGAGTCCGGCCACGTGCAGAAAGTGCTGGAAATCCGCCTCGACTGCGACGAAGACGTCGTGCTGCTGAAGGTCGAGCAGGCCGGCGGCATCGCCTGCCACACCGGCCGCCATTCCTGCTTCTTCCAGAAGTTCGAGGACGGCGACTGGAACAGCGTCGAGCCCGTGCTGCAGGATCCAGACACCATCTATACCAATCCGAAGAAAAATAAATGAGCACGCAACTGGAACGCCTGGCAGCCATCATCGAATCCCGCAAGCCGGCCAACGGCGGCGACCCCACTGCCTCGTACGTCGCGAAACTGTTCGCCAAGGGCGACGACGCCATCCTGAAAAAGATCGGCGAGGAAGCCGTCGAGACCGTGATGGCCGCCAAGGACGTGCGCGCCGGCGCGGATGCGTCGAAGCTGCTGTACGAAACGGCCGACCTGTGGTTCCATTCGATCGTCCTGCTGGCGCAGTTCGGCCTCACGCCGCAGCAGGTGCTGGACGAACTGGCGCGGCGCGAAGGCATTTCCGGCATCGACGAGAAGGCCTCGCGCAAGCAAGACTGAACTGGAGAGAACATGGATAACTGCATCTTCTGCAAGATCATCGCCAAGCAGATCCCGGCCAACGTGGTGTACGAGGACGACGAGCTGCTCGCGTTCAAGGACATCAACCCGGCCGCGCCCGTCCACCTGCTGGTGATCCCGAAACTGCACGTGCCCACGCTGTCCGATTGTACGGACGTGCACGCGCCCATCCTCGGCAAGATGCTGGCCCTGGCGCCGAAGCTGGCGGCCGAACATGGCATCGCGGTCAAGACGGGTCCGGACGGCGAGCGCAGCGGCGGCTACAAGACGCTGTTCAACGTCGGACCGGACGGCGGGCAGGAGGTGTACCACCTGCATTTGCACGTGTATGGCGGCCCGCGTCCGTGGCGTGGTCTCGGTACGTAATTCCCGGAACGGGGAACCTCGGGAAACCGTCGCGAGCGGCAGCACTGGTGTTCGAGACGCGCAGCTGTACGAACGTACAGCGAGTATCACAGGACGACAGGGCAACGCGCAGCAGGTTTAACGGCGTTCCCCAAAGGAAAGAGGGCGTTCTTGCCCTAAACCGCTTATACTGGCGTAGCTTTAGCTTACGCTGATCGGGCTGCCGCCCGGCAAGGAGAAAACAATGGGTTCGATGAGTCTCTGGCACTGGTTGATCGTGCTGGTCGTGGTGGTGGTGGTGTTCGGTACGGGCAAGCTGCGCAATGCGGGCTCGGACCTGGGCAAGGCCGTCAAGGGTTTCAAGGATGGCGTGAAGGGCGAGGAAGACAGCAAGACGCCTGCCAGCCAGACGGCGCAGCAGGTCGCCGACAAGTCGACCATCGACGTCGACGCGCGCGAAAAGACCCGCCATTAAACCCGTGCTTGACCCCGCATGATCGATCTCGGTCTTACCAAACTCGCCATCATCGGCGCGGTGGCGCTGGTCGTGATCGGCCCCGAGAAACTGCCCAAGGTGGCGCGCATGGCTGGCACCCTGTACGGCCGCGCCCAGCGCTACCTGCACGACGTGAAGTCGGAGGTCTCGCGCGAGATCGAAATGGAAGAATTGCGCAATCTGCACAAGGATATCCAGGACAGCGCGCAGAGCTTCAAGTCCGAGGTCGAGTCGTTCAAGTCCGACGTTGAGACCACCGTCTCGAGCCACATGGGCGAGGTCGAGTCCGCCTGGCGCGGCGACACGGCCGTGATGCCCACGACGGCCTCGACGGACGACATCGAGCGCAAGGCGCGCGACTTCCGGCGCAAGAAGCTGGCGAAGACGTCGAGCATGCCGGCCTGGTACAAGAACCGCCAGGGCACGCGCCAGCACGTGCTGTCCGGCGCCGCCCGCGTGCGCAAGTTCCGTCCCGGCGCCACTTCCACCACCAAATTTTTCTGATGACGGCCGCCGTTGGGCGCCGCCTCCTAGCGCCAGATGACTGAAGAAACCGCGGGCGAAGAAACCTTCATCTCCCACCTGGTCGAGCTGCGCGACCGCCTGATCAAGGCGACGTACGGCATCGTCCTCGCGTGCATCGTGCTGATGCTGTGGCCGGGTCCGGCGCGCATCTACGATTTCCTCGCCGCCCCGATGCTCGCCTCGCTGCCGGTGGGCGCCAAGATGATCGCCACCGGCGTCGTCGCACCGTTCCTCGTGCCGATGAAGGTCACGCTGCTGATCGCCTTCATCCTCGCGCTGCCGTGGGTGTTCTACCAGATGTGGGCGTTCATCGCGCCCGGGCTGTACGCGCACGAAAAGCGGCTCGTGATGCCCCTCGTGATCTCGTCGTCGCTGCTGTTCATCGCGGGCGTGGCGTTCTGCTATTTCTTCGTGTTCGGCCGCGTGTTCCACTTCATCAGCAATTTCTCGCCGACGTCCATCGCCGTGATGCCGGACATCGAGAACTACCTCGACTTCGTGATGTCCATGTGCCTCGCGTTCGGCGCCACGTTCGAGGTGCCGGTCGTCGTCGTGATCCTTGTCCGCATGGGCATCGTCAGCGTCGAGAAGCTGCGCTCGATCCGCCCGTACGCCATCGTCGGCGCGTTCGTCATCGCCGCCGTCGTCACGCCGCCGGACGCCGTCAGCCAGCTGGCGCTGGCCATTCCGATGTGCCTGCTGTTCGAGCTCGGGTTGCTGATGGCGCCGATCTTCGTCAAGGCGACGCAGGCGCCGCAGGAGCAGTCCTGATCATCGAAACGTCGTTAGAATTTGATCCGTCATTCCTGATCATCGAAACGTCGTTAGCATTTGATCCGTCATTCCCGCGCAGGCGGGAATCCAAGTTTAAGCGTCGCCGCAATGCGTGCAAGATTGGGTCCCCGCCTTCGCGGGGACGACGGTCTTAAGGACAGCCGCCGATCACGCAATACCCCGGCGCCGTCTGCGCCAGCGTGCTCGTATAAAACGTGTTGTCGATCCCCATGTTCTGGTTCGAGCCATTGGCCAACGCATAGCCGCCGCTATCGTGCGCGCGTCCCGCCTGCACGTGCGCGTAGTTGCTGGACGTCGTCGCCCGGTGTGCGGATTTGCACAGTCGGATTTCGCATAAAGAAGCGCAAATATCTTCGTTTTCCGACTAAGCGTGCATCCCTATACTTTTCCAAAGGGATGAGTTCCCGCGACAAGCAACCGAAGGATGCAGATGGCACCACGACGCTCCGCCTACCTGGACGACACCCAGCGATTGACCATCGCCGCCGAACGCGCGCGCCCGCTGTGGCGCGTCGAATGGCCGACCTGGCTCCTCATCGCCGTCATCCACGGCGGCTGGTTCGGCACGCTCGCGTGCTGGCAGACGATCGGCCCTGTCCTCGGCACGCCGCTGATGATCTGGTGGACCGCGTGGTACATGTCGCTGCAACATGAGCTGATCCACGGCCACCCGACGCGCCGCCCGCGGCTCAACGCGCTGTTCGGCACCCTGCCGCTGGCGGTGTGGTATCCGTACGGCCTGTACCGCGACAGCCATTTGCGCCACCACGACGACGCGCAACTGACGATGCCCGAGCGCGACACGGAAAGCTGGTACGTGTCGCCGGCCGCATGGGGAGAAATGGGCCCGCTGCGGCGCCGCCTGCACTGGTTCAACAAGACGTTTTTCGGCCGCCTGCTCGCGGGCCCGGCGCTCGCCGTCTCCGTCACGTGGATCGACGCCGTGCGCCAGCCGCTGCGCGGCGCATGGCGCGACGTGCCGATGTGGTTGACGCACCTGACCCTGCTGGCCGCGCTGCTGT
>JBJMVU010000352.1:0-8415 GCA_045810485.1 Massilia sp. | reverse complement strand
GGTCACGCCGACATCGCGGCGGCGCTGGGCACGACGCCGGCCAACGCCCGCCAGCACCTATCGCGCGCGCGCCGCCGCCTGCGCGCGCCCGCCGGCGAGACCCCGCCGGACGAGAAGCTGTGCCGCGAGCTCATCCGCCGCTTCCATGCCGCGCTCGACGGTCTCGACGCGCCCGCGATGGTGACCCTGCTCACCGAGACGCAGCCGCTGGCCGTGCGCGCGAGCGCCAACGATGAGGCTTACCACTTTTTGCTGGCCGCGTGACGACGCCACGCAAGGGCGCCTCCTTGTCCAGTTGAGATCCCGCAATCCTCTTCAGCCCATCCATTCGATACTTGATGCATGTTGCATACATCTGCATCGACCCCAACCCTGCCGTCCGCTGACATGGCATGCAAGACGCCGACGACGGACAGGCGCGCCGGAAAGCAACCCGGCGACGCTATAATGGGCTCGTCCATTGCTGACGCGCCCACTCATGCACTACGCCCTCGCGCCGCGCACGCTGTTCTTCAGCCATTACTTTTATACCGGCCTGCGGATCGCCACCGGCGTCGTCGGCCTGACGTTCCTGACGTATGCCGTCGCCGACCTGCCGACCGCGATGGTGGTGGCGATGGGCGCGCTGTGCACGAGCCTGATGGACCTGCCCAGTCCGCTGCGCCACAAGTTCAACGAAATGCTGGCCGGGGTGATCACGTGCTCGGTGGTCGCGCTGCTCGTCAGCCTCTGTTCTCCCGTGCCATGGCTGCTGCGCAGCGTCATCGTCCTCGTCTCCTTCCTCGCCAGCATGATGACGGTGTACGGCAGGAAGGCGATGCCGCTGCAGTTCGTGGCCCTGTTCGTGATGATGCTGTCGAGCGACGATGCCGCGACACCCTTGCAGGCGCTGCGCCATGGCGCGCTGTTCTTCGCGGGCGGCGCCGGCTACATGACGTATGCGATGATCGTGGTCTGGCGGCTGCGGCGCCGGCTCAAGCAGCAAGTATTGGCCGAAGCGCTGTACGAACTCGCGGCCTACACCGGCATCAAGGCCGGCTGCTACGACATGGCCAACCCGCTGCCCGCGCAGATGGAAAAGCTCGTGCGCCAGCAAAGCACGCTGGCCGAGCGCCAGCAGGCGTCGCGCGACCTGGTCCTGCGCGGCAAGCCACGGGAAGACGAGGCCGTCCTCGTGCGGGTGCACTATGCGATGTTCGACCTGTACGAACTGGTGCTGTCGACGCACACCGATTACGCACTGCTGCGCCACCATTTCGCCGGCGGTACCGTGCTGCCGCTGCTGGGCGACCTGATCGGCAAGGCCGCCAGCGACATCGAATCGGTGGCCTACGCCATGACGCGCAACCGGCCCTCGCGCGCCGCCGTCGACTACCGCGCCGAACTGGCCGCGCTCGATGTCGCGCTGCGCGCCCTGCCCCCGGCCGACAGCGAGGAAGTCAATGCGCAGGCGGTGCTGCGCGCCACGTCCAACAAGATCCGCGACATGATCGCGATGATCGCGCGGCTGCACGCCGCCAGCGCGGCGGGCGACGGCACGCTGCCGATGGCGGCCGGCAGCGACCTGACGCCGTTCCTCACCCAGCAGCGCTACAACCTCGGCATCCTCGTCGCCAACCTGCGCTGGACGTCGCCGACGTTCCGCTTTTCGCTGCGGGTGGCGATGGCGATTTCCGTGGGCCTGCTGTCGTCCGAATGGCTGCCCTACACGTCGCACGGCTACTGGACGGCGCTGACGATCGCCGTGATCCTCAAGCCGACCTTCAGCATGACGCGCCAGCGCCGCGCCGACCGCCTGGTCGGCACGCTGATCGGCTGCGTGATCACGGCCGTGATCCTCCGGTTCGTCCATTCTCCGGCCGTGCTGATCGGCTTCCTGTTCGTCGCGACGGCGGCGGGGCCGACGTTCCTGTCCATCAAGTACCGCTACACGGCGATCGCCGCCAGCGTGCAGGCCCTGCTGCTGATCGGTTTGACGGTGCCGCACGGCGGCGGCGCCATCGAGCAGCGCCTGCTGGACACGCTGCTCGGCACGCTGATCGCGTCGTTCTTCAGCTATGTGTTGCCGAGCTGGGAATACCAGAACCTGCCGGCGCTGGTGGACGCGGTGGCCGACGCCAACCGCGGCTACGTCGACGCCGCCGCCGACCTGCTGCTGGGGCGCGCGGTCGACGACGCCCGCTACCGCATCCAGCGCAAGCGCTTCATGGACGACCTCGCCAACCTCAGCGCGGCGCTGGGCCGCATGCTCGACGAACCGGCGGCCCAGCAGCGCGCCCCCGACGAGCTGAATCGCTTCACCGTGCAGAATTACCTGCTGATGGCGCACATGGCGGCGCTGCGCCTGCTGCTGCAGCGTTACGCGGACAACCTGCCGCGCGCGGAAGTCGAGGCCGCGCTCGAGCACGCGTTCGCCCGGCTGCGCAGCACGCTCGGGGCGGCCGCGCAGCCGGAACCGGCGCCGCACGACAGTACGGTCTGGATCGCCGCCTGGCCCGGCTGGGCGCCGCTGCAACGCCGATTGCGTCTGTTGCAACAGGATGCGGCGCAGGTGGCGCTGTGCCATGGCGCGATCGGCGCGGCGCTCGGCCGCATGACCGACGCACGATGTCTCCGTGAAAGACGGAACTAAAGACCGCTCCCCCAACTCTGTGATGCATGGACCCGGGCGGAAGCGCGATCATGAACACATCCAGGCAACTCGTTGGTAAGCGCATCGCGGTACTCGCCGCCGACGGCTTCGAACAGGCGGAACTCAGGACGCCGCTCGCGGCCCTCGCCGACGGCGGCGCCGACGTGACGGTGATTTCGCTACGGCGCGGGCGGATCCGCGGCATGCACATGCACCAGCCCGGCGAGCTCGTGCGGGTCGACCAGGCCATCGACGACGCGCACGCCGCCGACTACGACGGCCTCCTCGTCCCCGGCGGCTACGTCAGCCCCGACATCCTGCGCCAGTCCGCCCAGGCGCGCGCGCTCGTCCGGCAGTTCGACGCGGCGTGCAAGCCCGTCGCCTTGTCGTCCCAGGCGCCATTGATCCTGGTATCGGCCGGCCTCGCGCCGCGCCGCACGCTGACGTCGTGGCCGGGCATCCGCGACGACGTCGTCAACGCGGGCGCGACCTGGCTGAACCAGGACGTCGTGCGCGACGCGCACGTACTGTCGTGCCGGGGCCCGCAGGACCTGGCCGCGTTCGTGCAGGCAATGATGCCGTTGTTCGCGGGCGAGCCCGCCACGCCGGGCGCGCCGGACGCCGAGTCGGACCCGGCGCAGGACAAGCCGCTGGAGCAGCCAAACCAGTCGCTGCGCTGGCTCGCGGCGCCGTCGTTCGGCGCGATGCTGAGCCTCGCGTTGCTGGGCGTGGGCGTCGTCGCCGCGCAACGCGGACGGCACAAGGCCCAGGCCGACGAGACGCGGCCCCGCCTGCCGGAGTGAACGGGCGGCGCGTTGCCGCGCCGCTCTCGCGCATGTTCACATGCAACAATTGGTGAATTTCGCGCACCATCTCTTCTGTTATCTTTGCCGGTCCGTACGCCTGTCACGCCCGCAACGGCGCTTTCACGCGCACACCGTTGCCGTGCACGCGTTCAAGAAGTATGTAAAATATCGCAACATTTTAGTTCGGCATTAATTAACGATGGGAACACGATGGGATTCCTTTCCCCTCACCTGGCAAGTTTACTGAACGACCCACAGCACAATCGCCTCCTGCGCCTGTCCTTTCCCCACGACGACGGCCCGGCGGCGACGCTGCTGGCGAACCGGCTGGAGGGTGCGGAGAGCCTGTCGCGCGACTTCGCCTTCACGGTGGAAGTGTTGTCGGACGATGCCCGCATTCCCCTGAAGGACATGCTGGGCCGGATGGCCACCGTCGAGCTCGTTCGAGGCGACGGCAGCGTGCGCTACTTCAATGGCTATGTGTTCGAGTTCAAGCTCGTCAGGACGGACGGCGGGTTCGCGTTCTACAGCATGGTCCTGCGGCCGTGGCTGGCTTACCTGAAGCTGCGCAAGGACAATTGTCTGTACCAGGGCAAGACGCTCCGCGAGCAGACCGAAGCCGTGTTTGCCGAATACGGCGCCCATGCCGACTGGGACATCCGCGTCGGCGGCGACGACAAGCCCGTCACCATGGCCTGCCAGTTCGGCGAGACCGACCACAACTACCTGCACCGGCGCTGGGAAGCGGCAGGCTGGTATTACTGGTACGAACACACGGCGACGGGACACAAGCTGGTGCTGGCGGACGACTCGACGCGCGCCCAGTCCATCGACGGCCCGACCGGCGAGATCCGGTACCAGAAGCACGGCGGCGCGATCGAGGAAGAAGGCATCGGCACGTGGAGCCCGGCGCGCCGCATCGTGGCCGGCCGTACCGTGCTGAGCAGCTTCGACTTCAAGCGGCGCCAGCCGACACTCGTGGACGTGCCCACGATCGCCGACCAGGGCGACGTGCTGCCCGTCGAGACCTATGAATACGCGGGCGCCTACGGTTTCCGCGACCGGGCCGACGGCAATGCCAGAGGCCAGCTGCGGATGGAGGAGCTGGAGGCGCGCTGCAAGGAGCACGAGGCGGAGGGCAACAACCGCTACGCCCTGCCGGGACGCGCGTTCACCCTGGCCGACCATTTCCAGTTCGACCCGTTCGCGCCGGCCGGCGATCCGGCCAAGGCCGAGTTCCTGATCCTCGACGTCGAGCACAGCGCCGCCAACAATTACCTGCAGGGCAAGGACGCCGCCCCCGATTACCGCAACACGATGACGTGCACGCGCAAGAGCGTGCCATGGCGGCCGGGCCGCGGCTTCAACAGCGTCGACACGCGCATGCCGGGGCCGCAGACGGCCATCGTCGTGGGCCCGCCGGGCGAAGACATCCATACCGACGAGCACGGCAGGGTCCGGGTCCAGTTCCATTGGGACCGCGACGGCGCCCTCGACGAGCGCAGCTCCGCATTCGTGCGCGTCGCGTCGAGCTGGGCCAGCGGCAATTACGGCGCGATCTCCCTCCCCCGCATCGGCGACGAAGTCATCGTGCAATGGCTCGACGGGAATCCGGACCTGCCCATCATCACGGGCCGCGTTTATAACGGCAGCAACATGGCGCCGTGGCAGTTGCCGGCGCAGAGTGCCCTGTCCGGCATCCGCAGCAGCGAGCTGAAAGGCGGGGTCGGCGCGGGCAACCGCAACAACCACCTGCTGATGGACGACACGAACGGCCAGATCCAGGCCGTGCTGTCGTCCGATCACCAGCACAGCCAGCTGAGCCTCGGCTACCTGACGCGCGTCACGGGCACGGAAGGCCGGCGCGATTTCCGCGGCGAAGGCTACGAATTGCGCACGGACGGCTGGGGCGCGTTGCGTGCGGCCAAGGGCCTGCTCGTGACCGCGTGGCCGCAGGCCGGCCACGACGAGGGCGCGACCCAGCAAGACAATACGGAAGGGTCCGACACGCTTCGCGCCGTGCTCGACAGCGCCGCCAACCGCAGCAAGGCGGCCGAGATGGCGAGCGACGCGCGCGGCGACAACAAGCTGGGCCACCGCGGCCTGGAGACCCATGCCACGTTGAACGAACACAGCTGGTCGCTGGCGAAACCCCTCGTGTTCATCACGGGCCCGGAAGGCGTGGCGACGAGCACGCCGCGCAGCATCGTGCACGCGGCCGGCGAAGACCTCGGCAACTACGCCGTCGGCCACCTGGACCTCACGGCCGGCAAGATCCTGTCGCTCAGCGCGGCGCAAGGCGTGCGCCAGCACGTCGAACGGGGCGGCCACTCGACGGTCGTCAGCCACGGCGACTATCACGTGCACGTCCAGGATGGCCAGACGGAAGTCGTGTCGCAGAAAGGCATCACGATCGAGGCCAAGTCGGGCGACATCACGCTCAAGACGAAGGGCGGCAGCATCGTCCTGACGGAATCGGGCGAAATCCTGATCAAGGGCGCCAAGGAAACCCACGAAATCGCCGGCACCCTCGAGCTGGGCGCGGCGAAAGTCGTCAACACCGGCAGCGTGCCGGCGACGGAGAGCAAGCCGTTCTGGGGCCAGATGAACGTCGGCAAGTTCAGCCAGCAGCTGGTGCTGGCCGAGGCCCTGCACAAGTTCGGGGGCAAGGCCGCCAACTACGCGTACAAGATCGTCGCGAAGGACGGCGCGGTGCTCAAGTCGGGCAAGCTGGACGGCGAAGGCAAGTCCGGGCGCGTGTTCACCGAGGACATGGAAGAACTCCATGCGGAGATCGACATCCACGGCGGCAAATGGCAGGTCGTGCGCGACGAGCGCCACCCGATCGACCGGCCGGCCCCCGACCCGGCCGCGGACGCCGACGTGCCGGTCGGCGTGGGCATCCTGGCGGAGAAGCTGCCGATGCCGGCCGACATGGCCCACGGCCTGTTCCGTCCGGACGGGCGGATCGACGTCGAGTCGGCCGCGATGTCGGTGCTCGAGACGCGCCTGCGGCTGCCGGCCGCCGCCATCGTCGAGCTGGTGCGCCACCGCGGCGACCTCGACCCGGTGGCCATCGCCAGGGCGGGCGCGGCGAACGTCGTCCACGGCGCCGTGAACGACGCGAGCGCCAAGCTGCTGGCCGCGCTGAGCGGCCGGTGGAAGCCGGGCGCCGCCGTGCCGCAGGAAATCCACGGCGTGTTCGAGCGCGCCCAGGCGCTGCGCGCGCGCGCCGCCGCCGTCCCGGCGCCGGACGAGGAACCGCTCGACACCGACGAGGTCGAGATCGCCGCCACGGACACGTGGGCGGCGCTGTCGCAATCCGAGCCGGTTGCGGTCAACCTGGATGTCCTTCCGGCGGAGCTGCGCGGCGAACATGGCAGCACGCTCGATTGAATTCATCGACATTCATGAAAACGAAAGGATAGGCATGTTTAACACTAGGATCAAAACCGGTTGCAAGCCGCTTCTGGCAGTGGTGCTCGGTATGGGTATCGCCGGCGCGGCATTGGCAGCGACTCCGCTGCGCGAAAAGAACCTCAGCATGCAATGCGCGGACAGAAAAATTACGGTCGAAGCAGCGTGCTTTCAATACGCTGGCTCGATCATGGCATGCACCCGTCAGTCGATTCGATTCTTTGGTGCCGATGGCAAACCGCTTGGCGCACGAGTGTTCCCGGCCAAGCCGCTCAAGGGCGCGGACTATCCCGTCGTCCCCGAGCAATTCGGGGAGCTCAATTGCGTGGAAACGAAGGCGAAGGAAAAATTTGTCGTAGCAACCATGGACAACGGTGGAAACTGCGATGAATGCGAATGGAACGACGTCTATTCGCTGGATGGGACGCTGGTAGGAAGTACGCTCGACAAAAAGAAAAACAACGCCTCGTTGAAGGCTGCCATTGATGCTGCTTTCGACGAACGCGCCAAGCATGTACTTAACCATCAGGAGCTGAACCGGCTCTACGACAACTCCGGCGCTAAATAATGGCGATTGACTATAACGTCTTCTATTCCCGCAAGGGCGCCGCCTACCGCAAGGAAAAAGTCGTTAAGCACTCGGCGTACCTCCTGCCGATCGATACTCGTCCGGGGCGCTTGGCTGGCAATTCGCGCATTTGGGGCGACGCCTCTCACGAAGTGCAGCGCCAGGTTATCGATGCAATCATCGTGGCCGCAAAAAAAGAAGGCTTCAACGTAAGACGGATCGCCCTGCTGCTGGCGATGACGAAAATCGAATCCGGCTTCAACCCCGATGCCGCCGCCGGCACGACGTCTGCCAGCGGTCTGGGCCAGTTCATCAAGAAGACAGGTCTCAAATACGGGTTGGACGAAGAGAATCGCTTCGACGTCGGCCCCAGCATCAAAGCCCTGATCGGCTATTTCAAGGATAACGAAGCGCTCGTCAAGAAGAACGGCGATCCCGATTACTTCGTGTACAAATACCATCATGACGGTCCTTATCAAGAGTCGGGAGGCACGGCGCTTGCCAACAACGAATTCAAACCGCTTGCGGCGGCCTACGAAAAAGCGTTGATCGCGGGCCACGTGCTGACGGTCATGGACCCGAGCGGACAAGCCATCGCCGATGCCGAGCTCAAGGTGTCGCAGGGCGGCAAATCGGCGATGCTGAAGACGAACGAGCACGGTACGGCGCCGGCGTTCCTGGCCAGTCCGGACTTCGGCCCCATCCAGGTCTACATCAAGAAAGTCGACGGTACGTTCAAGTACCTGAGCGACCTCGCGATCGACAAGCTCGAATCGGCCTGGACGCTCGTCGCGCCGAAGGAACGGGTGCCGTTGAAGACGCACCTGCACGAGCCCAAGGCACCGGCCGCCGCGCCCGCGCCGTCCGGCGGAGGCGGAGGCGGGGGAGGGGGCGGCGCCGGGCCCGATCTCTCGCTGGAGCTGACGACCGACCAGGCTCCGTTGCTCGGCGGCGGCGTCACGTACCGGCTCCGCGTGTACGGGAAGCTGGGC
>JBJMVU010000351.1:0-49826 GCA_045810485.1 Massilia sp. | reverse complement strand
GTGTCTGCAAGTCGAAGGGCATGTCGCCGATCTCGTCGAGGAACAGGGTGCCGTTCTCGGCCTGCTCGAAGCGGCCGCGCCGCATCGCCTGGGCGCCGGTGAAGGCGCCGCGCTCGTGGCCGAACAGTTCGGATTCCAGCAGGTCCTTCGGGATCGCCGCCGTGTTCAGGGCGATGAAAGGCTGGGCGGCGCGCGGGCTGTGCTTGTGCAGGGCGCGCGCCACCAGTTCCTTGCCGGTGCCGCTCTCGCCGGTGATCAGCACCGTCACGTTCGACTGCGACAGGCGGCCGATGGCGCGGAACACTTCCTGCATCGCCGGCGCCTGGCCCAGGATCTCGGGCGCCTCCAGCGGTGCGATCTCGACGCTGGCTTCGCGCAGGCTCTCTTCCAAAGCGCGCCGGATCAGGGCCACCGCCTTGTCGATGTCGAAGGGCTTGGCCAGGTATTCGAAGGCGCCGCCCTGGAACGAGGCGACCGCCGAATCGAGGTCGGAAAAGGCGGTGATGACGATGACGGGCAGGCCGGGATGCCTGTCCTTGACGGCCGCCAGCAGGTCGAGGCCGGACTCGCCCGGCATGCGGATGTCCGAGACCAGCACCTGCGGGCTGTCATCCTCGAAGGCAGCCAGCGCTTCGCGTCCGCTGGCAAAGCTGCGGGTGGCGAGGTTCTCGCGCGCCAGGGCTTTTTCCAGCACCCAGCGGATCGATGCATCGTCGTCGACAATCCAGATTGGTTTCATGTAATTCGTTTTCCCGCGAAGGTTCAAGGGGGATTGCCGGAAACGCCCCTCGATTCACCCGCTTATGGCAGGGGAATCAGAATGCGGAAATCCGTCAATCCAGGCCGGCTCTCGCACTCGATCAGCCCCAGGTGCTGTTGCACGAAGGTCTGCGCCAAGGTCAGCCCGAGACCGCTGCCGCCTTCGCGCCCGGAGACGAGCGGATAGAAGATGCGGTCGCGGATGTCGGGGGCGATACCCGGTCCGTTGTCAATGATATGCAAGTCTAATGCCAGCCCGTAACGGACCTTCGCCAGCGTGACCTGGCGAGCCACGCGGGTGCGCAAAATGATCTCGGCGTCGCCCGCCGCGATGCGTGTGCGCAGGGCCTGGGCGGCGTTGTGGACGATGTTCAGGACGGTCTGGATCAGCTGTTCCTTGTCGCCGCGGAACTCGGGAATCGACGCGTCGTAATCGCGCCGGATGGCGAGGCCCGACGGGAACTCGGCCAGCACGAGGCTGCGCACGCGTTCGCACACTTCGTGGATGTTGACGTCGCCCACGATGTGCGGGCGGCGGTGCGGCGCCAGCAGGCGGTCGACGAGCGTCTGCAGGCGGTCGGCCTCCTTGATGATCACCTGCGTGTATTCGCGCAGCGAACTCAGGTGCACGTCCGGCAGTTCCAGCTCCAGGAGCTGGGCCGCGCCGCGGATGCCGCCCAGCGGGTTCTTGATCTCGTGGGCGAGATTGCGGATGAGTTCCTTGTTGGCCAGGCTCTGGTCGAGCAGGCGCTCTTCGCGGTCGAGCTTCAGTTGCTGGACGTTCTCGCGCAGCTCGACGACGACCTCGGCCTCGCCGGCCGCGCTGACGATGCTGTGCACGTGCAGCGGGTCGCGCGCCGGACGGAACAGCGTGAGGTCCTGGCGCAGGTCGGCGTACTTGTGGGCGATCGCCTGTTCGAACAGGGCGCCCAGTTCGTCGCCGTTGGTGAACAGTCCAAGCAGTTTCTGGCGCGACAGCGACTTGGCGGACATGTCGAGCAGGTGCTCGGCGGCCGGATTCGCATAACGGACGAGCCCACCGGCATCCGCCACCAGCACGGCGGAGGCGAGCATGTCGAGGCCTGCGAAACGGTCGTGCTGGAGAGGATGGGCCGGGGTCCCGTTCATGATTATCGTATGTTGGCGATTTCGCGCTTGAGCGCTTCCACGTTCTTTTCGCTGCGGCCGATGTTATCGCGCATCTGGGCCACGCGTTCCTGGTACTTCGCGTAATTCTTTTCGTTGCCCTGGCGTTCCGGCTCGCCATTGTTGAAGTCGCGCTTCAGGTCCGCCAGCTTCCGTTCCTCGGCACGCAATTCATCCTCGAGGATCGCACGGCGGTCGTCGTCGCGTGCCTTTTGCATGGCACCATCCACGCGGGGGAAACCCGCCGGATTCGGCGCCGCGGCTGGCGGCCGCCCTGCTCCCAGGCGCATCGTCACCGCGGGCGCGGCGCGCGGCGCGGGCGCCGGGGTCGACGCGACATAACCGGGCAGGTCGAGCACCTTGCAGCCTGGTTTATTGATGTCGGTGAATTCCACCCGACCGTTCTGGTCGACGCATTTGTAGATGACGGAATCGGCCCGCGCTTCGTGCGCGGCAAGTCCTGCGAGCAACAACAGACGCAGGAGAAAGCAGCTTGTCATTCGCATCAGGGCAGTCTGGATGCATGGTTGGGAAGCTTCCGACTATACCCCATCCAGTAAAAAACGCGAGGCAGCCGGCTGGCTTTCCCCGCGTTTTCGTTACCGTGTGGATACACTCCAGTGCCGTTCGTTTCCATTCCGGCACTGGGTGATGCCAACGAATTACGACGAGTAGTACATGTCGAATTCGGCCGGATGCGGGGTCATGCGCAGACGCTGGACTTCCTGCATCTTCAGGTCGATGTAGGCGTCGAGCATGGCATCGCTGAACACGCCGCCGCGGGTCAGGAACTCGCGGTCCTTGTTCAGGGAGTCCAGCGCTTCTTCCAGCGACGAGCAGACCGTCGGGATCAGCTTGTCTTCTTCCGGCGGCAGGTGGTACAGGTCCTTCGTTGCGGCTTCGCCCGGGTGGATCTTGTTCTGGATGCCGTCCAGGCCGGCCATCAGCAGGGCTGCGAAGCACAGGTAGACGTTGGCCAGCGGATCCGGGAAGCGGGTCTCGATGCGGCGGCCTTTCGGGTTCGCCACGTGCGGGATGCGGATCGACGCCGAACGGTTCTTGGCCGAGTAAGCCAGCTTGACCGGGGCTTCGTAGCCCGGCACCAGGCGCTTGTACGAGTTCGTGCCCGGGTTGGTGATGGCGTTCAGGGCCTTGGCGTGCTTGATGATGCCGCCGATGTAGAACAGCGCGGTTTCCGACAGGCCGGCATAGCCGTCGCCGGCGAACAGGTTCTTGCCGTCTTTCCAGATCGACTGGTGGACGTGCATGCCCGAGCCGTTATCGCCGTTCATCGGCTTCGGCATGAAGGTGGCGGTCTTGCCGTAGCTGTGGGCCACGTTCCAGATCACGTACTTCAGGTTCTGCGTCCAGTCGGCGCGCTCGACCAGCGTCGAGAACTTGGTGCCCAGCTCCATCTGGCCGGCGCCCGCCACTTCATGGTGGTGCACTTCGACCGGGATGCCCAGCGATTCGAGGATCAGCGAGATTTCCGAACGCATGTCCTGGAAGCTGTCGACCGGCGGGACCGGGAAGTAGCCGCCCTTGACGGTCGGACGGTGGCCGCTGTTGCCGCCTTCGAATTCCTTGTCGGTCGACCACGAGGCTTCTTCCGAATCGATCTTGACGAAGGAACCCGACATGTCGATTTTCCAACGGACCGAATCAAAGATGAAGAATTCCGGCTCCGGGCCGAAGTAGGCGGTGTCGCCGATGCCCGACGATTTCAGGTACGCTTCGGCGCGCTTGGCGATCGAACGCGGGTCGCGGTCATAGCCCTTGCCGTCCGACGGTTCGATCACGTCGCACTGCATGAACACGGTGGTCTCTTCAAAGAACGGGTCGATGTTCGCGGTGTTCGGGTCAGGGATCAGCAGCATGTCCGATGCTTCGATGCCTTTCCAGCCGGCGATCGACGAGCCGTCGAATGCGTGGCCGGATTCGAATTTGTCTTCGTCAAAATGCGAGATGGGAACGGTCACGTGCTGTTCCTTGCCGCGGGTATCGGCGAAACGCAAATCAACGAACTTGACTTCGTTGTCCTTCAGCATCTGCATTACATCTGCGGCGGTCCTTGCCATTCCAGTATCTCCTAAGTCAAAAAGGGGTGTCGATGCCAACCGGGCATGCGACAGGCGCATAACCTTCTAAGCAGAAATTATGCCAGCATTTTTCCATGAGCAAATAAATAATGATTACTTTGAGGCCGCTCAATTTGCCCCTTAAAATCAATGACACCTTAAGCGTGCACGATATTGGCGCAAACTCATGCATGCGCACCAAACAAGTGCAATTTATTGAGTATGCACCAAACTGATGCGTGATGCACCAAAAGTGCGAGACGTAGCTTAGCAACGATCCGCGACGGTGCGCAACCAGACTACAGGGAATTGATGACATGAGCACGACCGACGAGATCCTCGCCACCGCCCGGGCCAGAACGCCCGGCCAGCCGTACGCGGGCGCCGTCACGCCCCAGGAAGCGTTCGACCTCCTGCAATCGGACCCCAGGGTGAAACTGGTCGACGTGCGCACGAATGCGGAACGCGACTGGGTCGGCCGCCCCGCCCTTCCGGACACCCAGCACGGCGCCGTGCAATGGTCGCTGTACCCCGGTGGTGCGCCCAACCCCGATTTCGCGACGCAGCTGCGGAATGTGGCGACGCCGGACGACGTCGTGCTGTTCCTGTGCCGCTCCGGCGTGCGCTCGCGCCACGCGGCGCGCACCGCCACGGAGCTGGGCTACCCGAACGCGTTCGACATCCTGGAAGGCTTCGAAGGCGACCGCGATCCGGACGGCCACCGCAAAACGGTCAGCGGCTGGTGCAAGGCCGGCCTGCCCTGGATCGGCGCCTGAACCTTTGTCAATCTCCGGTCGCACCGTGAGAATCGCAGAGATTCGCCACGGTGCGCGCGTGCTAGCATGCGGGCTCACTGCTGACCTGGAGATCGACACATGACAACCGAATCCGTTTCCGCCCGCCTGCGCGTGCGCCTCCTGTGCGCGGGTGCCGCGGCATTGCTGTGCGCGTGCGGGCCCGGCGGACCCAAGCGCGAAACGGACGATGGCAGCGGCGGTGATTCCGGGCCGAGCACCGGGATCAGCGTGCTGGCCGGGGATGCTGTCACCGGCGGCAGCGCCGAGGGCAAGGGCTCGTCGGCCCGCTTCAATACGCCGCGCGGCATCGCGATCGATGCGAACGGGAACCTGTACGTGGCGGACCAGCTGAATTACGCGATCCGCAAGATCGTACCGGACGGTACGGTGTCGACATTCGCCGGCAAGCGCGGCGCCAGCGGCACGAAGGACGGCAAAGGCAGCAATGCCCTGTTCAGCCAGCCCACGGCCATCACGATCGACGGCAGCGGCAACCTGTTCGTCACGGACGGGCTGGCCATCCGCAAGGTCACGCCGGAAGGCGACGTCAGCACCGTCACCACGCTCGCCTCCGGCGACTTCGGCGGCGACAACCGGCGCTTCCCGGGCGGCATCGCGACGGACGGCGCCGGCAACCTGATCGTAACGACGGGCAACGACACGCGGCGCATCCAGATCGCCAATCCGCGCAGCTGGACGCGGCTGGAAAACATCGCCGTCGACATCCCTCCCGGCGCTACGGACCCGATCACGCGCGGCGTCGCCGTGGATGCCGACGATATTGCCTACGTGGCCGACCTGCGCCGGGGAATCAGCCGCGCCACGTCGGGCGCCTCGAACCTCGCGCAGTTCGCCGCCACGTCGGGCCAGGCGGGCAAGGCCGACGGCAATGCATCGCAAGCCACCTTCCAGCAAGTCGTCGGGCTCTGCATCGACAAGAACGGCGACCTGTTTGCCGCCGACGCCGTCAACAACACGATCCGGAAGATCACGACGAACGCGATGGTGACGACAGCGGCGGGCACGGCTGGCGCAACGACGCTCAGGACGGGCAAGCTGCCCGGCAGCTTCGCGGCGCTGCGCGGCATCACGGTCGCGCCCGATGGCACGCTGTACGCCACGTCCGGCAATGCGGTCGTAAAGATCGTGTTGCCGTAGGGTGGGCGGCCCTCCGCCCACGCGTGACGCCAACAAACCGCGAACGTCACGCGTGGGCACGGTGTGCCCACCCTACGCGGTGTCCTTCGTCCCGAGCGTGAGCCGCACGCGTTGGCGTACGAAATTGATGTGGCTGCGCAGGCCATACAAGGCGTCCGCGTTCGCCAGCGGGATCGAGATGTGGTTGACGCGCTGCTCGATGTCGTCGAGGCGGCGCAGCAGTTCCTCGCGGGCCTCGTCGCGGTGTTCGTCCTTCGCGTTCTCCAGCGCCTGCTCGACGGCGCGCAGCTGGCCGTACCAGCGGTACACGCGCGAGCGGATGCGCCACACGTACAGCGGCGGCACGATCTTCGACAGCGGAATGATCAGCGCTGCCAGCGCCACCACGACGACCCACAGCCGGTCGAACAGGTTCGCCAGCCAGAACGACAGGTAGCGCTGCAGGAACGGCGGCCCGTCGCGGTAGTATTTCGCCGCCTCGCGTGCCACCGGGATCTCGGTGTAGCGCGGCGACGGGAATTGCCCCTGCTGCTGGAACCAGCCCGTCCCGCCGTGGATCTCGGTCGCCGCCTTGACGAACAGGTCGATCAGCGCCGGATGCAGGTCGTCGCGCGCCACCAGCGTGGCCGTGGGAGCGATCAGGTGAAAATCCTGGGCCGGGATGTCGCGCCCGAGATCGACGATCCCGCGCGGCAGCACGACGTGCGTGAGGAACGGCAGCCGGCGCGTGTAGGCCTCCGCCTGGCGGAAATTGAAGAGGCGGATGCCAGGCGTCTGCAACAGCATCTGGATCAGCGGCGCTTCCGGCGCGGAACTGAAGACGAGGCCGTCGATATGCCCTGCCAGCAACTCCACCGTGGCGGGCGTGTTCTCGAGCGCGGAGATGTGCAGCTGGCGCGGCTCCAGGCCGTTTACGGCCAGGATCTGGCGGAACAGCTTCGGCACGCCCGTCCCTTCCGGACCGAGGTTGATGCGCAGGCCCTTCAGCTGGACGAGGTTCTGCACGTCGAGCTTGCGCCCGTGCGCATCGCGCTCGCGCAGGAACAGCCAGACGGGCTCCGTGAACAGGCTGCCCAGCGACATGAGGCCGCGGCGCTCGGCCTGCGCCTCGCTCGTCGACCCGCTCTGCACGAACGCGATATCGGCCTTGCCGTCGACGAGGCGCTGCAGGTTGTCTTCCGAGCCGAGGGAGCGTTGCAGATCGACCTTGATGCCGTCGCGGGCGAGGATGGTGGCGTACTTGCGCCCGAATTCCTCGTAGGCGCTGTTGTCCTGTCCCGTCGCGAGGATCACGTGGCGCGGCGGCGCCGGGTCGACGACGACATAGGCGACGATGCACGCGGCCAGCACGAGCACGACCGTCGGCGCGACCGCCACCAGCAGATCGCGCAACGACACGAGACTGAATTTACGCAGCGGCAGCCGCTTCATGCGGCCCGGCTCACTGCAGCACTTCTTCCACGGCGGCGGGCTTCGTACGAGCCGGCTTTGGCAGGGGCGCGTCCGGATCGGTGTCGCGCTTCGCGGCCGGCTTGTGCGGCGCCGGCTTCGGCGCGACGTCGGCATCGGCCTTGCGGACAGCCGCCGCCTTCGGATGATCGCCGGCCGTGTCCGCGGCCGGCTTCTTGACCGCCGGCTTGTCGACTGCTTTCTCGGCAGCCTTCGCGGCCGGCTTCTCGGCTGCTTTCTCGGCTGCCTTCGCGGCCGGCTTCTCGGCTGCTTTCTCGGCAACCTTCGCGGCCGGCTTGTCGGCTGCTTTCTCGGCAGCCTTCGCGGCTGGCTTCTCGGCTGCCTTGGCGGCCGGCTTCGCAACCGGTTCCGCGACGGCCGGCGCCTCCACGGGCGGCGCCGCATCGGCCGGCACGGCCTGCTCGGTGTCGCGCGCGACGGCGTCCGCCGGACCCGCCGGCGCCGGCGCCGGCGCGGCGCGTTCCACGTGCAGGCCCGGGATGGTGACGGTGTCCTGGTGCTGGATCATCGGCATCAGGCTCGGCGCCAGTTTGACCAGCAGCTGCACGGGCAGCGCGCTGGTGAAGTCGTAGTGCGCCGAATCCGGACCGTGGACGTACGCCGTCATGCTGCCGAAGAAGCGCTCGCCAATGTTGAACACGAACGTCGCCGAGCGGTTCACGTAGCGCGACTCGATCAGGCGGTGGCCGGCGCCGTAGACGTCGAAGCGCTGGTCGCCGGTACCCGTCTTGCCGCCCAGCGCGATCACGCTGCCGTCGTCCTTGACGAACGCCGTCTTGACGCGCTTGGCCGTGCCTTCCTGCACGACGCCGCGGATGGCGTTGACGACGGCGCGCGCCACGTCGGGGCTCAGCACCTGTTCGCCCTTCTCGGCGCCGCCGCGCTTGACGAGGGTCTCGTACGGCGTGTCCTTGGCGAAGTGCAGCGAATCGATGCGCTGCGTGGGCTTGCGCACGCCGCCGTTGATAAGGATGCCCATCAGCTCGGCCAGCGCGATCGGACGGTCGGCCGACGCGCCCAGCGTCGTCGCATACGACGGCACGAGCGAGTCGAACGGGTAGCCCATCTTCTTCCACTGCGCGTGGATCTTGAGGAATGCTTCCACCTCGATCAGGCCTGCGATGCGCTTGTCCTGGGCGTGCTTGCGGTGCGTCTTGAACAGCCACGAATACACTTCCTGGCGCTCCTTCGTCGACGCGCCGGCGACTTCGTCCCAGCCCGCCTTCGGATGCGTGCGCAGGTAGCCCACGAGCCAGAGTTCCAGCGGGTGCACGGAGGCGACGTAGCCGCGGTCGGCCAGCGACATGTTCGCGACGGCGTACTGGTCGTACATCTTGGCGATGCGCTCGTCGTCGACCTCGGCGTCGGCCGGCAGGTACGTGTGGAGGAACTTGCCGAATTCGGCCTGCGACGCATCCGGATAGATCGTGCGGTGCACGGCCGCGATCTTCGAGGCCTTGATGCGCACACCCTGCATCAGCGCCGTCTGGATCTCGTCCCAGTTCTTGCCGCGGTACTTGTTCCAGAAGCGCGCGAGGAAATCCTTGCCTTCGCGGTCGGCGAAGCGCGACAGGTATTCGGCGCGGCGCGGATCGTCGGCGTCGGCCAGCAGCTGCGCGGACGAACCGGGCAGCTGGAACATGTAGTAGCGCACGACGTCGCGCATCAGGCGCACGAACACGAGGTTCGTCGAGTTCTGCAGCGCCTGCTGCACGGTGAGGATGCGGCTGTCGTCCAGCTTGCTGAAGTTGCCGAAGACGTGCACGCCGCCGCCCGTGAAGAACGCTTCGCCCGGGTTGCCCGAATACTTGCGCTCCATCGCGGCGCCCAGCATCGGCACGAGGCCACGGTCGGCGCCTTCCGGCAGCGTCTGGAAGTATTCGATCGCCCATTGCGACAGGCGGTCCTTCGGATCGACGGTGATCTTCGCGAGTTCCGCCTTGCTCATCGGCTCGTAGCGCTGGTGCAGCTGGTCGATGATGTCGAGGTAGGTCGTCAAGGTGCGCAGCTTGGCAGTGGAACCGAGGTCGAGCTTGGCGCCTTCGTTGATGTCGAGCGGCTGGTCGTAGTTGTCGGTCTGGACGCGCAGGTAGTTGACCTTGTCGCCCCGCTCCATCAAGGTGAAGCTGTACACGACCTTGGACGGGTCGCCGTTGCCCAGCATGCCCTTGCCCGTGAGGCCCGCTTCGGCCGCGGCTTCGTTGTCGGTCAGCTTGCGCAAGGTCGCCGTCACGGCTTTCTGCGCTTCCGAGTTCAAGGTCGTCACCACCGACAGGTCGAGGCGGTCGAGGTTGTACAGGCGCGAGTCGCCCAGCAGGTTGGCCAGGTGGTTGCGCACGGCGTTGGCGGCCTTGCGCGTGACGAACGTGTTCGCGGGCGGCGGCGCCACGCCGGACGCCAGCGCCGGATGCAGCACGGTGGCGATGGCCGCGTCGCGCAGCGCGGGCGAAATGACGCCGGCCTGCGCCAGCACGCGCAGGTGCGAGTTCGTGAGGATTTCCAGGTCCTTCTCGCCGGCGCCCAGGTAGTACGCGGGGCGGCGCTGCGCGATCATCAGCGACAACGCTTCCTTGTAGACGAGGGCGAATTCAGGCGTCACGCCGTTACTGGAGAGAATGCGGTTCACTTCCGCGAAATCGCGGCCGTACCAGACCCACATGCCGTCGCCGATGCCGTTCACCTCGCCGTAGCCGAGCTTGGCCGACAGCGGCACGGTGTTCAGGTATTCGAGCACGATGCGGCGCCGGGTCGGGCCCGTGTTCTCGCCGTCCAGGTAGGAACGCAGGGTGGCCGACGCCATCTGGCGCAGCTTGTCGCCCAGCGACGCCGTGCGGCCTTCCGGCGAATGGCGGTATTTTTCGATCTGCGTGGCGAGCGTGCTGCCGCCGGCCACGCGACCGCCGCCGCCCAGGCCGACGGCGTGGATCGTCTTGTCGAACACGGCTTTCGAGAAGCGGTCCCATTCGACGGCCGGGTTGCGCTTCGGATAGGTCGTGTCGAGCAGTTCGCGGTTCTCGATGAACAGCAGGCTCTTCACGAGCAGCTGCGGCGCCGCATCGAATTTTTCATACAGGCGCTCGGGGAAGCGGGCCGAGAACAGCGGCTCGCCGCTGTAGTCGAGGATGTCGAGGCCGGCGCGCGTCTTTTCGCGGTACGTGGCGAACAGACCCATATCGGCCAGTTCCAGCATCTTGGGCGACATGCGCGCCTGTTCGACGACGACGTAGTCGCGCGTCTTGAGCTTGGCCAGGTAGTTCGGCAGGTTCGAGTAGCCGAGGCGTTCATCGTACGGGCTGGCCTGCGGGAAGCGGATCGCGGCGCTGGGGCCCTTGTCCATGCGGTAGCTGAGCTTCTTCGTCAGGCCGGCGAAGAAGCGCGCTTCCAGCACCGACGTGCGGCTTTCGTAGACGGCCAGGGCCGATGCGCCCGCGACAGCGAGCAGCAGCACGAGGAGCAGCGTGCGCTTGACCACGCGCCAGCGTCGCTTGGGCGGCGCCGGCTGCGGCTCGGGCGCCTCGGGCGGCGTGGCCGGCCCCGAACCGCCAGAGTCGACGGCGGGCTCGAGACTGGAGTCGAAATTGGGCTCCACGCGCGATGGATTGGTGCGCACAGGGATGTCCTGCTCGGCTGCGACGGCGGGAATGCCGGCCAGGGCAGGCTGGGCCGGCGCTGCCTGCCCAAGAATGCGGCGCAGCGCGCGGGAGAAGAAACGGGGCCGTCGTTGACGGCGAATACTATCCATGATGGCTCAACCGGTTTGAAACACGCCTGCAAATCCCGTCAACCTGCTCGCCATCCTGCTGCTGGTCGGTTCGAGTGATCCCAGGTCGTAAAAGTTCACAAAGCTGCGGCGACCTCACTCCGGATCGCCCCTGCTCACAGACATCATTCCACCACATCAATGTGACGTGCAGGACCCGCTCATGCAGTTTTTTGACGTCGCCCCGCTATTTTCGCAAAAAAACAACGGCTCAGTTCGAACGGCTGTCCACGGCCCGCAACGGTTGCACTTCCGCCCCCATTTTTTCGAGCGCCGCACACATGTCGGACCAGGCCGCTTCGACCTGCTCCGGTTCGCCTTTCACCCCCAATTCGATATGGCGCCGCGTCTGCTCATCGCCCACGCTGGGCAGGCTGAACACGCGCACGCCGGGGTAGCGTGCTTCCAGCGCCTCCATCAGCGGCGTGAGCACGGCCTCCGCCTGCTCGTAGACCAGCAACGCCTTTTCCAGGTGCGCCTCGCGGTGGAAGCTGTCGGCGTACAGCGTATCGAGCACCCACGCGATCATCGGCCACGCCATCACGGGAAAACCGGGCACGAAATGGTGCTGCGCCACCGTGAAGCCGGGGATGCGGTTGTACGGATTCGGGATCAGGCTCGCCCCCGCGGGGAATTCCGCCATTTTGAAACGCTGCAGGTTCTCCGGCGCGTTCAGGTCGGCGTCCGGGCCCGCGGTCTCGCGGATGCGCTCTTCGATCAGCGCACGCCCTTGCGGATGCAGTTCGAGCGGCACGCCGAGCGCCGCCGCCGCGCACTGGCGCGTGTGGTCGTCCGGCGTGGCGCCGATGCCGCCGCAGCAAAACACGATGTCGGGACCGGCGAACGTGCGCCGCAGCAGCGCCGTGATGCGCGCCGGCTCGTCGCCGACGATCTCGGCCCACGCCAGGCGCAATCCGCGCTCGCGCAGAAGTTCGATCACCTTGGGCAGGTGCTGGTCGCGCCGCTTCCCGGACAGGATCTCGTCGCCGATGATGATGAGGCCGAATGCCATGCAACTCTCCTAGCTTCCAGTGTGCCACAGTGCGCCGGCGCCTGCCGCGTTCATGGTCGCGTACCGTGTGTGACATTTGCGGACAAACTCGTGACAAAGGCCAGCAAGACGCTACATGGCCCCGCTCCTAGAATCGGCGCGCCGGCCGCGGGCTGCGCGGCGCCGAACAGGATGAACGATGATTCCATCAGGACGACATGTCGCCGGCGCGTGCGCGCTGGCCCTTTTGCTTGCCGGTTGCGGCGGCTCGGACGATGCGCCCAAGCCCGCGCCGCCGGTTGCAACCAGCCCGGCACGGGCCGACGTGCTGGCCACAAGCAGCGGCGGCATGGACAGCATCGCCTTCGACGGCGACGCCGCGTGGCTGTCGCTGTCGAATACCGCGACCACGGACACGGCCGTGGTCCGCGCGAGCCTGCCGCTGCGGGCGGACTCCGCGTGGAGCGGCGTGGCGCTGGGTGAATGCGGCCTCGCGCGCGAAGACAGCGGCGCCTGGCCCCTGCGTGCGCCGTCGCTGCGCGCGCTTGGAGCGGACCTGTGGCTGTTCCAGCCCTGGTACGACAAGGGCCCGGACGCCCGCCCCGAACACGCGCTGTGCGCATTGAGCGCCGACCGCAGCACGTTCGTGCCGCGCGACGCCGGCCTGAAAGCGTGCGTGGGCGGCACATGCGCGACCTTGTCGATGGACGACCTGAAGCAGGTGAACAATCGCCTGTACACGAATGCGGGCGGCGGCCAGAACGTGCTCGCGTCGAACGACGGCGGCGCCCGCTGGCGCGTGCTGACGGGCTTCTTCGACCAGGACATCTGCACCCATCCCGCGTTCGAGATCGTGGGCGACCGGCTGCTCGTCGGCGGCGAATGCCCGCTCGATGCCGCGTTCCTGCGCGCGTATCAACTGGCCGGGGACGGCGTCAGCCTCGCGTCGCGCGACGCCCTGCCCGTCGCCCTGCCGGCACTGGAAAACCGCAACGTGCAATTCATCCAGGCGACCGGCGGCCAACGCGTGTTCGCCGGCGTCGAGGGCGGCCTGCTGCGCAGCGAGGACGGCGGCCAGTCGTTCAAGTTCGTGATCCAGCATCCGCTCAGCGGCGGCAAGAACTACCCGTACATCCGGCATCTTCTCGCGCTGGCGGGCAAGCCGGACACGCTCGTCGCGGGCGGCTTCGACAAGGCGACGCAGAAACCGTTCCTGGCCTGGTCGAAGGATGGGGGCGCGACGTGGACGGACCTCTCAAGCCTGCTGCCCGGCTATGCGCGCAACCTGGACGATGCGTCGGTGGCGGCGGTGACGACCATCGCCGAGGATCCGCAGGGGCGCGTGCTCGTCGCCGTCAACGAGAAGGAAGGCGCGCAGGGACGCCTCGTGCTCGTCACCCTCGGCATGCCCTGAAGGGGTTCAGGCGTCCTTGAGGACCTGGCCGGCACGCAGGTCGGCCAGCGCCTGCAGGCAGAAGTACTGGAACCACAGGCCGGTGAAGATGAAGATCACGAGGTAGAGCCAGATCGACAGCACGGCCAGGAACGGAAACAGCACCACGGAGAACAGCGCGCCGCCGATCCACGCGATGCCCGGCAGCGCGCCCAGCAGGCCGGACACGGCGCCGATCAACAGGAGCGGGCGGCGTTGCGCGTGCATGATCGCGCGGCGTTCTTCCAGGCTCGCGTGGATCGCGAGCGCGTCGTAGCCCATCACCCGCGCTGTCAGCCAGCCCCACAGCGCGGCCTGCACGACGAGGGCGACGGGCGCCAGCGCGTACAGCGGCAACGTGACGAGCCACAGCAGCGCGAACACCACGATGCCCGAGAGGTTGACCCCGAGGCTGCCGAGGAAGCTGCCGCCCTCCTTGCGTTCGAGCGCCGGGAACTGCACGCGGCTGACGTGGCGCGCGATGGCCGGCATGGCGCCCACGCCGATGAACAGCAGCGACGTGATGATCATCAGCGGCAGCAGCACGAGCATGGCCACGAGCGGGATCACGAGCGTCTTCAGGAAGCCGAGGCCCAGCGTGGCGAGGATGCTGCCGCTCGTCTGGAACAGGCCGTAGTCGGCGAACAGCGCGTGCAGCCAGTCCAGCAGCGGCTGCATGCCGGCGTACAGCAGGCCGCCCCACAGCGCCAGCGACAGCAGCAGCGGCACGACCGACAGGAGCAGCATGCGCCCGGAGAACTGGGAGCGCAGCGCGCGGCCGTAGGCGATGGCGACGGGGCGCATCATGCCGCGTTGCGCCGGTTGCCGGCTTCGATGAGGCGCACGAGGCCGAGCCACTGCTGGCGCCAGAATCCGCGGCCGTAGTCGCGCGCCGGACGGAGGGTCCCATCGGAATTCGTGCGCGCGAACTGGTCGCGCACGCCCGTGCCGTACCAGCCGGGGGCGAAGTTGGCGGTGCCGAACAGCTGGTCCCAGATGGGCAGCAGCACACCGAAATTGCAGCCGCCCAGCTCACGCCCCTGCGATTCGTGGCCGATGCCGACGGCGTGGTGCGTGCGGTGGAAGCGCGGCGACACGAGCAGGCGCTCGCCCAGGCGGCCGAAGTGGATGCGCACGTTCGCGTGCTGCAGGCTTTGCAGCGCGCGCGACACGGACACCAGCAGCACGTACTGGCTCGGCGCCACGCCGATCGCCAGCGCGAGGATCGCCATGTAGGCGTCGCGCAGCAAATCGTCCAGCAGGTGGTTGCGGTCGTCGCTCCACAGGTTCATGTTCTGCTGGCTGTGGTGCAGGCTGTGCAGGGCCCACCACCAGCGGAACTTGTGCTGGCCGCGGTGGAACCAGTAATCGAAGAAATCCAGCACGACGAGGTACAGCAGGAAGCTGGCGAGCGGGTGGAAGCCCGTCATCAGGTTTTCCAGGTTGAACGGGTGGACGCCTTCCATGCGCAACGCCGCGGCGATGGTGTCCATGAGCGGGTCGAGCGTGAAGAACACGGCCATGCTGAAGAAGCCGAGGCGGTGGATCAGCGTGTAGATGAAATCGTCGAAGCGCGCGCGGCGGTCCGTCATCCGCTGCGCCGGAATCACGGCTTCCAGCGGCCGCAGCACGAGGTACAGGGCGGCCACCTCGCACAGGCCGGCGAGGAACCATTCGATGCCTTCGAAGGCGTCTTCGATGTATTCGCCGAGGCCCATGGCGAACATCGCGGGTTCGACCGCGTTCTCGAACAGCCATCCCTGCAGGAAGGCGAACCAATCGAGGAAGTGCTGGATCATATGTCTGTCAGTGAGTCGGTGAAGTCAACGCTGCATGCGGTAGTCCGGATGCTCCCGCAGTGTAGCGAAACAGAAGCCTTTGCGCTCGAGACCCGAGATCAGCGGCTCGAGGTTCGCGGGCATCCACGGGTCCTTGCGCGACCAGATGCCCATGTGGGCCATGAAGATGTCCCCATCCTTCAGGCCGTCCAGCGCGCGCTTCAGCAGCACCGCGTTCGGGAATGTGGCGCTCGCCGTCTCGTCGCCCGAGAACCCGGCCGGCGCCCAGCCCGCGTGCCGGTAGCCGCACGACCTGGCGGCAGCCAGGATATTCGGCGAGCTGTGGCCGCCCGGCGTCCGGAAGATCGGGTCCAGGCGGCGGCCCGTCAGCTGTTCGAAGCGCGTGTCGACGCGGCGCAGTTCGTCGCAGTACTGCTGCTGCGTCCAGGTCTGTTTTTGACCTGCATGGGCGCCGAACTGCGGCTTGACGACGATGCGCCCGCCCGCCTCGTCGCGCTGGAAATAGACGTGGTCGAACGTGTGGCTGCCGAACGCGTGGCCTTCCGCCACGCGGGCCTTCCAGTAATCGGCCCACGCCGGGTCGAGCGACCAGTCGCCGCGCACGGTCTTCTCGTTGGCGAGGAAGAACGTGGCCTTGATGTGGCGGCGGCGCAGTGTGTCGGCGATCAGCCCGGCCTGCGACTGGCTGCCCGTGTCGAACGTCAGGTAGATCGTGCCCTTGCACGCGGGCGCCGCATTGGCCTGCCCCGCCGCATGCGCAAGCGAGGTCGCGGCCAGCACCATTGCGGCAGCGGCACGGAACATCACATCCGCGGCGCCGAGTTGGCGAAGAACACCCCGTGCGGCGAGCGGCCGACCGGGATCATCTTGATGACCTTGCGGCTGGCGACGTCGATCACGGCGACCTTCTTGATCCAGCGGAGCGTCACCCACAGCGTCTTGCCGTCGTTCGTCAGTTCCATGCAGTCGGGACCGCCCGGCACCGGAATCATGCCGACGTTTTCCAGGGTGGTCTGGTCGATGATGTTGATCGAGTTCTGCACGCGGTTCGACACGAACACGTGGCGGCGGTCGCCGAGGGCGCGGAAGTTGTGGGCGCCGTTGCCCGTCCTGATGCGCTTGACGGTCTTTTGCGCGCGCCAGTCGATGACCTCGACGTAGTCGCTGCCCATGATCCCGACGAGCAGGTATTTGTCGTCCGGCGTCATCGAGATGCCGGCCGGGAGCTTGCCGACCGGGAGCGTCCATTTGACGGTCTGCGTTTTCAGGTCGATGGCGCTGACCTGGTCGCTGCCCTGCTGCGTGATGAACGCCGTCGTGCTGGCCGCGTCGAAGGCGATGTGGCTCGGCATGCGCGCGAGCGGCAGGCGCTTGCTCAGCACGAGGTTGCCGCCCTCGTATTTGTAGACGTCGACGCGGTCCAGGCGCAGCGACGCCGACACGAACCACTTCTGGTCCGGCGAGAAGCCGATCTGGTACGGGTCGAGCACGTCCGCCAGGCGGCGCTGCACCTTGCCCGAGACGGGGTCGAGGAAGATCAGTTCGTTGCCGGCCGAGCTGGCGACGATCACCGACTTGTTGTCCGGCGTCGCCATCAGGTGATGGGGCTCCTTGCCGACCGTGAACGTGCCGTTGTCGGCGCCCGTTGCCTGGTCGAGCAGCTGGACCGTGGCGTCGCGCGAATTGAGCACGACCACGACGTTCGCGTGGGCGGCCTGGATGGCCGAAAACAGGACAAAACCAGAGATGAGGGACTTGCGAAGGCGACGCGGCATGGAACGGCACAGGCTCAGTGGAAGGAAGCTTTATTCTACGGGGAAACTTGAACGCTCCGAAGCATAGAACGATGGAATCGCACGCAAGCGGCGCGCCGCCGCAACACAGTGGACAGAGCGTCAATAGCGCTTTGACAGGCCATGGACTACAATCGGCGTTTCACTCTGAACAACAAGGGAAAACCCATGTCCATCACCACCACGAATTCCGGCCTGCAATACGAAGACACCGTCGTCGGCAGCGGCGCCGAGGCGACGGCCGGCAACTACGTGACCGTGCACTACACCGGCTGGCTGCAGAACGACGACGGCAGCACCGGCGTCAAGTTCGATTCCAGCAAAGACCGCAACGATCCGTTCCAGTTCCCGCTGGGCGCCGGTCACGTGATCCGCGGCTGGGACGAAGGTGTGCAGGGCATGAAGGTGGGCGGTGCGCGCCGCCTGACTATCCCGGCGAGCCTGGGCTACGGCGCGCGCGGCGCCGGCGGCGTGATTCCGCCGAACGCCACGCTGATCTTCGACGTCGAACTCCTCGACGTTTAATTTTCGTCGATGCATTGGTGGGCACGGGGTGCCCACCCTACCGCGCCGACATTTAATTTTCGTCGACGCATCGGTGGGCACGAGGTGCCCACCATGGAGACCGAGCACGTAGGGTGGGCTCCACGAGCCCACGATGCCAACCGAGCAATTCTTCTAAAATCCCGCTGAATCAGGGCTGATTCCAGACACGATGCGCTAAGATGCCCGCACATCGTCCAAGGAGTTACCATGAGTTTGCAAGAACAGTTCGCCCAGGCCCAGCTCGATTCGAAGAACCTGCCCGAGCGTCCGGACAACATGACCCTGCTGAAGATTTACGCCTTGTTCAAGCAGGGTTCGAGCGGCGACGTCACGGGCGAGCGCCCCGGCTTCACCGACATGGTCGGCCGCGCCAAGTACGACGCGTGGGCCGCGCTGAAAGGCACGGCGCAGGACGACGCGATGCAGCGGTACGTCGACCTGATCGAAGACCTGAAGTAATCCGTTCCTAACTAAAGACCTTGCGCATGCTTTCCGCCACCTTCTGCTCGATGGTGGACGCGAAAGCACTCATCAGGAACCCCAGCTTGATGCGCAATGCGGCCTGGCGCTCGCCCAGGGTGAGCGCTCCTTCCACGCCGCTGCGGGCGAAACGCAGCACGTCCCCTTCCCAATTGCACGTCAGGCCATATTCGCGGGCCAGCTTGTCCGCCACCTTTTGCGCGGCGGCGCGCGCGTCGGTCTGGCTCAGGCTGTGCGGCTGGGTGATGCTGATGTCCGGCATTCGATTTCCTTACTGATTCAAAGCAAACAGCCCGCCATGATGCCAGTTGACGGGCGCAAAGGCCAGCGCTTGCCTAGAGAATAATCAATTGATGAGTCTCAAGATCCATCTTGGGCAAGGGGCGACCATTCCTCGTGTCATCAAGGAGGAATGCCATGAATTCGACGCCCACCCGGCCCCCCGTCGGTTTCGTGCCGACGCCCACCGCCTCGTACCGCCAGCACCGCAAGGCCGCGCAACTGCTCGACCAGCCGGGCCGGCCGCGGCCGCAAACCGGCCCCGGCAGCGCGTCCGCCCAGGAAGGCAGCCAGCCGGGTGATGCCTATGCGTCGGGCGCGCGCGTGCTGATGTGGAAGCAGGACCCTTCGGTGGACGAGATCGGCACGCGCAAGGTCTTCCTGCCCGGCGTCGTGCTGGCCGGACCGCGCGACGCGCGCATCGCGCTGGCCTCCGGCGACGGCGGCATCCCCCCGGTCGAGCCGAATGCCTTCGGCGACTTCGTGACGATGCCGGACACCCCGCAGTTCGACGCCGTCCACACGTTCGCCGTCGTGCGCCAGACCCTGACGATGTACCAGCGCGCGCTGTCGACGGCCGGCAGCGCGATGCCCCTGCCCTGGCAATGGAACAGCAGCGTGGACACGTCGCCGCTGCAGGTCTGGCCGTACGGCCTGCCGAACGTGATGAATGCCTATTACAGCCGCGCGCAGTCCTGCCTGAAATTCGGCGACTTCGTGCCCGCCGGAGAGACCGCGCGCGTGTACACGTGCCGCTCGTTCGACATCGTCTCGCACGAGACGGGCCACGCCGTGCTGGACGGCCTCAAGCCGCAATGGCTGCTGGCCGACAATCCGCCGCAGACGGGCGGCCTGCACGAATCGTTCGGCGACCTGACGGCGATCTTCCTCGCGCTGTCGCAGCTCGACCAGTGCGAGGCCGCCGTCGCCCAGACCAAGGCGCACCTGCACGATAAAACCTTCCTCGCCGACATCGCCGAGCAATTCGGCCTCGCCCTCGGCAGCACGACGGGCCTGCGCAATGCCGACAACGACCTCACCCTGTCCCAGGCCGGCACCGAGGTGCACGCGATCTCGCAGGTGTTCACGGGCGCCGTCTACGACATCCTGGCCGACGTGTTCGCCCTCGAACGCAATCCCGCGCTGGAGGATTGCGCCAGCGTCCTGCACGGCGTGGCGGGCTGGCTGCGCGGCCTCGTGCTGCGCGCGCTGATCGCCGCCCCGGACACTGCCGCCACGTTCGCCGACGTGGCCAACGAGATGCTGCGCCTTGCCGGGGCGGACGGCAAACCGCAGGCCATCGTCAACGCCATCCGCGACCGCTTCGCCCAGCGCGACGTGTTCGCCGTGCCGGCCGGGTTCACGGGCGACCACCCGGCCGGCCTGCGCCTGGCGCCGCTCGTCACCGACGCCCCGGGCGGGCGCCAGGACCGGCGCGCCTGCTGCGGCACGATGAACCTGGCCGAATACTACGATGTCGAACGGGTTCTTCTGGAGGAAGCGGACGCCCTCGCACGCTGGTGCGCGGAGCACGGCCGGACCGGCCCGGCCGGCGAGCGGCCGGTGGCGACGGTGGCCCTGACCTCGGTCACGGTGACGGACGCCGCCGGTGCGGCCGTCGCGACGACGGCGGTGGTGGATCTGGCGGCCACGGACAGGCTGCGGTGAGCACTGGAAGCGGCCCGGCAAGCGGACTCCGAATACATTTGCTTATGTGTATTGTGTATAAGCCTGATTTGTCGTAGAAGCAGAATTGCCCTAAAATACAGTGCTTTGCCGCGTCCGGCGATCGCTTTCCGAACAACACACGCCGCCGCTTCCACTCATTGATAGGACTGTTATGACCCACGTTGTCACCGAATCGTGCATCCGTTGTCGCTATACCGATTGCGTGGATGTATGCCCGGTAGATTGTTTCCGGGAAGGCCCGAATTTCCTCGCCATTGACCCGGACGAGTGCATCGACTGCGCCGTGTGCGTGGCGGAGTGCCCGGTCAACGCGATCTATGCGGAAGAAGACGTGCCGTCGGACCAGCAGCAATTTATCAAGATCAACGTCGACCTGGCACGCAACTGGCCGTCCATCACCAAGACCAAGCCGGCCCTGCCCGACGCGGACGAGTGGAAAGACGTCAAGAACAAGCTGGACCAACTGGCCCGCTAAATCGTTCGTGAGCGCCGGCCGCCATGGCCGGCGTCCTTTGCCGGTCCCTGCAGGTGTGCGCCATTCATGGCACACTATCCGCCCTCGCTTATTTACAGCCCATCTACTGCACATAATTTTCAGGAAAACAGCATGACTACGAACCCCGAAGCGGGCACCATCGCTCCCAACAGCTCCTTTGCCGGCGCCATCGAAGCCGATGCCGTGATCATCGGCGCGGGTCCGGTCGGCCTGTTCCAGGTGTTCGAGCTGGGCCTGCTGGAGATCAAAGCCCACGTGATCGATTCGCTGCCGGCCGTCGGCGGCCAGTGCGTGGAGCTGTACCCGGACAAGCCGATTTACGACATCCCGGCCGTGCCCGTCTGCACCGGCCAGGAACTGACCGACAACCTGCTCAAGCAGATCGAGCCGTTCGAGCCGACCTTCCACCTGGGCCAGGAAGTCACCACCGTCCAGCGCCGTGAAGACCACCGCTTCAACGTCGAGACGTCGACCGGCACCCGGTTCATCACCAAGACCATCTTCATCGCGGCCGGCGTCGGTTCGTTCCAGGCGCGCACGATCAAGGTCGACGGCATCGACAAGTTCGACAACAGCCAGCTGTTCTACCGCGTCAAGGATCCGAGCCTGTTCGAAGGCAAGAACCTCGTCATCTGCGGCGGCGGCGACTCCGCGCTGGACTGGGCCCTGAACTTCGTCGGCAAGGCCGAATCCGTCGTGCTGGTGCACCGTCGCGAAGACTTCCGCGCCGCCCCGGCGTCCGTCGCCAAGATGAAGCAGCTGTGCGAAGACTACGAAATGCAATTGATCATCGGCCAAGTCACCGGTTTCGATGAAAGAGATGGCCAGCTGTCCGAAGTCATGGTCACCGGCGCCGACGGCGTCACCCGCCGCGTGCCGCTGGACATGCTGATGGTGTTCTTCGGCCTGTCGCCGAAGCTGGGTCCGATCGCCGAATGGGGCCTGGACATCGAACGCCGCCAGCTGAAGGTCATGGACACCGAGAAGTTCGAGACCAACGTGCCGGGCATCTTCGCCGTGGGCGACATCAACACCTACCCGGGCAAGAAGAAGCTGATCCTGTCGGGCTTCCACGAAGCCGCGCTGGCCGCCTTCGGCGCCGCGCCGTACATCTTCCCGGACAAGAAGATCCACATGCAGTACACGACGACGTCGCCGAAGCTGCACAAGATCCTCGGCGTCGAAACGCCCGTGTTCGACTGACCGTTCCGTTAGCCTCACACCACGAAAATGCCCCGCCGATGCGGGGCATTTTTCTTATGTAGTGCACTTAACGAACCGGGTCCGACAACTGTGATACATATTGTGCAATGCAGTAATAAAGAGGTTGTGACTCAGGCTCGTTGTTGCCCCACGCCAAGCCGAATGAGCCTATAATTGATCGAACACGTAGCGCAAACGATTGCAATTGCGCACAGAGTCATGAAGGAAAATATTATGCTTTACCAACTGCACGAGATGCAACGCTCCTTCCTGAACCCGCTGATGCAGTGGGCCGACGCCTCTGCCAAACTGTTCTCGAATCCAGTCTCACCGTTCGCGCACACCCCGTTTTCGCAGCGTATCGCTGCCGGCTACGAGCTGATGTACCGCCTCGGCAAGGACTATGAGAAACCTGCTTTCGGCCTGAACTCGACCATCATCAACGGGAAGACGGTCGGCATCACGGAACGCGCGGTCGTCAGCAAGCCGTTCTGCAAGCTGCTGCACTTCAAGAAGGACATGAGCGACACGGACTTCGCCGCGCTCGATCAGCCGACGGTGCTCGTCGTGGCCCCGCTGTCGGGCCACCATGCGACGCTCCTGCGGGACACCGTCCGCGCCCTGCTGCCGAACCAGGACGTCTTCATCACCGACTGGGTCGACGCGCGCATGGTGCCGCTGTCGGACGGTGCGTTCCACCTGGACGACTATATTTATTACGTCCAGGACTTCATCCGCCACCTGGGCCCGGACGTCCACGTGATCTCCGTGTGCCAGCCGACCGTGCCGGTGCTCGCCGCGATCTCGCTGATGGCGACGAACAAGGACGCCAAGCTGCCGAAGTCGATGGTCATGATGGGCGGCCCGATCGACCCGCGCAAATCGCCGACGGCCGTCAACGACCTGGCGGTGGAAAAGCCGTACTCGTGGTTCGAGAACACGGTGATCTATGCCGTGCCGGGCAATTATCCGGGCTTCGGCCGCAAGGTCTATCCGGGCTTCCTGCAGCACGCCGGCTTCATCGCGATGAATCCGGGCCGTCACGCCCAGAGCCACCGCGAGTTCTACCAGCAACTGGTGCGCGGCGACGACGATTCGGCGGAAGCGCACCGCAAGTTCTACGACGAGTACAACGCCGTCCTCGACATGCCGGCCGAGTACTATCTGGAAACGATTAAGACGGTATTCCAGGAAACCCGCCTGCCCAAGGGCACATGGGAAGTGGGCGGCCAGCTCGTGCGTCCGCAGGATATCGAGAGCGTCGCGCTGTTCTCCATCGAAGGCGAGCTGGACGACATCTCCGGCGCCGGCCAGACCCATGCGGCGCACGACCTGTGCACCGGCATCCCCGCCGGGAAGCAACAGCAGTTCACGGCGCCGAAGTGCGGCCACTACGGCATCTTCTCGGGCCGCCGCTGGCGCGAGATCATTTGTCCGATGATTGGCGAGTTCATCCGCAAGAACGCCTGAGCGTTGCGGAAGCACCCCTGAAAAATGCCGCGGCTCACACCGCGGCATTTTTTTTATTGCGGACGCCCCGTTTCGATCATCCAGTGCACGCCGTAACGGTCGATGACGGCGCCAAAGGCATCCGCCCACGCCGTCGGACGCAACGGGACGCGAACATCGCCGCCCTCGCCCAGCGCCCCCAGGATGCGAGCTGCCTCGTCCGCGCTGTCCACGTGCAGGTTCATCGAGAACCCTGCGAACGCGGGCGCGTGGTCCGGATGATGGCCTTCCGAGAAATAGACGACCGAGTCGCCGATGCGCAGGCCGGCCCGGATGATCTTGCCGGGACTGCCCGGCGCGAGGAACTGCGGTTGTGAATCGGGAATCGCCGTCAGCTGGAACAGCACGTCGGCGTGCAGGACATCACGATAGAAAGAGAGCGCGTCGGCACACAGGCCGGGAAAATAGATCGTTGGAATCGCTTGCATAAAAGTCGCTGGTTCGGTGATGTGAATGGTCCAGGGATACGTGGTGCACGATGTCCTCCTTTCTTTTGTTGTTGGCGCGTCAAGAATAACAGAAGGCCGTTCCCGCGCGAACGGGAACGGCCCGGTGATTCACCTGCCGGGGCCGCCATGTAGGCAGCCCACGGCGTCAGTGATTGATGATCAGGTCTGCGATAACGCCGGTGGCAACTGCCGCCAGCACATAATCGCCGCCTGTCTGCACCCAGTGGTAGCCCCGTGGCGGAGGCCGCAGATGGTGGTCGCGCCAGTTGTCCACGACGTACTGGTGATTCCGGTAGCGGGACGGCAGGCGGCCGCCGCGGCGGATGTCGTGGTTGGGTCCGGCGCCGTCCCAGCGGCGGTTGTCGCGGTCGCCGCCGTAGCCTTCGTCACCGTAGCGGCCGCCGCCGCGGGCCTGGTAGCCGTCGCGGCGGTCGTCACCGCGGCGGTCGTCACTGCGGCGGTCGTCACCGCGGTGGTCGTTGCGGCTGTCGACCCGGCGGTCGCCGCGATCATTGTCGCGCTGGCTATAGCGGCTGTCGTCGCGCCGATCGCCATGGTAGCGATCCTGGGCGAATCCCGGTGCCGCGGCGGCGACCAGCGCGGCCAGCAGCGTGGACATGGCGAGGTGCTTCTTGTTCATAAGACCCTCCTGATTGTCATTGCCTGGACTCCAGTAGATCACCGGACTGAACCGTCGCTCCGTACGTTGCATCACGAAAGCATGCAGATGGCATTAACCAGGGGCATTTCGACGCGATGGGACTTTTCGCGGATAATGACGGTCTATCCAGTTTCGAAGTAGCACCGCCGTGACCAAGACGCTCGCCGACCAGATCGAAGACCTGCTGCCGCAGACCCAGTGCACCAAGTGCGGCTATCCCGCCTGCCGCCCTTACGCGGAGGCGATCGCGCGTGGCGAGGCCGGGATCAACCAGTGCCCGCCCGGCGGCATGGAAGGCGTCGCGCGGCTGGCAAGCGTCACCGGCCGGCCCGTCATCCCGATCAACCCGGCCAACGGCGTCGAGCGTCCGCGCCCCGTCGCGTTCATCGACGAAAGCCTGTGCATCGGCTGCACCTTGTGCATCCAGGCGTGCCCGGTCGATGCGATCCTCGGCGCCGCCAAGCAGATGCACACGATCATCCCGAGCCTGTGCACGGGTTGCGACCTGTGCGTGGCGCCCTGCCCCGTCGACTGCATCGCGATGATTCCCCTCACCGACGACCCGGCGAGCGAACCGACCGGCTGGGCCGCGTGGTCGCAGGAGCAGGCCGACGCCGCGCGCGCGCGCCACGATTTCCGCACCGAACGCCTGCGCCGCGAGAAGGAAGAAAACGACGCGCGCCTGGCCGCCAAGGCCCTGGAAAAGATGCGCGCCGTGACGGCGGAAACCGCGAACACGGCCGAAGAGCTGGCGGAAAAAGAACGCAAGCGCGCGATCATCGCCGCAGCCATCGAGCGCGCGAAACAGAAAGCCGCATCGGACAAGAAAGACTGACGCCTCGATGAATCCCGCCAAACGCCTCGAGATCTTCACGCGCTTCCGCAACGCCAATCCGCATCCCACCACCGAACTCGAATACACGACGCCGTTCGAACTGCTGATCGCCGTGCTGCTGTCGGCCCAGTCGACGGACGTCGGCGTCAACAAGGCCACGCGCAGGCTGTACCCGGTGGCGAACACGCCGCAGGCGATCCTCGACCTGGGCCTGGACGAACTCAAGACCTATATCTCGACGATCGGCCTGTACAACAACAAGGCGAAGAACGTCATCGCCACGTGCGAGATCCTCGTGAACCAGTACGGCGGCGACGTGCCGCAGTCGCGCGAGGCGCTGGAAGCCCTGCCCGGCGTGGGCCGCAAGACGGCGAACGTCGTGCTGAATACGGCGTTCGGCGAACCCACGATGGCCGTCGACACGCACATCTTCCGCGTGGCGAACCGCACGAAGATCGCCCCCGGCAAGAATGTCGACGAAGTCGAGATGAAGCTGCTGAAATTCGTGCCGAAGGAATTCCTGCACGACGCCCACCACTGGCTGATCCTGCACGGGCGCTACACGTGCGTGGCGCGCACGCCCAAGTGCTGGAACTGCATCATCAACGACCTGTGCGAGTACAAGGACAAGACGCCGGCGCCGAAGGACGCTTGAACGACCCCGTCAAGCACAGCCGATCACGAAGGGCCGCAGCTTGGCGGCTTCGTATCCGGAACCGGAGCAGGCACCGGACAGGACGGTTTCGGTTTGGCGGGCCGCGTCGTTTTTTTCGGCTGGCTGGCCACGACCTGCTTTTCGCTCCCATACACGTTCACCAGCACCTGCTGCGTCGGTCCGCCTGCAGTCGCCTTGGCCTCCTTCTCGGACTCCGGTCCGAGATAGCGGGCGATGATGGCCTTCGCCGATTCTTTCAGGATGTCGCCCGTCGTGGAGATGACGCTCTTGCCGAGTTCCTGCATCAGCGCCGTGCCTTTTTCGGCGGCGATTTGTCCCGTCTTCACCATGCCGTTGACCAATTCGCCGAGCCCTCCCAAGGTCACCGAATATGAGTTCCCGCCATTCCCCTTGCCTGTCGCACGATCCACATAGTCGTCGAGTTTGCGCTTGGGGTCCGACGGCTGTGCAGTCGCCGGGCCAGCCGTATCCGGCTGTTTTGGCGCTGGTGTCGGCACAGTATCCCGTGTGATCGTCGGCGGCGCCGAAACGAGGATGTCCTGTTCGCGTTTGAGGCGCACGTACTCGAGGTTGAACCGCATCCAAATCGCCATGCCGATCAAAAACAGAATCGTGATGATCAGCCAGAGCCCGGAGGAGACAAGACGTCGCGTCAACCGGTCGCGCTGTTCCCGGTCTTCCTCTCTCAGCATTCTCACTTCCGCCTCGAGTCGCTTGATATGTTCGTGCTGTTCTTCGTTATTTATCATGTTCGACGCAGTGGTGGGGCAAGGGTTCAGCCAAATACGATCAGGGTCAGCAATTTGTAGAACTGATACAGGGATACCAGGATCCAGCTCGCGGCGAAAACGAGAACGAGATAAACCATCGATTGCGTAACCGATGGCTTTTTCAGGATCTGGTTATCGATGATCTGCTCGAACAGCGAATGGTTCGCCGATTCCAGGCTCGTACGCACATCCTCGCGGATGTCCTGCCACGGTGTGGAAAACAGCGTGACATCGCGCGGAAAATGTCCCTTGCGCCGATAGTCCAGTTCGAGCTGGTGCAGTTTTGCTTCCCAGCGCTCCTGCCAATATTTGCTCCCCAGCGCGACCCGATACCACAACACGCAGACCACCAGACCGAGCAACGTGACCGGAAAAATCAGATACTCGTCTTTCAACTGGATATACCCGTATGCCAGCGCGGAATTCAGCAGCAAAAAATAATTGCACCGTTGCCAGAACAGGTTGATTTCCAGGTTTCGCGTCTTGAGGGCGATCTGATATACCTCCGGACGCGACACCCCAGCGGGTTTGTTCCGGCCTAATTTTCTTGTTTTTCTCGGTACCATCTGGTTCGCATTGATATGATTTTGTTTAGCAATTATATCAACAGTGCTTGAATGCAAGTTCGATTCGACGTCAGATGACCCGGCGCGGCGCCGCCGTGCGCGGGTCGCCGCTGTTCGGCGTGCCCGTCGGCTCGATCAGCAGGATGTGGGCTTCGCCCTGCGCGCGCGGCCGGTGGCGCACGCCTTTGGGGACGACGAACATCTGGCCGGGGTGGAGCGTCACCGTCGAACCGTCCTCGAGGTCAATCTCGACGCAACCCTCCAGCACGAGGAAGAAGTCGTCGGTGTCGTCGTGGACATGCCAGTGGTACTCGCCGCGCAGCTTCGCGACCATCACGTCGTGGCCGTTGAACAAGGCGACCGTGCGCGGTTGAAAGGCTTCCGTGAAGGTCGCCAGCTTGCCGGGCAGATCGATTGCAGTGTGCATGATGCCTCCCGATGAAAAGCCCATTGTGGGGCGCCGCCGGACGTCCGGTCTTGTACAATCGTTGCATGAACCAGGCCACTTTCGGGCAGCTGACCAACGGCGTGACGCTCATGCGGGCGGACTTTTCCGACCACGCGTTCGAGCGCCACAGCCACGATTGCTTCGCGATCGGCGTCACGACGTACGGCATCCAGCGGTTCCGCTGCAAGGGCACGCAGTACGACAGCCGGCCCGGCGATCTCGTGCTGTTCAACCCGGACGACGACCATGACGGCTGCCGCGGCACGGCGGACGGTTTCCGCTACACGATGTGGTACGTCCCCGACGCCTTCGTCGCCAGTTGCGTGGACGGCAACCGATATTTTTCCAGCCCCCACACGACCGACCGTCGGTTGGCCGAGACATTCAGCGCGTTGTCCGCCAGCCTGGCGCAGACGCCGGCCGAATCGCTGCGCGCCGAAACCCTGATGCGCGCGTTCCTGGGCGCGATGCTGGCGCGGCACGGCGAGCGGCCGCAGCCCGGCGCGGGGCCATCCCGCGCCGCCACGCTCGCCCGGGTGAAAGACTACATCCGCACCTACCATGCGCGCGACATCACCGTCGCGGACCTGGCGGCCGTGGCTGGCGTGTCGCGCGCGCACCTGACCCGCGCGTTCACGGGTACGTACCACATGCCGCCCCACGTGTATCTCAACGCCGTCCGCATCGCGCAGGCACAGGTCCTGATCCGGCGCGGCATGCCGCTCGCCGCCGTCGCACTGGAATGCGGCTTCGCGGACCAGAGCCACCTGACGCGGCGCTTCAAGGGCAGCGTGGGCGTGACGCCGTCCGCGTGGCGCAGTATGCAGCGGGCCGCAGCCTTCACTTCGTGAGAACCAGCGAAAAGAATATCCGCGTCGGCCCGTTCGACAGCTTGAAGAACAGCTTGTTGCGCCCCTTCCGGAAGTGCACCACGCGCTTGCCCTCGTTCAGGTTGTAGTCGCGCACATAGGTATTCCTCGTCTCGTAGACCTGGCCGAAGAACGAGTCCTTCTCGACGTTCCCGCCTTTCCAGACCAGCCGGTCGTTGAGCCACAGTTGCACATCGTCGTCGGCCCCGACCCACATCGTCAGGTCCTGCTCCGCGTCGAGCATCAGTTCCGTATAGCCGTAGTACACGGCGTCTTCCGCGTGCACGGGCGGCTCCAGGGGATAGCGCGCCATGTCGACGTAGTCCCATTTGACGAGGCGCCCGCCCTTGCCGCGATACGCGGCGTCCAGCACCACGCCCTGCTCGGGCGGATGGCGGTAATTGGCGAACAGCCCTGCGCCGTGCCGCCCGTCGAATGGGCCGATCAGGTACCAGCGGTTGACCCAGACGCGGTTCGCATACGTACCGCCGGGGCCGATCATCCTGCCCGCGCCCTTGACCGTGGAGGCCGCGTCGACGGCGGGGATGTGCGCGACGCCGCCGCCGAACATGGTGCCCGCCCCCCCGATGTAAGCCTGCGTGGCGCGATCCGGCATGTCGGGATTCGTGAACGCGGCGATCCGGTCCAGCGTCCCGCGGCCCATGCCGCCGGTGTTTCCATTCCCGAGGCCTTGTCCGCTCCGGCCGTTGCCGTTCGCGCGGCCGTCACCGTTGCCATCGCCGTCGCCCTTGCCCTTGCCCTTGCCGTTGCCTTTGCCGGCGCTGCCCTGCCCCTTGCCTGCCGTTTCCGCCGCGACCTGCACGCCGTTCTCCTGCTGTTCCAGCTGCTGACGGCGCTGTTCCAGCACATCGCGCGCCTTCGCTTCGAGCTGCTCGATCTGCGCCGCCGCTTCGGCGGGCGTCTGCGGCTCGGCGGCAGGCGGTTCCTCCGCCTTGGACGTCTCCGCGACCTGTTCCAACGCCTTGTCCTTCGGGATGTCGAGCAGCTTTGCGAGCTGCTCGGCCTTGGTGTCGCGCTCGATCTCGTCGATCTTGTGCGACAGTTCCTTCGCCTGCTTCAGCAATTCTTCCGGCGCCTTCGGTTGCGCGCTGAACTGCACCTCGTCTTCCTTGTTCTGGGCAGGCTGCGCGGCCGCGCTTTGTTCGAGCAGGGACTTGATCCGCTCCATGTCGTGCACGCGCTTTTCGAGGCGGGCCTGCGCCGTCAGCCGAGCGCCCGATTCGACCTGCCGTTGCTGGCGGTCGCGTTGTGCGAGCTCGATGCGCTGGCTGCCCAGGTAATACAGCGCGACGAGCGGCAGCGCATGCAGCACGACCGACGCCACCAGGAACGGATGCCGCCGTATCGGACCGAACGTCGGAGCGAGCGTCGGGGAGTCGTTCGGGAACATCGTCAGCGCGTGTGCATCGACACGTGGGTGAGCCCCTCGAACTGGCACAGTTCGAGCACGTGCACGATGTCCTGGTAGCGCGTGGACTGGTCGCCATCGATGCGGACCGGCCGCGCGGGATCGCGCGCCGCCTCGCGCTTGAGCAGGTCGTGCAGGGCTTGCGTCGACACGGCCTTGTTCTCGATATACAGGCCGCCGTCGGCGTCGACGCCGACGATCAGTGGCGCCGGCGCGGCCGTGGCGCGATCGAGGCTGACCTGCGACGTCGGCAGCACGATGCGCATGTCCTTTTCCGGCTTTTCGCCGTCGGGGTGCCGGAACGACGTCGCCACCATGAAGTACATCAGCAGGAAGAAGATGCAATCGATCAGCGCGATCAGTCCGATCTCGGGCTGTTCGTCGTCGCCGAGATCAATGCGCATGGACCACCTCCAGCGTGCGCGCCGGCATGCCGTCCAGCACGCGGTTCAGCTGGCGTTCCAGCGCGATGCCGATGCCGACCATGCGGTTGCGGAAGACGTGGTGCATGGCCAGCGCCGGCAGCGCCACCGACAGCCCGGCCGCCGTGTTGACGAGGGCCTTGGAGATGCCGCCCGCGAGCAGTGTCGGGTCGCCCATGCCGTTGAAGGCGATGACGTGGAAGGATTCGATCATCCCGATGACGGTGCCCAGCAGGCCGACGATCGGCGCGACCGTCGCGACGACATTCAGCGCATACGCCTTTTGCTGCTGCAGGCGCAGTTCGACGCCCGCCATCTCCGCCACGCGCGTCGCCAGTTTGTCGGCGGGCAGGTGACGTTGCTCGACCATCCAGCCGAGGATGCGCGCCAGGCTGCTGTCGCCATCGGCCACGCGCTCGCGCAGCTGGTCGAAGCGTCCCGCGCGCCACAGCGTCTCGGCCTCGGTCGCAAGGTCGGGTGGCGCCACCTTCGCGATGCGGAAGTTGACGAGCCGCTCGAACGTCACGGCCAGCGCCAGCACGGACAGCGCGCCGATCGCGACGATGCCCATGCCGCCGTGCAGCAGTTCGGAAGCGATGTTCAGGCCCTGCGCGCTGGCCGGAAGCGCGGGGAGGAGCAGGCCAGACAGGCCGAGGCGCAGCAATCGGGACATCGTCTTCCTTTCATTGGAAACAACGGATCATGCACGAATGTAGCACAGCTCATTCTGTGTTTGGAAACTATATTGCACATTAATCGCAATGAAAATTACCAGAACGTAGCAATCGACAATGCCACAAGCATGAAAAAAGGCGCCGAAGCGCCTTGGTGTCCGCCGTGGTCCCGTTCAGCGAAAACTGAAATGCTTGTGCCCCAGATAGCTGGTGAACACGGGTACGACGACGCCCACGCCGTGCGCGATCTCGCGCGCGAACGCCGTGACGCCCGCCGCCGGCAGCACCCATTTCACGAGCAGCATGCTGATCGCCCACGTCTGCGCGACGGCCACGACGTTCACGAGGATGAACCAGCCGGCCGCATGGTGCGTGGCCTGTTGGCTCTCGCGGAACACGAACAGTTTCGCCAGCACGAACGCGGTGATCATGCCGGTGATGTACGCGCAGATGACGGCCGAGGAAAACGGCATGGCGCGGTTGTACAGGATGCGCGAGCCGAAGTTGACGGCCGCCGCGAAGCCGCCCGTCAGCAGGAAGACGAGGAACTGGCGCGACGCGAACGTGGACGCAACGCCGCTCACGCGCCGGCCTCGCGCGCCATCTTGCGGCCGAAGTCGATGCTCTCCGAGATGCCGCGGTCTTCCGGATAGTAGTACGACGTGTCCGCGACCCACAGCCCGCCGATGGGCAGCTTCGCGGGCGGCAGGCGGTCGAGGTAGCCCGGCTCGCAGATCGGCTGCGCGTAGCGGTAGCGGCTCGCGCGCATGTCGACGAAGTCCGCATCGTTCAACGACGGATTGATCTTCATGAGGTAGCGCTTGACCTTGTCGAGGAAGGCCTGGTCCGGTTCCGCGAACTTCGGGTGCTCGCCCGGCATGTAGAACGGCACATAAACGATGTGCTGGTCGCCCATCGGACGCAGATTCGTGTATTCGACGAGGCCGGGAATGTCCATCTCCTCGTCGTTCGTGTTGAGCCAGAAGTTCTGCGTCACGGGTTGACGCAACTTGGCGATCACGCATACGACGGCGATGTTCTTCTTCGAGCGGAACGCGTCCAGCGTCGCGGGCGGCAGGTCGGGCATCACGCGCGGCACGTACGGCAGCGGGATCGTGCTGATCACCTTGTCGAACGCCTCGAACTGGCCGTTCGCTTCCACGCCCTTCACGTTGCCGTCCTCGATGACGACCTTCGTCGCCGGGGTTTTCAGGCGCACGATGCCGCCGTGCTTCTCGATGTCGGCGCGCATGGCTTCCAGCAGCGTCGCGGAACCGCCGTCCACATAGCCCAGCTTTTCCTTGAACAGGTTGTAGCGCGAGCGGCCGATGCGGCGAATGCGGCTCCAGATCCACGCGGCGGACAGGTTGTCGCTGTAGTCGTAGAACTTGAAATCGAACAGGCGGCGCCACAGCACTTCCCACGCCTCCGCGCCGACGTTCCGCTTGATCCAGCCGCTCGCCTCCACGTTGTCGAGCGGCTTCCAGTCGTCGCGCTTGGTCGACAGGAACGCGTGCAGGCCGTAGCGGAACTTGGCCGCCAGCCCCAAGCCGCGGAACTTCAGCAGCGCGACCGGGTTGCCCCACTCCTGCACTTCGTTGCGGAACCAATAGCCCATCTTCGTCGCGACCCAATGCATCTTCGACGACAGTCCCAGCTCGTCCAGCACCTTCAGGAATGCGTGGTCGGAGATGGCGTGGAAGTGGTAATAGCGCTCGATCGAGGTGCCGGAAAAATCGAAGTGCGCGGCCATGCCGCCCACGCGGTCGTCCGCTTCGAAGACGACGGGTTCATGGCCGTCGCGCGCCAGTTGGTAAGCCACGGCCAGGCCCATCGGCCCCGCCCCGAGGACGGCAATACGCTGCTTCATTCAGAACTCCAGGACGACGTTGCTGTATTTGGGATCGTTGAAGGTTTCGTCGACAGCCTTCGCGAACGGGGTGCTTTGTACCTTGAACATGCCGGGCCAGTCGATCACTTCGAAGCTGTCGCGCGCGACGAGGGCCGCCAGCTGCTGCGTCGTGAACGGCGGGTTGCTGTCGAACTTGCCCCACACCCAGAGCAGCGCGTAGAACAGGCCGTACGGGATTTTCACGATCGGGGTCTTCGCGCGGGTCACGCGCTTGATCTCGCGGATGATGTCGATGTAGTCGACTTCCTCGTGGCCCGAGATGTTGTAGACGCCCGTGATGGACGGGTCCTCGATGCAGCCGATGATCACGCTGCAGAAGTCGCCCACGTACAACGGCTGGCGCATGTAGCGGCCGTGGCCCGGGATCGGGAACACGGGCACCTTGCTCATGAAGCGCGACAGCCAGCCCAGGTGCTTGCGGTCGAACCAGCCGAACATCAGGGTCGGACGCAGCACCGGGCACGGAACGCCGCTCGCCAGCACCATCGCTTCCTGCTCGCGCTTCGAACGCGTATAGAAATCGTCCGCCACCGACACGACGACCGAGGAGCTGATCGCGACGAGGCGCGTGTTCGGCTGGCCCTTGATGATGTCGAGCTGGTGGCGCGTGGCGTCGACGTTGTTGCGCACGAAGTCGTTCCAGTCGTTGCCGCCGATCTGGGCCTGCAGCATGACGACGGTGGAACCGTCGGTGAAATGGCGCGACCACTCGCCCGGTTCGGCGAGATCCGCGTATTCGACCGTGATGTCGGGCTGCACGCGGCGCAGCACGTCGAGGTTGGCGCGGTGCTTGTCCAGCACGACGATGTTGCGGTAGCCGCGCGCCTGCAGGCGCGCCACCAGGTTTTGTCCGACCAGCCCGGCGCCGCCGGGCAGGATGATCTTGCGGTTCAAATCAGTCATTCTGGTTCCTCATCGGATGCCGTACAGCGAGACGCCGAGCAGACGGTCGTCCGGCGACCAGTCGTACTGCATGGGCGAGACGGGATGCGCGATCCTGAGCTCGATGTGCTGGGGCGCGGTCGGGTCGGCGCCCAGCGGGATCTTGATCTGGCGGCGCATCTCGAAATTGTTGAAATCCCAGCCGCCGGCGGGTTGGCCGTTCACGAAGACGTCGACGTGCTGGCTGAACGTCTTCACCGGCATGAAGCTGCCCAGGTCCAGGTGGACGTCGCCCTGGCGCTTGGGATCGGCGGGCAGATTGATTTCCGCGACCGGGCCCGTCGACCACACGAAATCCGTCTCGATGTCGGCCCAGCCTTTACCGAGGATCGTGCGGAAGTAATCCTTGTGGTCGACGAGGTTGGTGTACGACACCGGCGTCAGCACGCGGCCGTGGCGATACAGCAGCAGGCCCTGGCCCTGGAGGTCCGGCTCTTCCGCGACCATGTCCGCCGTGCGCGTGGGCCGCACGAAGAAGCGCCGCTGCGTGTTCAACTCTTCCGGACGGCAGCGGGCCGGCTTGGTGAACAGGATGTGCCAGTGCTCGTTAATGCAGAACAGGTCCTCGCCCTGGCGGCGCGCATGGAGCTGCAGCGCGACGACGTTGCCCCACACGTACTCCCAGGCGATGCCGTTCTGCTCGATGTCCAGCACGATGCGGCCCGTGCCGGGCAGCGCGCGCAGCTGGCCAACCAGTTGCGCGGAGCCCGGGATGTCGTACAGCTCGTCGTAGAACGCCGGCTTCTTGACGGCGTTGCCGGTGACGACGATGGCCGCGAGTATGACGATGCCGGCCGCCGCGACCTTCGCGTTCGAGCGCGTCGCTTCATACAGGTACAGCATGCCCAGGCCCGCGGCCAGCGCCGGCACCGAGTAATAGAACAGGCCCACGTAGACGAGGTCGAGGTGGTCGATGCCGAACTTGGCATAGAACAGCAGCGCCGCCGACGCCGCGACGAACGCGATGCCGAGCGCGCGCGCATCGCGCAGGAAGCCCTTCGAAGCGGCGCGCACGCCCGTGAGCAGCAGCAGCGCCACCACCACGCCCCACGCCCACGCGTAGCCCGGCTTCCAGAACAGGCCGACGAACGCCAGCGCTTCCGCCAGGGCGTTGTGCTTGTCGTTGCGGCCAAAGGCGATGTAACCGTAGACCGGCCCTGGGAAATCGACGATGGTCGCGATGATCAACGGGACGAAGAACAGGAACAGGATGCCGACCGCGATCAGGATGTCGCGGCGGTGGCGCACGAGGAAGGACGGCGCCAGGATGCGCCGCTCCGGGTCGCGCAGCGTGATCAGCAAGTTCGCCGCCAGCATCACGATCAGCATAACGCCCAGCATCGGGACGAACGACACGTGGCCGTTGATGACAAAGCCGCTCGAGACGGCGAGCGTGCGCAGCGCGTCCGTCTGGCCCCAGGCCAGGCGCCCGATCGACAGCACAACGACGGCGAACGGCAGGATGTACAGGTCGGGGAACCAGATGCCGAGGAAGACGGACGGTTCGCACAGGCCCAGGACGGCCGTGAACACCAGAGTGAACATCAGCGCGGGCGGCACGGCGCCCACCATGCGGCGGATCAGCGCGAACACCGTGACGATCCACGCGGCGCTGTACAGGCACACGGCGAGCAGCTGGCCCGAGAACGGCGACGGCGCCAGGTGCAGCCAGTCGTGGAAGATCAGCTCACCGAAGGCCAGCACGTACAGGATCGCGGGGCCGGGGTGATTCACGCCGATGCGCGAGTAGTTACCGTACAGGAGGTGCAGGCGCTTGGCGTCGAGGATCAGCAGGCTGTTGGCGCCGAAGTCACCCATTTCGTGCAGCACCTTGTTCGCATCGATGTGCCACTGGAAGAGCATGAGCACGGTGGCGATCGCGACGAACAGCAGGACGTTCGGCGACAGGGTGCGGGCGTTCGTCAACGGTTTGCGGTCGTCGGCGACAAAGGAAGAAGGTCGGTTCATCATCATTGGCCTCCAGCGGTGGCGATGGGCGCCGGCAAGGCGCGGTGTAGTGCGAGGTGGGCCGCCTCGACGTCGGGTTTGCCCGGAACCGGATCGCGCGGTCCGGCCTGGTGCACGTCGTAGCGGCGGTTGTGCGCCACCTCCTCCGGCGTGCACTGGCCCGCGTGCGTGAACGAAATGTGCCAGTGCTCGTTCACGCACACGAGGTCCACGTGGCGGCGCTTGGCATAGGCCTGCAGGCCCAGCACGTGGCCCCAGATCTCGCCCCACGTTTCGTCTTTCTGTTCCAGGTCCAGCACGATGCGGCCAGTGCCCGGCACGGCGCGCAGGCCGTCGTACAGGGCCGGGATGTCCGGGCGGTTGTAGAACACGGTGTACATCGGATCCTGTTTCACCTGGTGCCAGATGCCGCCCAGCGCCCACAGCGTCAGCACGGCCGCGACGGTGTTCTTCACGATGCCCGCGCCATCCGCCTGGAACACGACCAGCGCCAGCAGCGCGCACGCGAGGGCCGGCACCGCGACATAGAACAGCGCGATGTAGTTGTAGTCCAGGTTGTCGACGCCGACCTTCACGTAGAACAGCACGGCCACAGTCGCGGCGACGAAGGTCGCGCCCAGCGCGCGGGCCGCGGTCGCGATGCTTCCGTCGCCGCCGCTGCTGCGCCGGTCGGCGAGCAGCAACAGCAGCAGCGCCAGGCCGCACGCGATCGACGGGCCGGCGCCCCAATATGCGGCCACGTAGCGCACCGTCTGCTCCAGCGTGTTGCCCTTGTTGTCATGGCCGAACCGGAGGTAGTCGGCGACCGGCCCGGGCCAGTGGCGGACCGTCGCGACGATCAGCGGCACGAAGAACAGGAACAGGATGCCGACGGCGGCCAGCAGCGCGCGGCGGTTCGCGCGCAGCCAGCCGGTGGACAGCATGCGCGCCGCACGATCGTCGCGCGTCGACAAGAAGTTCGCGGCCAGCACCACGATCAGGATCACGCCCAGCATCGGCACGAACGACACGTGGCCGTTGATGAGGAAGCCGCTCGCGACGGCGAGGGCCTTGAGGCTGTCCGCATGGCCGTGCACGAGGCGCGCGATCGCCACCAGCATGGCCGCATACGGCAGCACGTACAAATGCGGGAACCAGATGCCGTTGACGATCGCATGGTCGCTGCGCGCGATCATGAGCACCGCGACGGCGCCGAACAGCAGCGCGGGCACCAGCGCGGCGCCGCTCCGGCGCACGAGCGCGACGATCAGCGTAATCCACGCGGCGTTGTACAGGCACCCGGCGGCCACCTGGCCGGACAGCGGCGACGGCACGACGTGCAGCCAGTCGTGCAGGACCAGCTCACCGAAGGCCAGCACGTACAGGATCGCGGGGCCGGGATGGTTGAAGCCGACGCGCGAGTAATTCCCGACCGTGAGGTGCAGGTGCTTGGCGTCCTGGATCAGCAGGCTGTTCGCCGCGAAGTCGCCGACCTCGTAGTTGACGGTGCGGATCGGGCCGAGCTGGCTGGCGATCAGCGCGCACGCGACCAGCACGAACAGCAGCGTGCAAGCCCATATGCGCGAACGTGGAGTATCCAGCATGGCCGTCAGATATTCATTTTGTTGAAGACGAACGCCGGCAGGTGGCGGATGATCATCATGATCACGAACCACTTGCCCGGCGCGTACACGACCGGCTTGCCGGCGGCCGAGCCGTCGACGATCAGGCGCGCCACCTGCTCGACGGGCGCGAGGCCGCGCTGCGGCAGGTGCGCCGTCATCGGGGTCGCCGTCGGTCCCGGCTTGACCAGCACGACCTTCAGCGCGCTGCCGCTGCCGGCCAGGCGGTGCCGCAGGCCTTGCGCGTAGCGCGTGACGAGGCCCTTGGCCGCGCCGTACACGTAGTTCGAGCGGCGCCCGCGGTCGCCCGCGACGGAACCGATGATCGTGATGACGCCGCCCACGGGTTCCATGTGGCCGGCGAACGCTTCCGCGAACAGCACGGGCGACACGCCGTTCACGTCCAGCGCCTCGTACGCGGCGTCGAGGTCGCGCTGGCATTGCTGCTGGTCCGGCAGCGAGCCGTGCGCGAGCAGCACCAGGCCCGGCATGCCTTCCGCGACGACGGCGTCGGCCAGCGTGCGGATCGCGCGCGGATCGGAAAAATCGACCGTGCGCACGGTCACCGCCGCACCGCCGCCGCGCACGCGCAGGTCCGCGGCCACGCGTTCCAGGCGGCCGGCATCGCGGCCCACGAGGGTCAGCGCGACGGGCCCCCTGGTCGCCCACAGGCGCGCGCAATGCTCGGCGATCGAAGAAGTCGCACCGACGATCACGATGCGTTGGAGGGAATCCGGCATATCAGCTTCCTATCAGACGGCGCGACATCGCCGAGCTGATGCCCGGGTCGCGGTATTGCAAGAATTCGGCCAGGCGCGGGTAGCCCGATTCGAACAGGTCGCGCGGCATGCGCGCATCCTTGGCCGCGTAGATGCGGCCGCCCGCGTCGCGCACGATGGCGTCCAGGCGCTCGAACAGCGCGTTCGTACGCGCGCCGCGGTTGGGAAAATCCAGCGCCAGCGTGACGCCCGGCCGCGGAAAACTCATCATGCCGCGGCTCGCGCGGTCGCCGAAGGTCTTCAGCACGGCCAGGAACGAGCCCTGCCCCGACGCCTTGATCGCTTCCAGCATCGCCTTGGTCGCGGCGCGTCCCGCCGCGCGCGGCACGACGCTTTGGTACTGGTAAAACCCGCGCGGACCGTACATGCGGTTCCAGTCATGCAGGTTGTCCAGCGGGTAGGTGTATTTTTCGAAGTGCGCGATGGCGTAGCCGGCCTTCAGCAGGTTGGCGCGGAAGTAGGTCTCGTTGAACGCGCGCAGCGAAAGGCCGTTCACGAGCGACACCGGCGGCACGAACGGCACGCGCTTCGGCTTGCGGCCCGACTGCGCTTCGCGGTCCGGGATCTCGGCCAGGTTGGCGCGGAAGAACAGGCCACGGCCGATGCCGGACAGGCAGTCGACCCACGACACGGTCTGCTCCCAGCCCGCTTCGGAGGTGTCGGCCAGCGCGAAGAATTCGTCGAGGTTGCGGTACGGGACCGTGTCGGTGACGAGCCAGGGCCCGGCGACTCGCCGCAACTGCAGCTCGGCCTCGACGATCACGCCCGTCAGGCCCATGCCGCCCACGGTGGCGGCGAACCAGCCCGGCTCCATGTCCGGGCCGCACTCGATCACACGGCCGTCCGTGCGCGCGAGGCGCAGGCCGAGCACGTGGTCGCCGAAGGAGCCCAGCACGTGGTGGTTCTTGCCGTGGACGTCGTTGGCGATGGCGCCGCCGACCGTGATCATCTGCGTGCCGGGCGTGACCGGCAGCAGCCAGCCGTGCGGGATGCTCATGCGCTGGATGTCGCGCAGCAGCACGCCGGCTTCGCAGCGCAGGCGGCCGGTGGCGGGATCGAAGGCGATGAAGCGGTCCAGGCCCGTCATGCGCCACAGGCGCCCGTCCGGGTTCAGGCACACGTCGCCATAGCTGCGCGCATTGCCCTGCGCGAGGCCGCGGCTGCCCGCGACGGCGCGCACGGCCTGGTCGCGGTCGGACAAAGGGACCAGGTCGTGTTCGTGGCTGTCCAGCCGGCCCCACGACGAGACTTTTACCATGGCCACCCGAGGGCGCCGACGACGAGCGCGGCGCCGAATGCGAGTCCGGCCAGCTGGCTGGCGCGGTCCTTCACGGCGAACACCACGGGGTCGTCGTGCATGTGGCCGCGGTGCGCCTGCATCCAGATCCAGCTGATCCAGAAGATCAGCACGGGCACGGTACCCCACACGGCCTCCGGACGTACGTACAGTTCGAGCACGACTTCGCTGTTCAGGTACAGCGCCAGCACGACGGCGGATGCGTAGCCGGCCGTGACGCCGAGGTTCAGCACGAGCGGTTCGTCGCTCGTGTAATAGCCGCGGCCATGCACCTTGTCCTTGCCGGACAGCGCCTGCGATTTCAGCTCGGCATAGCGCTTCACGAACGCCAGCGACAGGAACAGGAATACGGAAAATGCCAGCAGCCAGAACGACAGCGGCATCGACAGCGCGGCTGCGCCGGCCGTGATGCGCAAGGTGTACAGCATGGCGAGCGTGATGCAGTCGAGGAGGATCACGCGCTTCAGGCCCCACGAATACACGCACGTGAGCACGAAATAGAACAGGAGCCAGGGCAGGAACGTGCCGCCGACGAAGGCGCCCAGCGCGAGGCTGACGGTAAGCAGCACGGGCGCCAGCACGACGCCCTGCCAGGCCGGCACGGCACCGGATGCGAACGGGCGCAGGCGCTTGCGCGGGTGGGCGCGGTCGCTCTCGAGGTCCAGTAAATCGTTGGCGATGTAGACGGTCGACGCGCACAGACTGAACGAGACGAAGGCCAGCACGAGGGTCAGCCAGCCGTCGACGTCGGCGATGCGGTGCGCGGCCATCAGCGGCACGAACAACAGCAGGTTCTTCATCCACTGGTGCACGCGCAGCACCTTGCGCCAGGCCGCAAAGCCGCGCGGCTGCGGCGGGAATTCGCGCTCGACGTTGCACAGCGCCGCCGCTTTTTGCGCGAGCCCGCGGGCGCCGTTGACGACGATCGCCTTGCGCGCGCGGCGCCACACCTTCAGGTCGGCGCTGGAATTGCCGACGTAGTCGAAGTTGCCGTGGCCGTAGTGTTGTGCCAGCGCGTCCGCCTTGTTGTCGCCGGCCAGGTTGACGGCGCCGTCGCTGGCCAGCACGTCGTCGAACACGCCCAGGTGATCCGCCACGGCCTGGGCGATGGAGCGGTCGGAGGCGGTGCACAGCACGATGCGGCGGCCGGCCGCGCGCTCTTCCTTGAGCCAGGCCAGCAACGATTCGTTATACGGCAGCAGCGACGCGTCGAAGCTGCTGCGGCTGGCCAGCTGGCTCTTCAGGACGGCCTTGCCCTGCAACAGCCACAGGGGGATGCGCAACACGTCCAGGGGACGGTCGCGCGATACCCGCAGCGCGGATTCGTGCAGCATGTCGGTATGGATCAGCGTACCGTCCAGGTCGACGATGAGGGGTGCCGTGTTCAATTGAATGTCCTGCAGGAAGACTGGCGCACTCATGCGGTACCGCCAGACACTGTGAAATACTTAATAGCAAAAGTTCAGTATTATAACCGAGCAATATGAATGGCTTCTTGATTTCAGCCTTGCGTGTCGGGGCTTTATTGTAACGATCTGTCATCTTTTTTCACGACGAGGCGACGATGTTTTCCCATGTATTCATCGGCGTCGGCGATTTCGACCGTGCGCTCGCGTTCTACCAACCGCTGCTGGCCACGCTGGGCCTGGAAGCGCGCTTCTGCGACCGGTCGCGGCCCTGGGCCGGCTGGCAGCAACCCGGCCAGGCGCGACCGCTATTCCTGATCGGCGCCCCGTACGATGGCCAGACGCATGCGCCGGGCAACGGCCAGATGACGGCGCTGCTCGCACCCGACCGCGCAGCCGTCGATGCGGCCCACGCCGTCGCGCTGGCGCACGGCGGCAGCGACGACGGCGCGCCGGGACTGCGCCCGCACTACCACGAGCACTACTACGGCGCCTACGTGCGCGACCCGGACGGCAACAAGCTGTGCGTGGTGCACCACCACCCTTTGTAAAGGAACACGACATGAATGCCGTGCCGGCCGGCGTGTCCGCGTATGCGGGCGTGCGCATGCTGCTGACCAGGTCATCTCGTCAACGCATTGCAAACGTCACGCGTGGGCGGAGGGTCGCCCACCCTACATCGCGATCCGTAGGGTGATCAGATCAGATCAGGACCAGATTGTCGCGGTGGACCAGCTCGGGCGCCTCGACGTAGCCGAGGATGCTCTCGATCTCGCTGGAAGCGTGGCGCATGATGCGTTTGACTTCGCCGCTCGTGTAGTTGGTGAGGCCGCGCGCGATCTCGGCGCCCGTTTCGTCCACGCAACCCACGAGGGCGCCGCGGCCGAATTCGCCGCGCACGGCCGTCACGCCGATCGGCAGCAGCGATTTACCTTCTTTCACCAGCTTCTGCACGGCGCCGGCGTCCAGCACGAGCTGGCCGGCGGTGTGCAGGTGGTCGATCATCCACTGGCGGCGCGCGGTCAGGCGCGCGGTCGGCGCCGTCAGCTGCGTGCCGATCGCTTCGCCGTGGGCGAGGCGCGTCAGGACGTTGTCTTCGCGGCCCCACGCGATCACGGTGTGGGCGCCGGAGCGCGCGGCGCGCTTGGCGGCCAGCACCTTCGTCAGCATGCCGCCGCTGCCGATGCTGCTGCCGGCGCCGCCGGCCATGGCTTCCAGCGACGTGTCGCCGGCCTGCGCTTCCCCGATCAGGCGCGCTTGAGGATCCTTGCGCGGATCGGCCGAGTACAGGCCCTTCTGGTCGGTCAGGATCACGAGGGCATCCGCCTCGATCAGGTTGGCGACGAGCGCACCCAGGGTGTCGTTGTCGCCGAACTTGATTTCGTCCGTGACGACGGTGTCGTTCTCGTTGATGATCGGGACGACGCCCAGGCCCAGCAACGTGGTCAGCGTGGAGCGCGCGTTCAGGTAGCGTTCGCGGTCCGCGAGGTCGGCGTGCGTGAGCAGCACCTGCGCGGTCTTGACGCCGTGGCTGCGGAAGCTCGTCTCGTAGATCTGCGCGAGGCCCATCTGGCCGCATGCGGCGCAGGCCTGCAGTTCGTGGATGTCGGTCGGGCGCGAGGTAAAGCCCAGGCGCAGCATGCCTTCGGCGATGGCGCCGGACGACACGAGCACGACTTCCTTGCCGAGCGTACGGAGCGACGAGATCTGCGCGGCCCAGCGCGCGATGGCCTCGTGATCGAGGCCGCGGCCTTCGTTGGTGACGAGCGAGGAGCCGACTTTGACGATGATGCGGCTGGAAGACTGGAGGACGGAGTTCATGGCGACGGTCGGTTAGACAGGAAGCGTCCTTGCGGGCGCAGGCCGATCAGCGCCAGGCCGACCGCCAGCTCGATCCCGCTGACGACGAACAATAAGCCCTGGGGCAGGCCGATCGCGAAGGCCGCGACGAGGCGGCCGAGCGGCTGCGCCAGGATGAATAATGCTGCGAGGTCGCCGAGGATGGGCTGGTCGCCCTGCCTGGCCGCCAGCAGAGCCAGCCCCGCGGTGGCGAGGCGCACTCCGACGTAGAGGGCGTAGAACTGGCTGTAGCCGTTCACGCCCACGGGGAACAGTCCCATCGCATTCGCCACGCGGTCCGGATCCAGCAGGGCCGCGAGCGCGGCCAGTGACTGCGCGGACGCCGCGACCGACAGCAGCTGGCCGCGCAGGCGCGCGCCAGGTGCTGCTTGCGATCCGGGCGATGGAGACTGCCAACGACTTAATCTTCGAGGATCTTGAAGCGGGGATCGTCCGGATCGATCGACGAGATGCCGCGCGCTTCCTCGGTCATCTGCGTCTCTTCCGAGCGCTGCTCGCTGTGGCGCGTCTCTTCGAGATACTTGTAGATCGCGTGCACGAGGTCTTCGCAGCCTTCGCGGTTCAGCGCCGAGATCTCGAACACGGGGCCCTTCCAGGCCATGCGCTTGACGAAGTCCTTGACGAGCTTCTTGCGTTCCTCTTCCGGCACGACGTCCAGCTTGTTCAGCACGAGCCAGCGCGGCTTGTTGACCAGCTCTTCGTCATACTTCTCGAGCTCCTTCACGAGCGCCTTGGTTTCCTTGACCGGATCCGTCTTGCCGTCCATCGGCGCGACGTCGACGATGTGCAGCAGCAGGCCCGTGCGGCTCAGGTGGCGCAGGAACTGGTGACCGAGGCCGGCGCCTTCCGCCGCGCCTTCGATCAGGCCGGGAATGTCGGCGATGACGAAGCTCTTCGCATGCGATACGCGCACGACGCCGAGGTTCGGATGCAGCGTGGTGAACGGATAGTCCGCGATCTTCGGACGCGCGTTCGACACGGCGGTGATGAACGTCGACTTGCCGGCGTTCGGCATGCCCAGCAGGCCCACGTCGGCCAGCACCTTCAGTTCGAGGCGCAGTTCGCGGCGGTCGCCATCCTTGCCGTCCGTCTTCTGGCGCGGCGCGCGGTTGGTCGACGTCTTGAAGTGGATGTTGCCCCAGCCGCCCTCGCCGCCCCTGGCGAGCAGTTCGACCTGCTCGTGCTCCGTCAGGTCGGCGATGATCTCGCCGCTGACGTCGTCGACGATCAGCGTGCCGACCGGCATGCGCAGGTAGACGTCCTCGGCGCCCCTGCCGTAGCAGTCGGAACCGCGGCCCGGCTCGCCGTTGCGCGCCGTGTGCACCTTGGAAAAGCGGAAGTCGACCAGCGTGTTGACATTGCGGTCGGCGACCGCGTAGATCGAGCCGCCGCGGCCACCGTCGCCGCCGTCCGGACCACCGAACGGGCGGAACTTCTCGCGGCGGAACGAGGCGCAGCCGTTGCCGCCGTCGCCGGCGATGACTTCGATGCGTGCTTCGTCGATAAACTTCATGATGAGACCACCAAAACGAAAGGCTGTGTCACTGTTAAAAGCGGACCAGGCGTCCATGATAGACGAAGGGCCGCGGAAAAATCCGCACTTAACGGTGACAACGCCGAAAATTAAAAAGGCCCTACCGGAGGGCAGAGCCTATCGATTGCAAGGCTTGACGCCTTACCGCGCGGGACCTCGCCGTGGCGCGATCCCGCTGGCGCCGCTATTAAGCAGCGACTGCTTCAGCTGCGACGACGGTCACGTACTGCTTCGAACCGACGCCTTGCTTGACGAACTTCACGTTGCCGTCGACCAGCGCGAACAGGGTGTGATCCTTGCCCATGCCGACGTTGGTGCCCGGACGAACCGTGGTGCCGCGCTGACGCACGATGATGCCGCCGGCGTTGATTGCCTGGCCGCCGTAGACTTTCACGCCGAGGCGTTTGCTTTCTGAGTCACGGCCGTTGCGGGTAGTGCCGCCGCCTTTTTTGTGTGCCATTTAGATGCTCCTTGATGACTGAATAGGGACGCGCGGCGATTAGCCGTTGATCGCAACCACTTGGATTTCGGTGTAGTTCTGGCGATGGCCTTGACGCTTCTGGTAGTGCTTACGACGACGCATCTTGAAGATACGCACTTTGTCGTGACGACCATGCGAAACCACAGTCACGCGAACCGAAGCACCTTCCACCAGCGGAGCACCAAATTTGATGCTCTCGCCCTCGCCGACGGCGAGAACCTGATCGATAGTGAGTTCGGAACCAATGTCTGCCGGTATCTGTTCTACTTTGAGTTTTTCGCCAGCGACAACTTTATACTGCTTGCCACCGGTTTTTATGACCGCGTACATGATTGAGAAACCTCGTTGATTGTTAAGAAATATTCCCGCAAATCAGGCGAAGAAAACAGCCGGGGATTCGGGGAACAGAGGATTATACATGGAATGGTGCGCAGCGTCAAAATGGTTGTGGTGGCGCGGCAGGCGCCACGGCCTGGCCTCTGGCGCCACTGGGAAAAAGGGCGACTTTTGCTTGCATGTCGTATAATCGCGACTCAACAAAACCTATCCGCATCCAACGTCAGCAGGTCCGCCTTGTCCGCCGCCACCCAAACCGCACAACAGAACCCCATCACCCGCACGATCGCAGCAGACATGGAGGCCGTCAACACGGTGATCCGCGAGCGGTTGCAGTCCGAAGTCGCGCTGGTGAACCAGATCGCCGAATACATCATCAGCGCCGGCGGCAAGCGGATCCGTCCCGTGCTGGTGCTGCTGCTGGCCAACGCCTACGGCTACCAAGGCGCCGGCCACCACGAGTTGGCGGCCGTCGTGGAATTCATCCATACCGCCACCCTGCTGCACGACGACGTCGTCGACGAATCCTCGATGCGCCGCGGCCGCCAGACGGCCAACGCCATGTTCGGCAACGCCGCGTCGGTGCTGGTCGGCGACTACCTGTACTCGCGTTCGTTCGAGATGATGACGAGCCTGGACAACATGCGCGTCATGCAGATCCTGTCGCGCGCCACGACGGTCATCGCGGAAGGCGAAGTGCTGCAGCTGCTGAACATGCACGATCCGGACGTCACGCACGACAACTACCTGCGCGTGATCCGCTCGAAGACCGCGAAGCTGTTCGAGGCGGCCGCGCAACTGGGCGCCCTCGTGGCCGGCGCGAACGATGCGCAGATCGAAGCGGCCGGCGAATACGGCCGCTCGCTGGGTACGGCATTCCAGCTGATCGACGACGTGCTCGACTACGCGGGCGACGCCGCCGAGATCGGCAAGAACGTGGGCGACGACCTGCGCGAAGGCAAGCCGACCTTGCCGCTGATCTACGTGATGGAAAACGGCACGGCCGAGCAGCGCGAACTGATCCGCACCTGCATCGAACAGGGCGACGAAACCCATTTCGACGCCGTGCTGTCGGCCGTCACGAACAGCGGCGCGCTGGATTTCACGCGCCGCGAAGCGGAGACCGCGGCACGCCGCGCCGCCGCCGCAATCGCCGACCTGCCGCCGAGCGAATTCAAGGACAGCCTCCTCCAGTTATGCACCTTCGCTGTTGACAGGAACCATTGAGGCAACTATAGTAATGCCTTCCCGAGATTTCGGCGACGAAGTCTCAACAGTCGGGGTGTAGCTTAGCCCGGTAGAGCGCTACGTTCGGGACGTAGAGGCCGGAGGTTCGAATCCTCTCACCCCGACCATCTGTTTTCCCCCCTCAGCAGTAACCATACCAGTCGGGGTGTAGCTTAGCCCGGTAGAGCGCTACGTTCGGGACGTAGAGGCCGGAGGTTCGAATCCTCTCACCCCGACCACAGAATTCATGCAAAACAGCGGCCATCGGCCGCTGTTTTCGTTTCTACGCCCTATTCCTCTTCGACGATCGCCACGCCCCACGGCTTCAGCTCCAGCTGCTGCCCACGCGCCACCTTGCGTCCGGACAACAGCTCGGTACCGCTCGCATAACCATAGCCCAGCCGCTGCGCCCTGGCCGAATAGTTCAGCACATAGCGCACCCGATGCCCATCCTGGAGCGCGCCACCGCGGACGATGAGCGGGAAGCGTACCTTCGGCAGTTCGATGCCGGCGCGCTTCACCTGGTCGGCCATGATCTTGTCGATGACGGCATTGGTCGGCATGAAGCCGACATAGCCCACCTCCCCGCTGCCGTAGGCATTGCGCGTGACGGCCGCATAGCCCGGCCAGGACGGATGCTGGAAGCGGGCGACCACGGTTGCCGTCGTCGGCTTCAGGAACTCCATCCACCAGCGCGCCTTGTTGTCCGCCGCGCCCACCTTGAACGGATCGCCCGCCAATGTCACGTCCACCGGATTCGTGAACTGGTGATACGTCACACCCGCCGCTTCACTGATCGCGCCGGGCTGCACCGCATACCGCACCTTCGTGTTCTCGTCCGAAAAGCCGCTGCGGAACGTGTACAGCACGTGTCCACCCGCCTTGGCGTAAGCGTTCAGGCGCGCGATCTCCGCGTCGCTGGCGGCGTACAGCGACGGCACCACGATCAGCTTATAGTCCGACAACGGCGCCTTCGACGCCGGCGAGAGGATGTCCGCTTCGACGTTCATGCGGTACAGCGCGTCGTACCAGGGCCGCACCGCATCGTTGTAGTTGAACGCCTTGCCGTCGGCATACACCTTGAACGCATCGAAGCCCGCCTGCGCCGTGTTGCTGACGTACACCGCGACCTGGTTCTTCTTGCGCAGGTTCACGAGCCTGGGCCCGAGCCGCTGCAGGTCGGCGCCGATGGTCTTCACTTCCGCATAGACCTCGTTCGGCTGGTAATCCTGCGACAGCACGCCGCGCCAGTACGTCTCGATCGCATTGGCCGTCGTTGCCCAATGCCAGTACGAGACCATGTTCGCGCCCGACGCGAGATGGCTGAAGGCCTGCAGGCGCATCTGGCCGGGATAAGGCGTCCATTGCAGGAAACCTTGCGCCTCCGTCTCGATGACCAGGTAGTTCTGGCCGTCGCGCATCGAGCGCGCGAGGTCGCCGCCGAACGCGATTTCGACGCCGGTCAGCTTGTCCTGGCTCGGGTGGTAGATGTCGATGCCGGCGACGTCGAGCGGTTGCGCGGCGTCCCAGTGGTTCACCTCCGGCTGCACGCCGTAGGAATGCTCGTTCCAGCCCAGGTCGAAGTTCTGCGTGATGAACTGGTCGCCCCGCGCATGCGCACGCACGAGGTCCGCCTGCCAGGTCAGGTACTCCGTCACCAGGCCGCGCTGGAATTCCGCGAAGGCATTCGACAGGCTCGCGTTGATGGAGCCGTTCACGGACGGGAAGTCGTCCCAGCTGTTGATGCGGTTGCTCCAGTAATCCAGGCCGAACGCCTTGTTCAGCTGGTCGAGATCGGGAAACTTCCTGCGCATCGCCGCGACGAATGCCCGCTGCACATTGGGGCCGCTCGTGAAATAGGCCTTGGTCTCGTTGTCGACCTGGTAGCCGATGACGGCGGGATGGTCCTTCACGTGGTCGATCAGTTTGACGATCACGCGTTGCGCCGCCGCGCGAAAATCCGGGTCGGTGATGTCCATGTTCTGCCGCGGCCCGTATTCCGCACGGCCTTTCGGTGCGACCACCAGCACGTTCGGGTGCTTGCGTGCGAGCCAGGTCGGGATGGCGTACGTCGGCGTGCCGACGATGACCTTGATACCCACCTTGTGGAAAGCGGCCAGCATGCGGTCCACGTGGGTGAAGTCGAACACGCCCTCCTCGCGTTCGAGCGTGCCCCACGTCGATTCGGCGATGCGTACGACGCTGATGCCCGCTTCCTTCATCATGCGCGCATCCTCGTCGACGCGGTCGACGGGCGTGTACTCGTCGTAGTAGGCGACGCCGAACAGGATCGTGTCGGGCAGCCTGGGGGCAGCGAGGGTGCCGCTGCAGAGTGCGCCCAGCGCCACTGCGGCGAAAGCCCGTGCGAATGTCGTCATGTGTAGTCTCCTGTTGTAGTTATGGAATGTTATATATAAAAAACTCCGAGCACAACCGGCGACAGGCGGTCGACCGCCGTTGTGGCGCCTCAAGGCGGCGCCCTCGTCCGCGGCTAGATTGGCGTCTTCAGCCGAACGATTCCCATGAAGGGACGCCATGGTCATCAGGTACACCATCACGGCCGGCGCCGGCACCACGGCCGGCGGCAACGTCATGTCGGGCAGCTCGGCCAGGCGGATCAACGGCGCCGCCGTTGCCTGCGCGGGCGATCCGGTGTCGTGCCCCACATGCAATTCGACCGGCGTCATCGAGCCGGACGGGCCGCGTCTCGGTCACAGGTTCAACGCAAAACTGATGGCACTCAGCGACGATGTATGCCGCTGCAAGTGCACGATCCCACCGCGCCTGGTCGCGAACCAGACGTTTTCCCGGCAGATCATCGACGCCGACTGGGCACCGGCAGGATGATCGAAGAGACGCGCGGCCCCTGGCTGCCGCCGCCGTTCGGCGCCTGGCTCGTCGACTGCAAATACCTGCTCGTGGGATGCGGTTTCGCTGCCATCGCCCGGGCCCTGTATCTGGCCAGCGCGCCGCTGGAGGCGGCACGCGCCGGCCCGGCCGCGGCGTTCACGTTCTTCGTCCACTTCCTGTCATGATGTCGCGCCACGATCTGGAAAAGCACAGCGCCAGGCCGCGTCGCCGTGACCTGGCGCCGGTCACTCCGCCCGGATCCGCACCGCCAGCGCGGCCAGGCTGGCTGCGACGGCGAGCAGCACGATGCCGTTCCAGCCCCATGCTGCCAGCGCCTGCGCGCCGAGCGCGCCGCCCGCCGCCATGCCGACGAACATCGTGGTCATGAAGATCGCGTTCAGGCGGCTGCGTGCTTCCGGTGCGATGCCGTAGACGATGGTCTGGTGGGC
>JBJMVU010000350.1:0-24829 GCA_045810485.1 Massilia sp. | reverse complement strand
TATCGGGCCTGGGGGAATGTGCTTGAGGTGGTGCAGGAAGAGGTGCCGGCCATTCTGCCGTCCGATGAGATCGGAGAGGCGCAGCCTGTTCGGTTCCAGGGGCAGTACTATGATGATGAGAGCGGGTTGCATTACAACCGGTTCCGTTACTATGATCCGGATATTGGGCGGTTTGTTTCGATTGATCCGATTGGTTTTTTTGGGGGAACGAATCTTTACCAATATTCGCTAAATCCGGTTAATTGGGTTGACCCGCTTGGCTGGAGTCCTTGCAAAGGTAATGAGTCCATTTCACCCACATCTACTGGGATCTTAGTTGAAACTGGGAATGGGTCTATTTACTACGGCGCCATGGACCCGTTAGGGCGACCGACCGGTGTTAGCGCAAGTATTACTGGTGACATGATAAAAACGGGCACCCCTGCGAATCCAAATATTTCTCCCCGGGCTGGGCTGGAAACGGTACAAAATTCAACCAAGCTCGTGGGCATTTGCTCGGAAATCAACTTGGCGGTTCAGGTGATGTTGCAGAAAATCTGGTTACGTTGCAGCAAAACTGGACTAATAGTCCGGTCATGCGCGGATATGAGGGGCAGGTTCGAGCAGCTGTAGAAGGTAGGCAAACCGTGCAGTACTCGGCAACGCCTAGCTACAACGGAGTAAATCCGATACCCCGAGGGGTGACTTTGATTGGCGAAGGAAACAACGGATTTAGTCTCGGCGTTACAATTCTTAACCCAATTGGATTTTAAAAATGAGCGTCATCGATGTGGCGAAATTAATGCCTCCGCCAAGCGGTCCAAACGAAGCTCCTCAGCAACATGAGTGGCTGCAGATTGAAGCTCAGCTTGGAACTTCGCTTCCTGCAGATTATAAGGATTTTATAAGTTTGTATGGCACAGGAAAAATCGATAACTTTTTGTGGATTTTCAATCCGTTGTCGCAGAATGAAAATATAAATATTGCGACACAATTTCGCGTTCAGTTAGGTGCGTTGTCTGAGCTTCAGGCGTACGGAGAGGTCTTGCCTTATAAATTATTTCCCGAGCCTGATGGAATTTTTCCTTTCGGGATAACGGAAAATGGTGATGTCTTATATTGGAAGACATCCGGATCGCCCGAGGCGTGGACAGTACTCGTTAATGAGGCGCGCTCGCCGGAGTGGGAGGCGTTTAGTATGGTGATGACAGAGTTTTTGTTCAACGTTTTAAATCGCCAGATACATCCGAGAGCGTTTCCGAATGTTTTCCCCAGCAGCACGCCTGCTTTCGTTCGCGGGCATTAAACGTTCGCAAAGTTCGTCTTCGGGCATGGAACCGAGTGGCAGAGTAAGCTAGCTTTGTTGCGAGAGTGACGTTCTAACGCGACCACGACTGCGGCTGTATCGTCGCCAAAGATAAATTCGGCAACCGCTTGCTGACGACGCTGTTGGACGGCCGCGTCCTTAACAATCTTGTACTGCACCAGGGCAGCCAGGACAGCAAGGTCATTGCGGACATCGAGCGCGACCAGGCGCACCGGATGATCGCCCGCACGCAGGGGGCGCTCGTCAGCCAGTTCCGGTATGACCCAGTGGGACGGCTGTTGTCGCAGACGGCGGGAGAGGGTGCGTCGACCGTCATCGCGCGCAGCTATGAATACGACGAGGTCGGCAATCTGATGGCGATCGACGACCAGCGCAACGGCGTCACACGCTACAGCTATGACCCGATCGGGCGCATTTTGTCGGCCGTGCAGCCGCAATCGAGCGAGCGCTTTGCGTTCGATCCGGCGCACAATCTGCTCGATACGACGGCGGCTCCTGTAGGCCGTGTCGAGGGAAATCGCATTCGCGTGTACGAAGACAAGCGCTACGACTACGATGCGCACGGCAACGTGGTCGAGAAGCTGGTCGGCAGGCATACGCGGCTGCGCTTCGAGTGGAATCCGGCGCATCAGCTGGTGCGCAGCGTCGTTGCGCGCGGGGCATCCGATGCGGCGCAGACGGTAAGCTATGCGTACGATCCATTCGGGCGGCGGATTGCGAAGCGGGATGCGTTTGGCGTCACGCGGTTCGTGTGGGATGGCAACCGGCTGCTGTGCGAGCAGCGCGGGAGTCATACGCGGACGTACGTGTATGGGGAGGATGCGTTTGTGCCGCTGGCGCGAGTGGATGCGGTCGCCGGCGTCGATGGCGCGGCGCGGGCCGAGGTGCGGCATTTGCATACGGATCATCTGGGGACGCCGCGCGAACTCACTGATTCGGATGGGCGGGTCGTGTGGGCTGCGCGGTATCGGGCCTGGGGGAATGTGCTTGAGGTGGTGCAGGAAGAGGTGCCGGCCATTCTGCCGTCCGATGAGATCGGAGAGGCGCAGCCTGTTCGGTTCCAGGGGCAGTACTATGATGATGAGAGCGGGTTGCATTACAACCGGTTCCGTTACTATGATCCGGATATTGGGCGGTTTGTTTCGGTTGATCCAATCGGACTTGGCGGCGGTCCAAATACATATCGTTACGCATCAAACCCCGTTAGTTGGGTTGATCCATTCGGGCTCAGTCCCTGCACTGGTGGAGCTATTTCTGGCGGGAACAAGACAGCCCCGTTTTCGCCTGACTCTCCCTATGTGCATCGGTATGATCCGGCATTCCCGGACGACCAGATCCGAAATTTTCGTTGGACTCAATGACATTTGAAAATCCAGTTGGTTATAATGCTCAAGGATTTCCAAGGGATGCTGGTGAGTTCTGGAAGCAGTGGGGAGCTCAATAACCGGAATCTGTCAGCGCGAATAACCGTTATTTGATCGAGAACTACAAGCGATTGAAGGTGTCGCCACGGGTTGATCAAACTTGGATAAACGCCTTTCCGGAGCATGGCAACTATTTGAACGACGTACTAATCCATCACCATGTTAACCATGGCCGATACACCATTCCGGTGCCTGGCAAAACGCACGTTGGCTCTGGAGGGATATGGCATCTTTGAAGAGGATTAACTTGAAACTTCTGTCTATCGATGATATTAAAGCTGGTCTGGATAAGGAGTTTCTCCCACTTGAGCCGATGCTCACTGGATTTAGGCTCATCGAAAAAGTTACGCCATCAAGTGCGATTGAGGATGCCGAGAAGAAGATTTCGATTAGATTTCCTGATGATTTTCGGGAGATAATCGCAAAATATGATTTGGTAATCTCACGGTTGGCTCCGTAGCTTTTTGTGCGTCCAGAAACTATCTCAACCAGTTAATTGAACTAAACTCGAGTGTGAAGTGGTGGGGACATGGTGAGCGGCCTGTCGATGTAATAATGATAGGTAATTCAGATCCATTTGCTATTCTCATGGATGCGCAGTCGGGTTCAATTTATGCCTTGGACTCGGAAATTGGATGGGGGAAATCGCGCAAGATCGCTGATAGTTTTTGTAAGTTCTTTCTGGCGTTGGGCACTGTTGTCTTAAAGCGTAACCAAACGAAGGCCCGTCAAGCGTTGGTATCAGATATTTTAGAAGACGTGGGCGCGGAGAGCTCTGAATTCTGGATTAACCTCGCTAGTTGAAATGGCTCATAGAATGGTTATCCACTCTCAAGTCAGCAGCAAGTTCAAGAAATTGACAGGTGGTAGGAAAAGGGAAGTAAAGAGGCTTTTCGATGAAAATTAAAGTGCTCCGTCCGTCATGGTCCCGGTAAAAATTATCATTCCTGTCCTTGATTACGAAAAAATCGAGCGATATTACAAAGAAGTTCTGCAGTTCGAGCTGAAGGACGATTTGTTCTTTTTACCTTCGGGCGCATGCGAGGTTGCTTTGAAGCTGTTAATAATCGACGCAGCTTCGCGGGAGGACCGTCTGCCACGGCGACATTTTCCTATTTTTAATTTATCGGTCCCTGCTAATTTTTTGTCGTATTGCGACAAGTTGATGTCACAAGGAGCTCTCTTCGAGTCCGTGATATCTCATCCAGGTGGTTACTACGCGCGGTTGTCGGATCCTGAAGGGAATCAGTTTGAGATTGAGTGTGAAAGTTTTGATGAGGTAAATGGCGCATTAAATCCTTATAACTGGCCCGTTTACAAACGTTATTAGAGTTCCAATATGTATCGCGTCCCGTGACTATGATCTGGATGTCGGACGATTTATTGCGATGGGCCCGATCAGGCCCGCAGATCGCGCAAATACGGTTGGCTGCGCCCGTCAGCAGTCGATACAGGATCTCCCGCATGACGAGCGTTCGAGCGCATCTGACTTGGAATAAAAGTGCATCCTTCTTATCTTCTGATTTTGGACGGCAATGATAGGTGTCCGTCGAACGAGTTAAGTCTTAATGCCGAAGCCTCTGAATGGCTATTTCATGTCAAGTTCTGGGATCGAATAAATCCACATATGATGCAAATTTTGCCCAATACGGCCTGTTGAACGAGGCGTCGCTGGGCATTGCGGAGGAAGTGAAGGCCGTGGCGCTCGCGCGGACCCTGCTGAATCCGGCGGCGACGGGACCCGTCATTGGCGCGCGTACGTTCGCACAGGCCCAGGACAACTTGGGCGCATTGGACGTCAGGCTGGACCCGGACCACGTGGCGCGCCTGGATGCGGCCGGCCGGCAGGCGCCGATCTTCCCACAGCGCTTCGTCGAACGCCCGCTCGTGCAGCAACTCGTGTTCGGCGGCGCGGCAGTGGAGCGACGCGGCCGGTGACGGCGTTCAGGCTTCCGGTTCGGCCGGTTGCAGCGCGCTGCTGACGGCCGTGAGAATGGCGTCCGACGCGCCGCGGTCCGACACGGCCCGCGCGAGCGTCAGCGCGCCCACCATCGCCGCGAGGGCGACGACGCCCTCGTCGCCGGCGGCGGGCGCCAGGCGGCACTCGGCCAGCAGCGCCGTCATGCGCGCCACCATGGCGTCGGCCGTCGCGCTGGGCTGGCCGCGCAGACCCAGTTCCACGGCCAGCGTGGGCAGTGGGCAGCCTTCGCCCGGTTCGTCGCGGTGATCCGGTGACAGGTAGTGGTCGATGACGGCGCGCGGTGAGGCGTCCGGGGACGGCAGCCAGCGTTCCAGCGTTTGTTGGACGGCGGCTTCCAGCGACGCCTGCACGAGGGCGTCCTTGGATTCGAAATGGGCGTAGAAACCGCCGTGGGTCAGGCCGAGGGCCTTCATCAGCGGCACGAGGCCGGTGCCTTCAATGCCGTCCTTGCGGAAGCGGCGCGACGCTTCGCCGATGATGCGCTGACGCGTTTCGGCCTTATGGTTACTGGAGTAACGCATGCTTATGGGGTTTGGTCTGCAATGATCGGATGCGGTCCGTGCGGCCGAGAGCGACGGACCCGTTGAGCGACGGATGTGCCTCATGAATTTAGGCAACGCCCCGTGTCACCATTGTAAGCCTTAATGAGGGATTCCACAATTCAGGCCATGATGTTGGCCTGAATCGTGTTGCGCGCCGCCGTCTTTACGGCTCAGCCGGATACGGCCGCGGCGGGCAGCGCATCGGCTGCTGCGCCGTGCTTGCGCAGGTACTCGGCGCATGCCTCCGCGTCCAGCGGCTTGCTGAAATAGTCCCCCTGGATCTGGTCGCAGCCGGCGCCGCGCAGCGCGGCCATCTGCTCCTCCGTCTCGACGCCCTCGGCGATGACCTCCAGGCGCAGCGTGTGCGCCATGGCGATGATCGCCTTCACCATCGCCAGCGACTCGGCGCTCTGGTGCACGTCGAGGACGAACGAGCGGTCGACCTTCAGCTTGTCGACGGGCAGGCGCTTGAGGTAGCTGAGGCTCGAATAGCCGGTGCCGAAATCGTCGATGCTGAGCGTGGTGCCGAGTTCGCGCAGCTGGCGCATCAGGTCCGCCGTGCGGACCGGGTCGTCCATCGAGATGCTTTCCGTGAGCTCCAGTTCCAGCAGCCGCGGGGGCAGGCCGGACTCGCGCAGCACCTCGCCGACGAGCGCCACGACATCCGTGCCCAGGAACTGCTTGCCGGACAGGTTGACGGCCACCGGCACGTCGGGCACGCCGGCGGCGCTCCAGGCGCGCCGCTGGGCCACGGCCGTCCGCAGGATCCATTCGCCGATCGGCACGACGAGGCCGGAGTCCTCGGCGATCGGGATGAATTCGGCGGGCGAGATGCTGCCGTGGTCCGGGTGCTTCCAGCGCACGAGCACCTCCAGCCCGGCGACCGCGCCACTGTGCAGGTCCGTCTTCGGTTGGTAATTCAAATACAGTTCGCCGCGTTCGATCGCATGGCGCAACTGGTTTTCCAGCGTGAGCTTGCGCTGCAACGCCTGATTCAGCTCTTCCGAATAGCGCTGGATCTGGCCGCCGCCCAGCGCCTTGGCGCGGCGCACCGCCATCGTCGCGTTATTCAGCAGCAGGTCGCCGTCCGTGCCGTCTTCCGGGAAGATCGCGTAGCCGATGCTGCAGGTGAGCGGGATGGCGCCGCCCGGCGCCTTGAACTCGCGCGTGGCGGCCTGCAGCAGGTGGCGCAGGCGGTCGCGCGCGACGCTGTCGTCGCCAAGGCCTGGGAGCAGCACGACGAATTCGTCGCTGCCGGCGCGCGCCAGCATGTCGCCCGGGCGCAGCAGGTTTTGCAGGCTCCATGTGATGGCGACGAGGGCCTTGTCGCCCGCGTGGTGGCCGAGCAGCTCGTTGAGGCGCTTGAACTTGTCGATGTTGATTGTCGCGACGAGCGTGTGCAGGCCGTCGGTCTTCCATTTGTCGAGGTTCTGGCCGATGGTGCGCACGAGCACCTGACGGTTCGCGAGGCCCGTCAGCACGTCGTGCGTGAGCAGAAATTCCACCTGGCCCGCGGCGGCCGCGAGGTCCGGGTTCGCGTTGTCGACGTAGACGTGCGAGTGCAGCGATTGCGCCGCCGTCGCCAGCTGGCGGAAGTGGATCAGCTGTTCCGTCATGCGCGCGAGGTCGCGCAGGATGTCGAGTTCCTCCTCGCCGAGCGTGCGCGGCACGCGGTCCAGCACGCACAGGGTCCCCAGCGGCATCCGGTCGATCGAGTACAGCTGCACGCCCGCATAAAAGCGCACGTGCGGCGGATTGACGACCATCGGGTTGTCCGCGAAGCGCGCGTCCAACGTCGCGTCCGGGACGATCAGCGGTTCGTGGTCGAGGATCGCATGGCCGCAGAACGAAATCTCGCGGCGCGTGCCCGCCATGTCGATGCCGCAGCGCGACTTGAACCATTGATCTTCCTCGGCGACGAGCGACACAAGGGCGATCGGCATCTTCAGCAGGCGGCTCGCCATGCGCGTGATGCGGTCGAATGCGTCTTCGGGGGCACTGTGCAGGAGGCGGGTGGCGTGCAGCGCCGTCAGCCGGCGCGCTTCGTCGAGCGGGATGGATGGGGTCTGCATGTCGTGTGTTGAGTGGCTTCGTTAAGACACATTCTGCCACGGGCCGCCAAGTCGAGGCACGAGCTTGATAGGGGCAACCCGAGCGTTGCTGTCAAGCATGTCCGGGTTGACGCAGGCACTGCACGAGAAACTCCGCGAACACGCGCACGCGGGCCGACAGCTGGCGCGCGTGCGGGTACAGCACGGAGACCGGGAAGGTCGGCGGCGGCATGGCGGCCAGCACCTCGACGAGCTGGCCGTCCGCGATCTGCGCGGCGATGCGGTAGCGCGGCACCTGCACGAGGCCCAGGCCCGCCAGCGCGGCCGCCGCGTAGGCTTCCGTGCCGGTGACGGCGACGACACCGGGCGGCGTCGCCAGCTTCAGCCCCGCGTCCGTCATGAATTCCAGCGGATACGGGCGGCCCGTCGCCGTCGACATGTAGTGCACGGCCTGGTGATGCACGAGGTCCGCCAGCGTGGCGGGGGTGCCGAAGCGTGCGAGGTAGGCGGGGCTCGCGACGGTCACCTGTTCGAGGTCGGCCGCGCGCCGCGCGACCATCGACGAATCGTGCAGCTGGCCCGCGCGCAGCACGCAGTCGACGCCTTCGCGCACGAGATCGACGAGGCGGTCGTCCTCGCCGACGTGGAGCTGGATGCGCGGGTAGCGCGCGAGGAACGCGGGCAGGGCGGGAAACACGAACCAGCGCGCCAGCGTGGGCTGCAGGTTCACGCGCAGCAGGCCCGCCGGCTCGCTGCCGCGGAACGCGTCTTCCGCTTCATCGAGGTCGGCCAGCAGGCGCACGCACCGTTCGTAGTAGGCGGCGCCGTCCTGCGTGGGCGCGACGGCGCGCGTCGTCCGTTCCAGCAGGCGTGTGCCGAGGCGATGTTCCAGCCGCTTGATCGCGTTGGTGGCGGTGGCGCGCGGGATCAGGAGGTCCTCGGCGGCCTGCGTGAAGCTGCGGCGCTCCACGATGCGCACGAAAATCTGCATCTCCTGAAACCGGTCCATCTGCGTCGTCATGCTTCCCACCTCCCTCCGCGATTATACGGTGGGGTGAAGCAGGTCGGCGACGCCCATGTCGTTCCCTCAGGCGATACCGCCGTTGGCGCGCAGGACCTGGCCGTTGACCCAGCCGCCGTCCGGACCGACCAGGAAGGCGACGACGCCGGCGATGTCCTCGGGCTGGCCCAGGCGTTCCAGCGGCGCCATGTTCGCGAAATGCCGCACCTGCTCGTCGGACTTCCCGTTCAGGAACAGCTCCGTCGCCACCGGGCCCGGCGCCACGGCGTTGCAAGTGACGCCGCGGCCGCGCAGCTCTTTCGCGAACACGCGGGTCAGGGCCTCCACGGCGCCTTTCGTGGCCGCGTACACGCCATACGTCGGCGGCGCCATGTGCAGGATGCTCGTCGAGAAGTTGACGATGCGGCCGCCGTCGTTCAGGCGCGTCGCCGCCTCGCGCATCGTGTTGAACGTGCCCGTGACGTTGACGGCCATCGTGCGCTCGAACACGTCGTCGCTCGTCTCGGCGATCGTCACGTACGGCAGGATGCCTGCGTTGTTGACGAGGATGTCCACGCGGCCGAGGGTGTCTTCGATCGTCGCGAACATCGCTTTCACCTCGTCGGCTTTGGCGACGTCGGCACGCACGGCGATCGCGCGGCCGCCTTCCGCTTCGATGGCGGCGACGGTCGCATTTGCGGCCGCTTCATTGCCGGCGTAGTTGACGGCGACGGCGACACCGTCGGCGGCGAGGCGCCTGGCAACGGCGGCGCCGATGCCGCGCGAGGCGCCGGTGACGAGGGCGACGCGGGTGGTTGGTCGGGCTTGCGTGTTCATCGTGATTTCCTTGGTTGGTTGACAGTGAGATCATGATGATTGATTTCTGCAGAAAGATAATCCAGCGCCGAAGAGCTTCAGAATTCCATTAGGTACAACAATATGATTTTCGTATTGCCGATATCACTGGACGACGCATAACTGCTATTCCAACAATAAATTTTTCAAAAATGCTGCACCGCAGTAAATTGGATTCGTAGCAGCGAGCCTTTCGAACCCAACCTACTGGAGCTCATCATGATCGGTAAATGTCACGTTATTGCTGTCGCCTCCCTCCTGTCGCTGACGGCGTTCGGCGCCCACGCCGCCGAACCGGCCGCACGCCTGAAACCCGCCACCTGCAGCGTGCCCGCCTACACTGCGGACCTCAAGGACGAATACCTGCAGGGCACCGTGCGCCTGGCCGTGCTGGTGGACGCCGATGGCTCGGTCAAAAAGGCCAGGGTCGTCGAATCGAGTGGCCACCGTGCGCTGGACCGCGCCTCGCTGCGCGCCAGCTACACGTGCAAGTTCGGCGCGGGTGCAAAAGACGAAGCGCCCGGGTGGTCGACGGTGCAATACAAATGGATCAACGATTGATTCCGACGCTGTACTGCCGGCGCCCGCCGCCGGCAGCATCGTTCGAAAAAATCGATAATAGGTCGGCAATTTTCTCGTTTTTTTAATCGAGAGCGGCCAAGCATAATGTCTCCATCGCAGCGAACAACGAAGAGCAGATCTTCGAAACATTCAATGCAATATCGAACCCAACCCGATAACACTGGAGAACGCCATGACCAACGCCAAACTCGAAGTCCTGACCCCGCACAACTCGCAACTGATCATCATCGACCACCAGCCGCAGATGGCGTTCGGCGTGCAGTCGATCGACCGCCAGACCCTGAAGAACAACGTGGTCGGCCTGGCCAAGGCGGCCAGGGCGTTCGACATCCCGACCGTGATCACCACCGTCGAAAGCGATTCGTTCTCCGGCAAGACCTACCCGGAAATCCTGGATGTCTTCCCCGGCAAGGCCATCCTCGAACGCACGTCGATGAATTCATGGGACGACCAGAAGGTGCGCGATGCACTTGCCGCCAATGGCCGCAGGAAGATCATCGTCGCCGGCCTGTGGACGGAAGTGTGCAACACGACCTTCGCGCTGTCCGCGATGCTGGAAGGCGACTACGAAATCTACATGGTGGCCGATGCGTCGGGCGGCACCTCGAAGGACGCGCACGACTTCGCGATGCAGCGCATGATCCAGGCGGGCGTCGTGCCCGTGACGTGGCAGCAGGTTCTCCTCGAATGGCAGCGCGACTGGGCGCACCGCGACACCTACGATGCCGTGATGAAGATCGTCACCGAACACTCGGGCGCGTACGGCATGGGCGTCGACTACGCCTACACGATGGTGCACAAGGCCCCGGCGCGCAACCAGGGAGACAACCCGGTGCTGGCCCCGGTGCCGGCGCCGGTGCGCTAAGGACTAGGGACGCCGGCCCGTCGCCAGCGCCACGATCGCGGCGCCGGCGGCCACCACCAGCGCATCCTCGACGAGCCCGCTGCGCGTCTGGCCGACGCGGGCCATCGCGCGCTTGCGGGCCGCGAGCGTCAGGTAGGCCAGCGGCACCGCCGTCGCGACCGCGGCCGCCGCGCCTTCCCGTTCCCGGCCATGCGGCGCCAGCGCCGAGCCGGCGATCCCCGCGCTCATCGTGCGTGCCAGCAGACCCAGGAAGACCGTCCGGTCGGGCGCCGTCTTCATCTTATCTCCCAGCAGCTCGCCGACACCCATCGCCAGGGCGCCGAACTTGAACAGGGGGCGGTCCAGCAGGGCGAGCTTGCCTGGGGTGGCGCGATGGGCGAGGCGTGCGGTGGCAAGGGCGGCCATCGGCGTCATCGACCGGGCGCTGGCCACGGCGCCGATCAGGATGGAGGAGAGCAGGTTGCGGATTGCCATGGTCGTCGTTCCCGAAGCGGTAGAGATGGCCAGTCTAGCCGCAGGTCAGCCGGGTCCGGCGCACGCCAGCCGCACGCACTCCGCCAGCTGCTCCGCATCCACCGGCTTGGCCAGAAAACACGCGGCCCCGCCGCGCAGCGCGCGCAGCCGCAGGTGATCATCGGCGAACGCCGTCATCAAAATGACGGGCGGGGCGGACGCCACGGCCCGCACCCGTTCCAGCAGCGCAAACCCGTCCATGCCGGGCATCTGCACGTCGCTGACGATGCAGTCGACGTCATCGAGCCCGTTGGCCAGCAGCTGCTGGGCGCCCGCGAACAGGCTCACGTGGTAGCCGCAGGCGCGCAGCAGGCCGCGCAGCCCCGCGCCCACGTCGGGGTCGTCGTCGACGAGGGCGACGTGCGGGGCCGGTTTCAAGGTATCCATGCCGCGCAGCATACCGTTTCGCGCCATGCGCACGGAATCATACCTAGGTATGAGTGCCATCCCGGCCATGTGTGATATCAAGGGCCTCGGCCATCCGCACGAGGTCCGCGAACGTCTTCGCTTCCATCTTGCGCATCGCGTTGCCGCGGTGGATCTTGACGGTGATTTCGCTCGTGCCCGTTTCACCCGCGATCTGCTTGTTCATCAGGCCGCTCACGGCCAGCGCCATGACCTGCTTTTCGCGCGGCGTCAGCGCCGCATAGCGGGTTGCCAGCGCGTCGTGCGCGTGGCGCTTCGCGCGGCGCTCGCGGTCGCGCGCGAGGGCCTGGTGCACGGCGTCGAGCAGGTCCTGTTCGCGGAACGGCTTCGCCAGGAAGTCGACCGCGCCGCCCTTCATCGCGCGCACCGTCATCGGGATGTCGCCGAAGCCCGTCATGAACACGACGGGGAGCGGAACGCCGTCGCGGTTCAGCTGGTCCTGCAGATCGAGGCCGCTGGCGCCCTGCAGCCGCACGTCCAGCAGCAGGCAGCTGCATACGTCCGGCCGGCGCGCACGCGCGAAGTCGGCTACGCTGCCGTGGACGGCGACTTCCATGCCGACGGAGCGCAGCAGCCGCGAGAGGCTGTCGCGCACGTCGGCATCGTCGTCGACGACGTACACGAGTTCACGGGAGGGCGTCGGGCTGCTGTGCATGGGCGGTTGCTTCCTGAAGAATGGGGAGGTCGACACTGAAGGTGGCGCCGGGCGGCGTGCCGCGGGCGGCGATGCGGCCGCCGTGGCGCGCGATGATCGAGCGGCAGATCGGCAGGCCGAGGCCCATGCCGTCGGCCTTGGTCGAAAAGAACGGCTCGAACAGGCGCGCGCCGTCGGCGTCGGCGATGCCCGGGCCGCTGTCACGCACGCTCACGCGCGCCATGCCGTCGTCCTGGTGCGTGCGCAGTTCCAGGCGGCGCAGTTCCAGGCGATTATCCGGCAGGCCGTCCATCGCCTGCAGGGCGTTCATGACGAGGTTGATCAAGACCTGCTGCAGCTCGATGCGGTCGCCCAGGACGGGCGGCAGGCCGGGCGCGAGGTCGACGCGCAGCGCCAGCGGGCGCCGGTCCAGCTCGCGCTGCAGCAGTTCGAGCGTGTCCTGCACGAGCGCGTTCAGGTCCAGCGCCACGTGTTCCGGCTCCGTGCGGCGGGCCAGCGCCCGGATGCGGCGGATGACCTGGCCGGCGCGTTCGCTCGCCTGCACGATGCCGTCCAGCGCGGCCACGGCCTCGCCGATGTCGGGCTGCGCGCGGCCCAGCCAGCGCCGTCCCGCCTGGGCGTTGGCGACGATCGCCGTCAGCGGCTGGTTGACTTCGTGCGCGACCGACGCCGCCAGTTCGCCCAGCATGCTGACGCGGGCCGCATGCGCCAGCTGGACGTGCGACGCGTGCAGCTGCTGCTCGGCTTCCACGCGCGCCGTGACGTCCGTGACGGCGCCCAGGTATTCGCAGCGGCCGTCGGCGTCGTACGAAGCCTCGGCCAGCACGTGCACGTGGCGGATGGCGCCGTCCGGCAGCAGCAGCCGGTGCGCGACGTCGATGTGGCCTTCGCACGCGAGCGTGCGGCGCAGCGCGGCCGTGACGAGCGGGCGGTCTTCCGGCAGGGTGTGCGCGAGCACGCGCTCCATGTCGGGCGCGGCGTCGCCCGGATAGCCGAAGATGCGCGCCGCTTCTTCCGACCACACCATCGCGCCATCCGGCACGCGGATGCCGAAGCTGCCCGTGCGCGTGAGCCGCAGGGCGCCGGCGAGGAACGCCTGGCTCTGGCGCAGCGCCTGTTCGCGCTGGCGCAGCCGGTCGGTCGCCTGCTGGCGCTGGATCGCGAGCCAGGTCGTGATGGCGATGGCGGCGATGCTGACGAGCGCGCGCCCGGCCGGCGACGGCGCCACGCGCAGGCCGTGCGCGACGATGTACGCGCCCATCGTCAGCAGCACGCAGGCCGCGCCCAGCGCGAGCGTGTACCGGCGCGGCCACACGGGCGACGCCAGCAGCAGCACGACGACGTACATCACGGCGATGGCGGTGTCGAGCCGGGTGAAGGCGTCGACGGCGAAGATCGCGGCGGTGAGCAGCAGCAGGACGGCGGATTGCACGGGGTGGTTGCGGCGTCGGGGCATGTGTAAAGACTCCAGTTCAGGCGCGAGCTTACAACGGCGCGCGCCCGCGGCCAACTGGCTGAATGGATGGTCTTTACGCGGGCACGGCCTCCTTGTCGGCCAGATCGGCCAGATCGGACTTCTCGGCCTGCGTCCGGCCGTCGCACATGTGCGCTACCTGGCCGAGGAAGCGCTTGTCGCCGAGGCGGCGGTCGCCGAGGTCGTCGTCCGGGATCTCGATGTGGCCGCCGGGGGCCGACGGCCAGCAGCGCGCGCATGCGCTCGGCATCCCCGGACGGCGCCTCGGCGCGCCATCGGACCTCGGTATGGGCCATCATACGTACGTAAGGTGCGCACGATTGGCTGGCGCCCGGCCTTGGGTTAACATTTGCTTGACCCGCCGGTCCCGCCGGGCACCAGGAGAATTCCATGAAAGCCATCGTCACCGGCCACACCAGGGGCCTCGGCGCCGCGCTCGCCGCCAACCTGCTGGCGCGCGGCGTGCCCGTCCTCGGCCTGGCGCGCACCCGTTCGGACGACCTGGCGGCTGCCTATCCCGACCTGTTCGAGGAGATCGAACTCGACCTGGCCGACAGCGTGGCGCTGTCTCGCTGGCTCGCGGACGGCATGCTCGGCGATTACCTGGACGGCACCGGCGCCGTCCTGCTGCTCAACAATGCCGGCATGGTGAGCCCCGTCGGCCCGCTCGACGCACAGGATCCGCAGGCCGTGCTGCGCGCCGTGCAGCTGAACGTGGCCGCGCCGATGGCGCTCGCCGCCGCCGTCGTGCGCGCCAGCGGCGGGGCGCAGCGGCGCATCCTGCACATTTCCAGCGGCGCCGGCCGCAACGCCTACCCGGGCTGGAGCGTCTACTGCGCCACCAAGGCCGCCCTCGACCATCACGCGCGCGCAGTCGCGCTCGACTGCGAACGCGGCGTGCGCATCTGCAGCCTGGCGCCCGGCGTCATCGACACGAGCATGCAGGCCGAGATCCGCGCCACGCCGGAAGACCGCTTCCCGCTGCGCAAGCGCTTCGTCGACCTGAAGGAAACGGGCGCGCTCGTCGAGCCGGACGAATGCGCCGAGCGCCTCGTCGACTACCTGCTCGGCGCCGGCTTCGGCGCCGAGGTGATCGCCGACCTGCGTTCGCTCAGTTGAACACCCTCGGTTGCGTACGTTATGCCGCGGGAGCGCGCGGGATCTGCAGTCCTTCGATGACGGCCGGGCGCGCGCGGAACGCTTCCAGCACGCGGCCCACTTCCGGGAAGCGGTCGAACCCGACGATCTCGGCCGCGTCGTAGAAGCCGACCAGGTTGCCCACCCACGGGAACGTCGCGATGTCGGCAATCGTGTACTCGTCGCCCATGATCCAGTCGCGGCCCTTCAGGTGGCCGTCCAGCACGCCCAGCAGGCGCTTGGCTTCGTGCACGTAGCGGTCGCGCGGGCGCTTGTCCTCGTACTCGCGGCCGGCGAATTTATGGAAGAAGCCCAGCTGGCCGAACATCGGGCCGATGCCGCCCATCTGGAACATCAGCCACTGGATCGTCTCGTAGCGCCTGGCCGGGTCGGCCGGGAGCAGCTTGCCCGTCTTTTCGGCGAGGTACAGCAGGATCGCGCCCGACTCGAACAGCGGCAGCGGCTTGCCGCCCGGGCCGTCCGGATCGATGATCGCGGGGATCTTGTTGTTCGGGTTCAGCGACATGAATTCCGGCGTTGTCTGCTCGTTCTTGTCGAATGCGACGCGGTGCACCTCGTACGGCAGCCCGATCTCTTCCAGCATGATCGCCACCTTGACGCCATTCGGCGTGGGCAGCGAGTACAGCTGCAGGCGGTCGGGGTGCTGCGCGGGCCATTTCTGCGTGATGAGGAACTGGTTCAGGTCGGTCACGGCGTTCTCCTTCGGTTTGATTGCATTGATTGTACTCAAGATACGGTTTTCCGCAGGGTGGGAGCATACATCTTGATCTTGGGCAACGATGGGAAGCCATGGACGAGCTGCTGCGCTATTACGAGGAAGAGCTGGGCCTGTTCGGCCAGTTCGCGCGCGAATTCCGCGCCCGCTATCCCAAGCCCGCCAGCGACCTGCACGTGGCCGGCGAGACGTGGGACGATCCCGGCGTGGCCCGGCTCATTCAATCCGTCGCGCTGCTGTCGGCCCGCATCAACAAGCGCCTCGACGACGATTACCCGAAGTTCACGGAAGCGCTGCTCGACAGCCTGTACCCGCATTACCTGCGCCCGCTGCCGTCGTATTCCATCGTCCAGGTAGGACAGCGCGGGCCCGCCGAAGTGCCCGACACGCCGTCCGTGCTCGCGCGCGGCACGATGCTGCGCACGAGCGCCGGCGCCGATGCGCCGTGCCTGTTCCGCACCGTCTACGACGTCCTGCTGGCGCCGCTCGTCGTCGCGCGCCTCGCGTTCGTGCCGCTGCTCGACGTCCCGCGCACATTGCGTGCGCCACGCGGGGCGGGCTGCGGCATCAGCCTGGCGATCGAGGCGAGCCGCGGCGGCTTTGGCCGCCTGCCGGCCACGCTGCGCCTGTTCGCCGACGGTGAAGCGTCGACCCGCGCGGCGCTGGTCGATGCGTTGTTCCTGCGCTGCGCCGCGGCCTGGGTGCAGCCGGAAGGCGACAAGGGCTGGCTGCCGCTGCCGCGCGTGCCGCTGCGCCTGGCCGGCCTCGCGGATGCCGATGCCATGCTGCCGTATCCGGCGCGCTCGCATCCGGCGCCGCGCCTGCTGACCGAATATTTCTGTTATCCGGAAAAATTCAACTTCATCGACGTCGATCTCGGGCTGCTGGCCGGCCTGCTGCCGCCGCGCTGCCGCCGTTTTACGCTGCACCTGGCGCTGTCCGGCATCGCGCCCGATTCCGACACGGCCCGCCTGCTGGGCGGCCTCGACGAACGCAACCTGCTGCCCGGCTGCACCCCCGTCATCAACCTGTTCCCGAAAGCGGGCGCGCCCGTGCAGCTCGCGTACACGAGCGCCGACTACCCGCTGCTGGCCGACGGCGCGCACGCGGGCGCGTACGAGATCCACAGCGTGGACGCCGTGCGCCTCGTGCGCGAAGGGACGGGCGCCGTCACGGGTTTCGACCCCCTGTATGCGCCAGGCGACGAGGGTCGGGCCGGCGCCGCGCACTACTGGATCGCGCGGCGCGACCATGCGACGGCGGCGGTGAGTCCCGGCCACGAGATGCGCATCGCGCTCGTCGACGCCGACTTCCGCCCGCTGGACGCCGCCGGCGCCACCCTGTCCACCGACCTGACGTGCAGTAACCGCGACGTGCCGTCTCGCCTGCCGTACGGCCAGCCGCAGGGTGATTTGCACAGCGACGAGCTGTCCGCGCTCGCGCCCATCCGCATGCTGAGGAAACCGACGCCCAGCTGGCGCTTCGGCGGCACGCGCGGGGCGCACTGGCGCCTGATCGCCCACCTGGCGCTGAACCACGCGGGCCTGACGATGGCGGGTCTGGCCGATTTTCAAAAAATGCTGGCGCTGTACGACCTGCCGCGTTCTCCCGTCGCGCAGCGCCAGATCGCGGGCATCGTCGGGCTCGAACACGGCACGGTGCGCGCGTGGGTGGGCGCGGCGCCGGTCGCGAGCCTGATGCCCGGCATCGGCATCCGCTTGAGCGTCGACGAGGAAGCGTTCGCCGGCACGGGCCTGTATCCGTTCGTGCAGGTGCTCGACCAGTACTTCGCCCTGAACGGCCACCTGAACTGCTTCACGCGGCTGCAGGTCGTGTCGCAGCAGGCCGGCCGCGAAATCATAGTCTGTTCTCCGCGCACGAGCGGCGGCGGATGGACCTGATCGCCCGCCTGCTGGCCGAGCCCCAGCGCTTCGAGTTCGTCCAGGCCGTGCGCCTGCTGTTGCTGGCGCTGGACGAACGCGGCATCCCCGAACGGCGGGCACTCGCCCGGCACCTGCGTTTTACGAACAGCCTGGCGCTGGCGTTCCCGCCGAGCCAGATCGAGGCCGCGGCGCGCGAGTTCGACGGCTTCCGCCTGACGCCGAGCTTCATGGGGCTGCTGGGCGCGCACGGGGCGCTGCCGCTGCACGTGACGGAGCGCATCCTCGCGCTGCCGCAGGACGAGCCGGACGGGCAGGCGGCCCGCGCCTTCCTCGACATGTTCAGCACGCGCATGCTCGCGCTGTGGTACCGCGCGTGGCAGAAATACCGCGTCGAGCACCTCGTGGCCGGCCCGCGCGACGTCTTCGTGCCGCTGCTGCTGGCGCTGGGCGGCGCGCCGGCCGGCGGGGTCTTCGCAAGCGACGGCGTCCCGGACACCGCGCTGGCCGCGTTCGCCGGCCTGCTGCGCCGGCGGCCCGTGTCGGCGGCCGTGCTGGGCCGGGTGCTGTCCAGCCATTTCGGCGTGGCCGTGCGCGTGCAGGAGGGCGTCGGCCACTGGGACCCGCTGGCGCCGGGCGAACAAAGCGTCGTCGGCGCCAATGCATGGCTCGGCCGCCGCGCGCTGCTGGGAGAACGCAGCTGGCGCCCGGACCTGCGCGTGCGCGTGCGCATCGGTCCCCTCGACCGCGCCCGCTACGATCATTTCCTGCCCGGCGCCGCGGGCGCCCGCGCGCTGCGTACCCTGCTGCAGCTGTTCGCCGTCCCGACGCTCGCCTACGACATCGTGCTCGTGCTGCGCCAGGCCGACCTGGGACCGGTGCAACTGGCCGGGGCCGGGCGCCGGCTCGGCCTGGACAGCTACCTGCTGTCCGCCCCCGCCGCGGCCGACCGGGCCGACCTCTGCTACGAACTCCGTCCGCTGGATCCGCTGCCGCCCTTACAATCCCCTTGACCTTCCCATTGTGGGAAGGCATATCCTGTGCCGGTCATCACAGGAGGAACCAATATGGCGATCGATATCGACATCGGCGGGATGACGTGCGCATCGTGCGTGGCGCGCGTCGAAAAGGCGATCAAGGCTGTGCCGGGCGTGCGCGACGCGAGCGTCAACCTGGCCACGGAGCGCGCGGCCGTGCAGGGCGATGGCGTCGACCTGCAGGCCATCCTGGCCGCCGTCGAGCAGGCCGGCTATGCGGCGCGGCCGACGGGCACGGCAAAGGCCGAGGCGGCGCCGGGCTTGCCCACGTGGTGGCCCGTCGCGCTGGCCGCGCTCCTCAGCTTTCCACTCATCGCACCGATGCTGGCGCAACCGTTCGGCATCCACTGGATGCTGCCCGGCTGGCTGCAACTGCTGCTGGCGACGCCCGTCCAGTTCTGGCTCGGCGCGCGTTTTTATCGCGCGGGGTGGAAGGCGCTGCGGGCCGGCGCGGGCAATATGGATCTTCTCGTGGCCATCGGCACGTCGGCCGCGTACTTCCTGTCGCTCTGGCAGTTGCTGCATGCGGGCGGCGGCCACCTGTACTTCGAATCCGCCGCAGTCGTTGTCACGCTCGTGCTGCTCGGTAAATGGCTGGAAGGCCGGGCGAAGCACCAGACCGTCGCGGCGATCCGCGCGCTGGAAGCGCTGCGGCCCTCGGAAGCCGTCGTCCGCCGCGACGGCCGGGACACGGTCCTCGCCCTCGACGCCCTGCGCACCGGCGACCTGATAGTCGTGCGGCCGGGCGAGCGCGTGCCGGCCGACGGCCGCGTCGTGGAAGGCGCCAGCCACCTCGACGAAGCGCTGCTGACGGGCGAAAGCCTGCCCGTCGCGAAAAGCGCGGGCGACCGCGTGACGGGCGGCGCCGTCAATGGCGAAGGCCTGCTGCTCGTCGAGGCGACGGCCGTCGGCGCGGACAGCATGCTGGCCCAAATCATCCGCATGGTCGAGGATGCGCAGGCCGCCAAGGCGCCGATCCAGCGCCTCGTCGACAAGGTCAGCGCCGTGTTCGTGCCGGTCGTGCTGCTGATCTCCCTGGTCACCTTGCTGGCCTGGGGCCTGGCCACCGGCGACTGGCAGCAGGCGCTGCTGAACGCCGTCGCCGTGCAGGTGATCGCGTGCCCGTGCGCGCTGGGGCTCGCCACGCCGACCGGCATCATGGTCGGCACCGGCGCCGCCGCGCGCCACGGGATCCTCATCAAGGACGCGGAAGCGCTGGAGACGGCGCACGCGTTGAACATGGTCGTGTTCGACAAGACGGGCACGCTGACGGAAGGCCGGCCCCGCGTCGTTGGGCTGGAGGGCGTCGAGCCGCGCCGGCTGCTGGCGCTGGCCGCCGCCGTGCAGCAGGGCAGTGCGCACCCGCTGGCGCGCGCCGTGACGGACCTGGCGGCGGCGCAGGACGTGGCTGTCCCCGCCGCGTCGGCATCCGCCGCACTGCCCGGCCGCGGCGTGCGCGCCCGCGTGGACGGCGCGACCATCTGGATCGGCAACCGCCGGCTGCTCGACGAGATCGGCGCCGGCGCGGCGCTGCCTGCCGCGCTGGTGGCGGCTGCCGGACGCCACGAGGCGCAGGGGCGCACCGTGTCGTGGCTGGCGCGCGAGGCGGGCGGCGGCATCGCCGTGGAAGGCGTGCTCGCGTTCGGCGATCGCCTGAAACCGACGAGCCGCGCCGCCATCGACCGCCTGCGCGACCTCGGCGTGGACAGCATGATGCTCAGCGGCGACAACGAAGGGAGCGCGCGCGCCGTCGCGGATGCGCTGGGCCTGACGCGCTGGGTCGCGCAGGTGCAGCCGCAGGACAAGGCGGACGTCGTGCGCGGCCTGATGGCGGAAGGACGTACAGTGGGCATGGTCGGCGACGGCATCAACGACGCGCCGGCGCTGGCCGCCGCCCACGTCGGCATCGCCATGGCCGGCGGCACGGACGTCGCGCTGCACACCGCCGGCGTGACGCTGATGCGCGGCGACCCGCTGCTCGTGGCGGACGCCATCGACATCTCGGACCGCACGTGGCGCAAGATCCGCCAGAACCTCGCGTGGGCCTTCGTCTACAACGTCGTCGGCATCCCGGTCGCGGCCCTGGGCCTGCTGAATCCCGTGCTGGCCGGCGCGGCGATGGCGCTGAGTTCCGTCAGCGTCGTCACCAACGCGCTGCTGCTGCGGCGCTGGCAGCCGGCGCCACGGCCCGCACCCGAACCCGAACCCATTTCAACCCAGGCACAAGGAGCACACAAGATGTATGAATTGACCGTCGAAGACATGAGCTGCGGCCACTGCGTGGGCCGCGTCACGAGATCCGTGCAGGCCCTCGACAAGGATGCGAAAGTCGAGGTCGACCTGCCGACCAAAAAGGTAAAAATCGACAGCACCGCGGACCTCGACCGGATCGCCGAGGCGATCGTGGCGGCCGGGTATCCGGTCACGGCGAAAAACGCTTGACGAGCCCCACCCGGACGCGCCGGGCGACGAAGTGGTCGAACCCGGCCTGGTGGAACGTCGGCGTGTCGGTGCGATACGCGCGCAGGCTGCCGTCGAAGATGTCGTCGGCGTTGACCGTCAGGCTGAGCGTCCTGCCCAAGGCGTGCTTCCAGGCGAGGTTCACGCTGCTCGTCGGCCCGTGGCGGCCGAGCGGCGTGATGCCGGCCGACTGGGCGTGCGCGTCGAGCGACACGTCGCCGTATCCGACCCTGATGTTGACATAGCCCGAGACGGCGTCGTGGTCGAGCGCCACGCGGTAGATGCCGCCATCCACGCCGAGCTGCACCGGCCCGCCGGGCCTCCAGTCCAGCGAGCCCGTGACGCCGGCCGAGCGGGCCTGTCCACCATTCTGCTTCGATGTGACCAGCACGTCGTCTTCGAACGTGCGCGTATCGACCACGGTGTCGCGGCTCGCGCGGTAGAACGCGCCGATGCCGCTCGTCAGGTGCGGCGTCTCCCGGTTCACGCCGAGCTCCCATGACGCCGTGCGCTGCGGCCCGAGGCCCGGATTGCCGCGGCTGAGGTTCTGCGCGTCGATATAGGTGGTGGACGGATTCAGGTCGCGCGGGTCGGGCAGTTGCAGGCTGCGGCGGTAGCTGAGCGTCAGGTCGGTGTCGGCGCGCATCGCGTACTTCACATGCAGGCTCGGATTGGCCGCCTGCCGTCCCGCGATGCGCTCGGCTCGCCCGCCCAGCAGCGCTTCCCATCTGCCATGGACGATGCGGTAAGTGGAATAGGCGGCGACCGACGTCGTCGTCACGGCGTAGGCATTGGTCGTGTTGCGGTCCGGTGTTTCGGCGCCCGTCGCGGGATCGACCGTCGCCTGGACGTTGCCGATGTCGTCGGCCTTGTGCTGGATGTCGAGGCCCAGTCCCCACTGGCCTTGCGTCCAGTCGACCGTGGCCTGGTCGAGGCGGCGCACCGTCCTGCCCGCGCCGTGGCTGTAGGCGGTGGCGCGCGCCGGCACGACGAACACGTCGCGATACGACTTGTCGACGAGGGCGTCCGTCGTGCTGTGCTGGAGCGTGGCCTTCAGCGCCGCACCCTCCTGCTGGCGGCTGTAGGTCAGGCTCGCGCCGGCATCATGTTGCTCGTTCGGGCCGTATGAGATTCGGTGGTGGATGGTCTCCATGGCGCCCTCGCGTTCCTCGCCCAGTACGTCGAACAGGGGACGCGAGCGGCGCCGGTTATGCCGCGCCGACAGGCTGAGGCTGTCCGTGTCGGTCAGCGCGTAGTCGACGCCCAGCGCCGCGCTGTCGACGACGCGGTGGACGAACACGTCGGACGTCTGCACCGTTTGCCCGGCCTGGCCGGTCAGCGGATTGCGCCAGTCGACGGCCGACCGGCGGATCTTGAGGTTGCCGTCGTGGCGGACCGCCACGTTGCCGTGCACGCTCAATCGACCGCGCGTCACGTCGCCCGACGCGCCGGCGTTCCACAGCCCGTGGTCCGCGGCGCTGGCCTGGACCTGCGCGTGCGCGCCGGGCTTGCGGTTACGCTTCAACACGATGTTCACGATCGCGCCGCCATTGGCGTTCTGCGCGGCGGACGGATTCGTGATGACCTCCACGCTCGCGATATCGGCGCCGCTCATGGTCTGCAGCGCCACCGCGCGGTCTTCGCCCGACCCGGACAGCAGCGCCGTCGGCCTGCCGTCGACCAGCACCGTGACCTGCGTATTGCCCTTGACCGCAATCTGGCCGTCGGCCGTCACCGACAACTCGGGCGTCGCCTGCAGCACGTCCTGCGCGGAGCCGTTGGCCGCGCGTGGCGCGTTCGACACGTCGTAGACGGTCTTGTCGATCTTTTTCACGACCATTTCTTTTTTGGCGGTGACGGTCACTGTCGGGGCGGGGGGATCTTCGGCGCGGACCGACGGCGCGGCGAGTACGAGCAGGAGCGCGGCATAGCGGGGCTTGGTCATGGTGTCCTTTCTATCTGGCGAACCGGATTGTCGGGGACGATCGCCGGTGCCGCGCGACCTGTGTGACCAACATGCTGCCTGGCGTGATGGAGCAGCAGCTGAAGAGGCAAAATGCGAGATGTCGTCCCCGCCTGCGCGGGAACGACGCTCACTTGCTTGACCTTAGTGCCCCTCGTGTCCACCCCGTTTGGCGGTTCCGATGACCTCTCCCGACGCCGGCGCCGCCGGTGCGCTCACCGGGTCGGGGACGGCCCCCGTCCACTCGCGCGCCACCGTGCCGGCCGGGTGTTTGTACCAGCCCGGATCGCGGTAATCGCCCCGCGCCAGTCCCTCGCGCACCTTGATGACGGTGAACATGCCGCCCATCTCGATGTCGCCGAACGGGCCGCGGCCCGCCATCATGGGCAGCGTGTTTTCCGGCAGCGCCATGTGCATGCCGCCCATCGAGCCGCCCTTGTCGCCCATGACCATGTAGCCCGGCACGAGGTCGTTGATCTTCTTCGCCACGCCGGCCTGGTCGACGCCGATCAGGCTCGGCACGTCGTGGCTCATCGCGTTCATCGTGTGATGCGATTTATGGCAGTGGAAGGCCCAGTCGCCGGGATTGTCGGCGACGAATTCGATGGCGCGCATCTGGCCCACGCCGATGTCGACCGTCACCTCGGGCCAGCGCGCGGCCGGCGGGATCCAGCCGCCGTCCGTGCCCGTCACCTCGAAGCGGTGGCCGTGGATGTGGAACGGGTGGTTCGTCATCGTCAGGTTGCCCATGCGGATGCGCACCTTGTCGTCCTTGCGCACGACCATCGGGTCCGTGCCGGGGAAGGCGCGGCTGTTGATGGTCCACAGGTTAAAGTCCAGCATCGTGTTCACGTTCGGCGTGTAGTTGCCGGGGGCGATGTCGTACGCGTTCAGCAGGAACACGAAGTCGCGGTCGACGGCGTGCCGGCGCGGGTCCTTCGGGTGCGTGACCCAGAAGCCCATCATGCCCATCGCCATCTGCGTCATCTCGTCGCTGTGAGGGTGGTACATGAAGGTGCCGGCATAGCGCGCGACGAATTCGTAGACGAAGGTCTTGCCGGGCGCGATCGCGGGCTGCACGAGCCCCGCCACGCCGTCCATCCCGCTGGGCAGGATCTGGCCGTGCCAGTGGATCGTCGTCGCCTCCGGCAGTTTATTGGTCACGAAGATGCGCACCTTGTCGCCTTCCACGACCTCGATGGTCGGCCCCGGACTCTGGCCGTTGTAGCCCCACAGGTTCGCCTTCATGCCGGGCGCGATCTCGCGCACGACGGGTTCGGCCACGAGGTGGAATTCCTTGACGCCGTCCTTCATGCGCCACGGCAGGCTCCAGCCGTTCAGTGTGACGACGGGGTTGTACGGCCGGCCGCTCGTGGGATGCAGCGGCGGCTGGGTGGCTGTCGAGGACTGGACCGGGGCTTCCGGGATGGCGGCGGCGCCGGCCTTCGACACGAGCGAGGCGCCGACCATGGCGCCGGCCGCGCCGGTGATGAAATTGCGACGGCTGGTCATTCTGCTTGTTCCTTTTGCGTGTTCAGTCGGGCGCCGAGCGTGGCTTCGAGTTCGGCATGGGCGGTCCAGAAAGTTTCCAGCGCCTCGATGTAGGCGCCGACCGCCTCGGCCTGCGCGCGGGCGTCGGCCAGCAGGTCCTGCGGACTCGCCAGCATGCCGTTGTAGCGCAGCAGGACTTCTTTCCCGATCTTCTTGCGCAGCGGGAGGATCGTGTCGCGGTAGTGCTTCGCCACGTCGTACGCGTTGCGGTACGCGAGATAGCCCTCGCGCGCCTCGCTGCGCGCCGTGACCGCCGTGAGCGCGTCGCGGTTCACGGCCTGCATGTACCGGCTTTCCGCGCGGGCGACGCGCGCGCCGCCCCAGTCGAACAGCGGCAGTTCGAGCGACAGCGAATAACCGCGCTCGGTCGGTTCGCCGGTCTGCGTCTTGT
>JBJMVU010000349.1:0-3666 GCA_045810485.1 Massilia sp. | reverse complement strand
TTTAAGTGGTTGCTCGATACATCCACTTTGGCACACCGATGCCGTTACGGGTGGGGGCGTCCATCCCATTGCTCTAAAAATGGGGGGATTACCAAGGGCGCGCTGTCTTCAATGTCGTTGCGATGCCATGCACCTTCGGTGCCGTTCATTGCTTCTCGATCGTGAAAACGTATGTGGATTGGTAGATGTAATCTGGCGCAAAGTCGCCTGCAGGACGAGGGTAGCGCGCCAGCGCGAAGTTGCTCTTGCCTGTCAAGTAGTTGATAAGACTGTTCCTGATCGCGCGTGGATTCTCCAGTTCCTCGACGGCCAGGTCGCGGAAAAAGGCTTTTGGCGAATCGTCATCCACTTCGAGGTTGTCGACTGTCCAGGTGATGATGCCCGTGGCGGGCACGAATTCCATCTTGAAACTGCCCGACACACTGTTGCGCAAGGCCACGCGCGGATAGCGGACTTGGGAAGGCAGTTCGCTTACCACGCCGATGAGGTAGACGCAGCTCTGAAAAGTTGCCGGTGCCATCTTTTCTAGCTCTGCATTGAAGCCGTCCGGATCGTTCACCGGGTCCGCGGCAGGAATACAGCGCGAAGGAAAGCTCTGGCGACCGCCCCCCTTCGCGGCCCACCAGATCGCCATGCCGTTGTCCCTGCCGGGCCTGGCGTATCCAGCTGCAAGTCGCTGGATTGCAAAACGCTGCCCCAACTCTTCCGCGCGCATGTACAGCCCCGCCGCCTTGTTCCAGTCCGGCTTGACGCACAGGCCTTCCTCGTACATGTTCCCGGCCAACAGCATGATGTAGGGTTTCTTCGCTGCCAGGCCGGACTTGACGGCGTCCACAGCGCTCGTACACATGCCGTCGCCCAGCAGTCGTTCGATCGAGGCAGTTTCCCGTCGTTCGCTACGTTGTGCGATGGATTCACCAGCATAGGTCGAACTGGAACACAGAAATGCGCCCGACAGCATCGCGATACTTATCGGGCAGAAGATCAGGCTGGCCCGCTTGAAGAGATTATTCATGTTAATCAACGATGCAAAAGTGTGGCAATTCACTATACGAAGAAGCTCATCAAGGCCTCTTACGGTCGTCCGGCAAATGCGCTATTGGCCGAGCCCGGCCGTTAGGCTCAGCATATCATCTTGCCAAACAGGGAAAGTCACGGATGGTCACACCCGGCCGGAACCGCCCCGAACCGCACGTCGAACACCTGAGTTAGGCGTCGCCTTCGGAGAGCGACACTGAGCCGCAAGTCCCGAAGTCGTGGACTGCTAGCGTGACCGGCACTGGGTACCTCCACCGCCAGCCTTCCACCAACATTCGGCCACCCAGCGTGACAAGACAGGCACTGCCAGCTCAAGTCCAGGAAACTGGTCTGGATGAAGGAAATATTGCTCGTCGATCTCAGCAAGGATTTCAAGGCCGAGTTCCAGGTGCATTGATCTGCCGGCAAATAGACTTGGGTCCGCGTGATCAACCTTATTGTTCTTGCCATGCCAGTACATCCAAACGTCCGGTGACGCGCCGTCCTCCCCGGGGAAGATTTCGACGTGCGCTTCGTCGACGCCTGGTGCTACCGGTACAGATAAAAGAGTGCTGATATGAGCGATGACAGGCTCGGATAGGCCGTCAAGCTTGCGCCGATACATCGCTTGGAATTGTGCTTGATGCAAGCCACACGGAACCATCTACTACGCCTAAAAAATCAGTTTATCGGTCGCCGCGGCGGAACTGGATGAGCGAGGCGGATGCGGCAGCGACAGGTAATCGCCGTCGGCTTGAATCATGACAACGTTCAAATGATAAGACCACAGCCCGGATAAGCGCCAGTTTTGGCAGCAGTCATGGACATTGTTCTGCTCCGTGCCGAGCAGGAAAAGTCACTGCCGTCACGGCAGTCCACGTCGCCCCAATGCGAACTGTCTCAATGCTGAAGGCCTGACGGCCAAGGCTTGCTGTCTTCGCGCAGTCAGGCGCCCCAAGCCCAACTGATATGAAATACGAATCACAGCCCACCGAATCATATATTGGACAACTTGCCATACCCACGGCACTCTTAGGGTTTTGCGATTTCCCGAGGAGACACCATGCCCACCTACCGTTCCCGTACCACGACCCAAGGCCGCAACATGGCGGGCGCCCGCGCCCTGTGGCGCGCGACTGGCATGAAGGATGGCGACTTCGAGAAACCGATCATCGCCGTCGTCAACTCGTTCACCCAGTTCGTGCCGGGCCACGTGCACCTGAAGGACCTGGGCCAGCTGGTGGCGCGCGAGATCGAGGCGGCGGGCGGCGTCGCCAAGGAATTCAACACCATCGCCGTCGACGACGGCATCGCGATGGGCCACGGCGGCATGCTGTACTCGCTGCCGTCGCGCGACCTGATCGCCGACTCCGTCGAGTACATGGTCAACGCCCACTGCGCCGACGCGATGGTCTGCATCTCGAACTGCGACAAGATCACCCCGGGCATGCTGATGGCGGCCATGCGCATCAACATCCCGACCGTGTTCGTGTCGGGCGGTCCGATGGAAGCGGGCAAGGTGGTCAAGGTCGTCAACAACGACAAGAAGATCATCAAGCTGGACCTCGTCGATGCGATGATCCAGGCCGGCGACGCGAAAATTTCGGACGCCGACGTGGCCGAGATCGAGCGCTCGGCCTGCCCCACCTGCGGTTCGTGCTCCGGCATGTTCACGGCCAACTCGATGAACTGCCTGACCGAGGCGCTGGGCCTGTCGCTGCCGGGTAACGGCACCATCGTCGCCACGCACGCCGACCGCAAGGAACTGTTCCTGCGCGCCGGCCGCCTGATCGTCGACCTGGCCAAGCGCCACTACGAAGGCGACGACTACACGGTCCTCCCGCGCAGCATCGCCACCAAGACCGCGTTCGAGAACGCGATGGCGCTGGACGTGTCGATGGGTGGCTCCACCAACACCGTGCTGCACCTGCTGGCCGCCGCGCACGAAGCGGGCGTCGAGTTCACGATGGCCGACATCGACCGCATCTCGCGCCACGTGCCGTGCCTGTGCAAGGTCGCGCCGATGACGAACAAGTACCACATCGAAGACGTGCATCGCGCGGGCGGCATCGTCGCCATCCTCGGCGAACTGGCGCGCGCCGGCCTGCTCGACACGTCGCTGCCGACCGTGCACTCGCCGACCCTCGGCGACGCGATCGAGAAGTTCGACATCAAGCGAAGCGACGACCCGGCCGTGCACCAACTGTTCCGCGCCGCGCCGGGCGGCGTGCCGACGCAGGTCGCGTTCTCGCAGGCCGAGCGCTTCGACACCGCCGACCTCGATCGCGCCGAGGGCTGCATCCGCGACCGCGCGCACGCGTACTCGCAGGACGGCGGCCTCGCGGTCCTGTACGGGAACATCGCCGAAAAGGGCTGCATCGTGAAGACGGCCGGCGTCGACGAGAGCATCCTGACGTTCTCGGGCAAGGCGCGCGTGTTCGAAAGCCAGGACGCGGCGGTCGAAGGCATCCTGGGCGACACGGTCCATGAGGGCGACGTCGTCATCATCCGCTACGAGGGCCCGAAAGGCGGTCCGGGCATGCAGGAGATGCTGTACCCGACCTCGTACATCAAATCCAAGGGCCTGGGCAAGGCATGCGCGCTGCTGACCGATGGCCGCTTCTCGGGTGGTTCGTCGGGACTGGTGAT
>JBJMVU010000348.1:0-7926 GCA_045810485.1 Massilia sp. | reverse complement strand
AGACGCGGCCGCGCTGGAAAACGCAAAAGCGAAATACCTGGGCAAGACCGGCCAGGTAACCGAACTGATGAAGGGCCTCGGCAAGCTCGACCCCGAACAGCGCAAGGCGCAAGGCGCCCTGATCAACGCCGCCAAAGAAAAAATCGAACAGGCGTTGACGGCCCGCCGCGAGGATCTCGCCAACGTGCAATTGATGGCGCGCCTGAACGCCGAAGCGATCGACGTCACCCTGCCGGGCCGCGGCCGTGCCAAGGGCGGCATCCACCCCGTCATGCGGACCTGGGAACGGGTCGAACAGATCTTCCGCTCGATCGGTTTCGACGTGGCCGACGGCCCCGAGATCGAGACCGACTGGACCAATTTCACCGCGCTGAACAGCCCGGAAAACCACCCGGCGCGCTCGATGCAGGACACGTTCTACATCGAGGGCGACGACAGCACGGGCAAGCCGCTGCTGCTGCGCACCCACACGAGCCCGATGCAGGTGCGCTACGCCCGCACCCACACGCCGCCGATCAAGGTGATCGCGCCGGGCCGCACGTACCGCGTCGACAGCGACGCGACGCACTCGCCGATGTTCCATCAGGTCGAAGGCCTGTGGATCGGCGAAGACATCAGCTTTGCCGACCTGAAAGGCGTGTACCTGAACTTCGTGAAAGCGTTCTTCGAGACGGACGACCTGCAGGTCCGCTTCCGCCCGTCGTACTTCCCGTTCACGGAACCGTCGGCCGAGATCGACATCGCGTTCGGCTCCGGTCCGCTGAAGGGCCGCTGGCTGGAAGTGTCGGGCGCCGGCCAGGTGCACCCGACGGTCGTCCGCAATTTCGGACTGGATCCGGAAAAATTCATCGGTTTCGCGTTCGGTTCGGGCCTGGAGCGCCTGGCCATGCTGCGCTACGGGATCAACGATTTGCGCCTGTTCTACGAAGGCGACCTACGCTTCCTGAAACAGTTCAACTAATAAAAATAACAACGATCGCATAAGGCAAAGACATGCAATTCTCTGAAAACTGGCTCCGTTCCATGGTCGATCCGAAGATGAATTCGGACGAACTCGCGCACCTGCTCACGATGTCCGGCCTCGAAGTGGAAGAGGTCGAGCCGGTCGCGCCGCCGTTCTCGAACGTCGTCGTGGCGGAAGTCAAGGAAGTCGCCAGGCACCCGAACGCGGACCGCCTGAACGTGTGCCAGGTCGACGTGGGCACCGGTACGCTGCTGAACATCGTCTGCGGCGCGCCGAACGTGCGCGCGGGCATGAAGGCTATCTGCGCGATGGCCGGCGCCGTGCTGCCGCCGGGTCCGGACGGCAAGCCGTTCGAGATCAAGGTGGGCAAGCTGCGCGGCGTGGAATCGCAGGGCATGATGTGCTCGGCGAAAGAGCTGAAAATCTCGGAAGAGAGCAACGGCCTGATGGAGCTGCCGGCAGACGCGCCCATCGGCCAGAACATCCGCGACTACCTGGGCCTGAACGACCTGAAATTCACGATCAAGCTCACGCCGAACAAGGCGGACTGCCTGTCCGTGCTGGGCGTGGCGCGCGAAGTGTCCGCGTTGACCGGCGTGCCGATGGTGCTGCAGTCCTTCCGCCCGGTCACCGTGAACACGGACGAAGTCCTGCCGGTGAAGATTTCCGCGCCGGACCTGTGCGGCCGTTTCTCGGGCCGCGTCATCCGCGGCCTGAACGCGAAGGCGGCGACGCCGGAATGGATGAAGCGCCGCCTCGAGCGGAGCGGCCAGCGTTCCGTGTCGGCCCTCGTCGACATCTCGAACTACGTCATGCTGGAAGTGGGCCGTCCGTCGCACGTGTTTGACCTGGACAAGATCCACGGCGGCTTGGAGGTGCGCTGGGGCCGCAAGGGCGAAGCGCTGAAGCTCCTGAACGGCAACACGGTCGACGTCGACGAGTGGGTCGGCGTCATCGCCGACGACAAAGAGATCGAGTCGCTGGCCGGCATCATGGGCGGCGATTCGACGGCCGTCAGCCTGGACACGACGAACATCTACTTGGAAGCCGCATTCTGGTGGCCGAACGCCATCCAGGGCCGCGCCCGCCGCTACAATTTCTCGACCGATGCGGCGCACCGCTTCGAGCGCGGCGTCGACTATGCGACCACCGTCGAGCACATCGAGCGCATCACGTCGCTGCTCGTCGAGATCTGCGGCACGACCGACACGCAAGTCGGCCCGATCGACGACCAGGCGCCGAACCTGCCGCAGCGTAAGCCGGTCACCCTGCGTACCGCGCGCGCCGCGAAAGTCATCGGCGTGCCCGTCACGGACGATATGGTTGCCGATATCTTCACGCGCCTGCACCTGCCGTTCGAGCGCGAGGAAGGTTTGTTCCACGTGACGGCGCCGTCGTACCGCTTCGACATCGAGATCGAGGAAGACCTGATCGAGGAAGTGGCGCGTGTCTATGGCTTCGAGAACATTCCCGCGCTGCCGCCGGTGGCGCCGTCGGCGATGCTGATCGAGCCGGAAAACACCCGTTCGCTGTTCGCCATCCGCCACGAGCTGGCCGACCTGGGCTACCAGGAAGTGGTGAACATGAGCTTCGTCGAGCAGCAGTGGGAAGCCGACTTCGCGAATAACACCGACCCGATCCGGCTGCAGAACCCGATCGCGAGCCAGATGAGCGTGATGCGCTCGACGCTGATCGGCAGCCTCGTCGCCAACGTGCGCTACAACCTGAACCGCAAGGCGGGCCGCGTGCGCGTGTTCGAAGTGGGCGGCGTGTTCCTGCGCAACGCCCAAGCCCAGGACGGGCCGCTGGCCATCGCCGGTTTCGACCAGCCCAAGCGCGTCGCCGCCATCGCCTACGGTCCGGCCGCGGACGAGCAATGGGGCCAGCCGACCCGCGCCGTCGATTACTTCGACGTCAAGGGCGACGTGGAAGCGCTGTTCGCGCCCCGCGCCGTGCGGTTCAGCAAGACCGAACATCCGGCGCTGCATCCGGGCCGCTCGGCGTCGGTGGAAGTCGATGGCAAGGTCGTCGGCGTGATCGGCGAGCTGCATCCGCGCTGGCTGCAGAAGTACGACCTGCCGCAGGCGCCGGTGCTGTTCGAGGTGGACGCCGACGCGCTGCGCGCGCGCGACGTGCCGCGCTACGCCGACATCTCGAAGTTCCCGGGCGCCACGCGCGACCTCGCGCTGGTGGTGAAACAGGACGTGCCGGCCCAGGCGCTGCTCGACGCTTTCCAGGCGGAACTGGCGTCGAACCCGCTTGGCAAACTCGTGCAAGCCGTTGTTTTGTTTGATGAATACCGCGGCAAAGGTTTGGAACAAGATGAAAAAAGTCTTGCTTTCCGCTTTGGCTTGCAAGATACTCAATCGACGCTGCAGGACGATGCGGTCGAGGCCATCATGGCCGCGCTGGCATCCGCGGCGCAACAAAAACACGGCGCAAAATTGCGCGGTTGATAAAAAAGGGCTACGTGCCTGACAGGGGTTTCGAACAACCGTAGCGAGCGGCAGCAGTGGTGGTCGAGAAGCGCAGTCGTACTTACGGTACGGCCGGTCCGCCGTAGCGGAGCATCGCAGACCGCCACTGCAACGCGTAGCAGGTTGGTCGAGCCCCCACCACATCCAGAACTGAAGGTAGGGCTTTAAAATTAACAACAACGACGTTGATTCCGCCGTGTTCCAGGAAGCGCTGGCCGCCGATCTGCATCGTGCGATGCTGGTGGCCCGGGTACGGCAGGAAGCGGAAAAGGAGTTGCCGACCCTGACCAAGGCGGAGTTGGCCGAACTGCTGTTCGAGCAGGTCGGCCTGAACAAACGCGAGGCCAAGGACATGGTCGAGACATTCTTCGACGAGATCCGCAATGCGCTCGAGCGCGGCGAGGCCGTCAAGCTGTCCGGCTTCGGCAACTTCCAGTTGCGCGACAAGCCGCAGCGGCCTGGTCGCAATCCGAAAACCGGGGAAGAAATCCCCATCACGGCGCGTCGCGTCGTGACTTTCCACGCCAGCCAGAAACTGAAGGGTATGGTCGAGGAGGCCAATCCGGCCAGCCCTCGCAATCCGGATCGGCCCGACGGCCCCGATCATCCCCCCCTGGCGCGCGCGGCCTGATAAAGCCGACACGGCTCGCAAGCGATGAACGACCGACCGAACAAGATGGAACCGACCGTGCTGCCGCCGATCCCGGCGAAGCGCTATTTCACGATTGGCGAAGTCAGCGAATTGTGCGGGGTCAAGCCACATGTGCTCCGCTACTGGGAGCAGGAATTCACCCAGCTAAAACCGGTCAAACGCCGTGGAAACCGCCGCTATTACCAGCACCACGAAGTGCTGTTGATCCGGCGTATCCGCGAACTGCTGTACGAGCAGGGCTTCACCATCAGCGGTGCACGCAACCGCCTCGATGGGCGCGGCCAGCTCGACGTCGAGGCGTTGCCGGAACCTCCACCCCCGCCGGCCATGCCGACCATCGAGCCGGAAGTGTTGCGCGCCGAACTGCACGCGATTCTCGCGCTGCTCAAGCACGGTTCGCCGGCCGTCTGAAGTCCGCCGACGGCGCGGCGGGCGACGCAGCCAGCTCAGGCGTGCGCGCCTGTTGTTCTGCACCCCGGAGGTGCTAAAATGTCACTTGCAGTTTGCTGACTCAAACGCATGACCTGACCGGAGGCGTGAGGGGCCAGCCTCGGCTCTTTCCTGTATCGGGAAAACTTAAGGGAAGACAATGATACGCGTTGCCATTTGTGACGATCACCAGATAGTTCGAGCAGGTTTCAAACAGATTTTTTCGTCGTCGGGCGAGTTCGAAGTCGTGGCTGAAGGCGCGACGGGACGCGAAGCCCTCGACATCGCACGCCGCGAGATCTGCGACGTGCTGCTGCTGGATATCGCCATGCCGGACCAGAGCGGCATCGATATCCTGCGCACCATTCGCCAGGGCCAGCCCAATCTGCCGGTCCTGATCCTGTCCGGCTATCCCGCCCAGCAATATGCGTTGAACCTGTTCAAGATGGGCGCCAACGGCTACCTGAACAAGGAATGCGACGCCGACGAGCTCAAGACGGCCGTCCGCACCGTGTTCCAGGGCCGCCGCTACGTCAGCTCGCAGGTCGGCGAACTGCTGGCCCAGAGTTTCGATCGCGATCCGAACACCGCGCTGCATACGGAATTGTCGGACCGCGAGTTCCAGGTGTTCCTGCGCCTGGCAAAAGGGGCGACCGTGTCCGACATCGGCAATGCCCTGTCGTTGTCGATCAAGACGGTCTCGACTTACCGTACTCGCATCATGGAAAAGATGGGTCTGCAGTCGAACAGCGACCTGACGTATTACGCCATGAAAAACAACCTGCTCGACTGAGCGGGGCAGGCCGGAAGACAGCCATTCGGTTGTCTTTCGCTCCTGCAACTGTTGTAGCAAATTTGGAATTTGCTATGCAGAATTGTTAATTGCGCGTCGTCATCGCGCTACATTTCCTCGTCCGCATACCCGAATCGAGCTCCATGGCAACTTTTCCAGTCTATAATGACTCGGACAGGCCAAGCTGCGCGAAAGGAACGACCGAGGATGTTTTTTACCACCGACCCCAAGTTCAGGCCGGTTCGCAGCCTTCCGTTGTACCAGACCCTGCTGTGTGTCGTTTGCGTCCTGATCCTGGTCCTCAACGGCGTCAGCCTGGTCCGCAACCTGGACGGACTGAAGACTGCCAATACGCGCCAGGCGCAGGCCGATCGCGTGACGGCCAAGCTGCAATACCTGAACCTGCTCGTGACCGACGCGGAAAGCGGTCTGCGCGGCTATTTCCTGTCCGGTTCCGACACCTATCTGGGCCCGCTGCGCACGGCCGAGCGTGAACTGGATGGCCAGTTCAACAGCCTCAAGACACTGCTGGCCGACAATCCCTCGCAGCTGAAGAACCTGACCCAGCTGCAAAACCTCGTCATCCGCCGCATCAGCCTGATGAACCAGGGCCTGGAGGTCTATCGCCATGGCGGGCTGAACGACATCGTCGCCATCGCGCAGACGCAGGAAGACAAGACCCATATGGACGAGATCCGCCTGCAGGTGGTGATCATGACGGGCGAACAGAACGAAACGCTCGCGGCCCGCAGCGCCGTGTTCTACGACCGCTACCGGCTGGCCGCGTTGCGCGGGCTCGGCATCAACGTGGCGGCACTCGTCACGCTCGTCCTGTTCTACAACATGATCCGCCGCAGTTTCCGGGCGCGCCTGAATGCCGAGCGTGCCCTGCAGCAGACCAACGACCACCTGGAATTGCTCGTCGCGGAACGCACGGAGCAGCTGTCCGTGCTGTCGCGCCACCTGATCCGCGTGTCGGAAGAAGAAAAGGCGAGGCTGGCGCGCGAACTGCACGACGAGATGGGCGCGAACCTGACGGCCATCGGCATGCATCTCGCCACGGTGGGCGAGCAGCTCAAGGCAACCCATCCGGACCAGGCCGACACGCTGGCCCGCGCCCGCGTGGTGCTGATCGAAACGGTGGAATTGAAACGCCGCATCGTGGAAGACCTGCGTCCGAGCCTGCTCGACAACCTCGGGCTGTCCGCCGCCCTGCAGAGTTATTGCGTGGATTTCGGCCGCACGACGGGCGTCGATTGCGAAGCGCTCATCGAAGGCGACATCGACAGTGCCGGTTCCGCGCAGTCGATCGCGCTATTCCGCATCACGCAGGAATCGCTGAACAACGTGGCGAAGTACGCACAGGCGCGTCACGTCGTCGTGCATCTTGCGCGCGAAGGTGAGGCGTTCACGCTCGAGATCAGCGACGATGGTGTCGGGATTCCCCCGGATGCGATGCGCCGCCCGAAATCGCATGGCCTGTTGGGCATGCGCGAACGGGCGTTGCTGCTGGGAGGGACGTTGCGGGTGGACCGCGGCGTGAACGGCATCGGCACCACTGTCCACGCCATCGTTCCGGTGATGGCGCCAGGCGATATCGAGGCGGACGGGACCGCGTCGGGCGGTACCCTGGATATTGCGGCGCTGGCCGTGACGCCGGCAGAATCTCCGATGGCCAATGCGCAAACGGAGCCGGCCGATTTGGCCGCACATCAACTACACAATCAACTTCGCAATCAGTTGCGGGCCGCCCAGGCACAGTCGCCGCTGGCGACGGCGGGCCGGGATGCCGTGCCGTTCATGCGCGCGACACATCCATCAGCAGACGGTCATACTCGCTTTTAGCGACCTTGTAGCACTCGCCCGCGTAATCTTCCAGGCCCTGGCGGTTCAGCACGGTGATGTTGCCGCGGCGGTACTGGATCAGGCCTTCGTCCTGCAGCTTGCCGGCGGCGGCGGTGATGCTTTCGCGGCGCACGCCCAGCATGATCGAGATGAGTTCCTGTGTAACTTTCAGTTCATTGCTCGGCGAACGGTCGAGGCGGTCCAGCAGCCAGCGGCACAGTTTTTGTTCGATCGAGCTGTGACGGCCGCCGACGGCGTTCTGGGCCATCTGGGCGAACAGCGCGTTCGTGTAGCGCATCAGCAGCTGGGGCAGGGCGCCGCCCTTGTTGAAGGCGTCGCGCAGAAACTGCGTCTTGAGGCGGTAGCCGTAGCCGGCGCTCTGGACGACGGCGCTGCAGGTGGCGCGCTCGCCCATGAACAGCGACACGCCGACGGCGCCTTCATGGCCGACCACGGCGATTTCCGTCGTGGCGCCGTCTTCCATCACGTACAGCAGGGAGACGATGGCGGTGGTGGGGAAGTACACGTATTCGAGTTTGCTGCCGTATTCGAACAGTTCCTTGCCGAAAGGCAGGGGCACCAGTTCCAGGTGCTCGAACAGGGTTTCCAGGTCTGGACGCGGCAGGGCCGCAAGCAACTCATTCTGCTGGGTGCCGCTGTAGCTCACGACCGGCCGGGGCGCCACGGTCGATTCCACACCCATCGCGGGAATCTGGGTAACCGATTGCGCTTTCTTCTGCACGGCTGCACCGAGTTGAGCGTTGTT
>JBJMVU010000347.1:0-12987 GCA_045810485.1 Massilia sp. | reverse complement strand
TTCAGCGGCCGGGTGAAGAATTCATTGAAGCTTTTATAGCTGGTGATGTCCGAATTCTCGGCTTCCGCCATGTTCACGCCGTACTTCGCGACGAACCAGTGGATCAGCCGCGTCGTCACCGTTCCGCCCTTGGCACCGGCCACGCGGCCGGCAAACGTCGTGAGGCGCCGCTTCGGCAGCAGGTACTGGGGCAGGACTTTCAGGCGATCGGACACGGTAAACCTCGATATGAAGACGCGCCATTATAGCGGCACGGATATTCGCTCAGGCAAAACCGAGGGGTCGCCATCGGTTATGCATATCAAAAATATTTACGCTAAGGCAACAAAACGCCGGCGATCCGTCAGACAATGGCGACCGCTCATTTTGCCATTCTGACATGCATATCGTGAAAACGCCATTCCGCCTGACCCTGCTCGCCGCCGCCGTCGCCGTCCCGTTTGCCGCCAACGCCCAACAGGCCGCGGCGCCGCTCGCCAGCGACGACAAGATCCAGCGGGTCGACGTGAAGGGCGCGGCCGATGCCTACGATCCGCGCCGCGACGACACCGCCAGCAAGATCGTCGTCAACCACGACGAGATCGTCAAGTATGGCGACACGAGCGTGCTCGACGTATTGAAGCGCGTGCCGGGCGTGACGGTCGGCGGGGGCGGCGGGCGGGCGGCGAGATCCGCATGCGCGGGCTCGGCGCCGGCTACACGCAGGTGCTGCTGAACGGCGAGCGCGCACCGGCCGGCTTTTCCATCGATTCGCTGGCGCCGGACGTCATCGAACGCATCGAAGTGCTGCGTGCGGCCAGCGCGGAATTTTCCACGCAGTCGATCGCCGGCACCGTCAACATCGTCCTCAAGAAGACGGTGAAAACGGCGCAGTGCGAACTGAAGGCGGGCTATGGCCATGGGCATGGGTATGCGAACCCGTCCTTCAACCTGCAGTTGTCGGACCGGGCCGGCAAGCTGTCGTATTCGCTGTCGGCGAACCTGTCGCGCGCGCATTTCTGGCGCGAGCCGGAGACCGTCGAGCGCCATCTCGACTCGGCCGGCCGCCTCGACGGCCTGCGCCTGGGCGAGCAGTCCGACGCCGGCCGCTTCACGGCGTTCAACCTGAACCCGCGCCTGAACTGGAGTGTCGACAACGGCGACACGCTGACGTCGCAGGCGTTCATCAACATCAACCGGTTCCAGAACGTGTCCGCGGGACGCCTTGCCACGCAGCTCGGCCCGCTGCCCGCCTTCGCGGCGCTGGACCAGACGATGAGCAACGACAACCGCTTCTTCCGCGAAGAAATGAACTGGGTGCACAAATTCGACGGAGGCGGCAAGCTGGACGCGAAGTTGAGCGGCCTGTACGGCGCTCTTGCCAACGCGACGTATCGCACGGGCAGCGGCAACCCGGCGTCGCCGGCGCTGCATGAGGTGATATTTTCGGCCGGCACGGACCGCGGCATCAGCTCGATGGGGAAATACACGAGCGGTTCGTGGGAAGGCCACGCGCTCGCCTTCGGCTGGGACGGCGGCCATGCGACGCGCGACGATGCCCGCCGCGACCGCGACGACTTCCGCCCCGACGTCGCGCTGCCCGGCGGCGACGAAGTCTACGAGTCGCACGTTGCCCGCCTGGCCGTCTACACGCAGGACGAGTGGAACGTGACGCCGCGCTGGTCCGTGTACCTGGGCGCGCGCTGGGAAGGGATCCGGACGCGGACGGAAGGGAACACGTTCGCGACGGCCCATTCGCACTCGACCGTGTGGAGCCCGCTGATGCAGACGCTGTACAAGCTGCCGGACACCAAGGGCGACCAGGTCCGCTTCGCCGTCACGCGCACGTACAAGGCGCCGGGCGTGCAGGGCCTCATTCCACACCGCTTCACGTCGGTCAACAACAGCCAGACCGAACCCGATTTCATCGGCAACCCGAACCTGAAGCCCGAACTGGCCCAGGGCATCGACGCGTCGTACGAGCATTACTGGGCCGAGGGCGCGCTGCTGTCGGCGAGCGTATCGAGCCGGCGCATCGACGACTACACGCGCAACCAGGTGCTGTTCGACGGCGCGCGCTGGGTGTCGACGCCGTCCAACGCGGGCCAGGCGCGCACGCACGGCCTGGAACTGGAAGCGAAATTCCCGCTGAAGGCCGCGATCGACACGAAGGCGGCGCTGGACCTGCGCGCGAGCCTGTCGCGCAACTGGTCGACCGTCGATTCGGCGCCGGGTCCGAACAACCGCCTGGATGCGCAGACGCCGGTCTCCGCCACCCTGGGCGCGGACTACAGGCGCGGCGCGCTGACGGTGGGCGGCTCGTACGTGTTCAAGAACGGCGGCCAAGTGCGCGTGTCGGCCAGCCAGATCAGCTACCAGTCCGTGCGCCGCGACCTCGACCTGTACGCACTGTGGAAATTCGACCCGAAACTGCAACTGCGCGTCGCCACCGCCAACCTGCTCGCGCAAGACAGCATCGGCGAAAGCAGCTACGTCCTGGCCGGCAACGGCACGCAATCGACACGCACCATTACGCCGCTGTACCGCAGCGTGCGCGCGACGCTCGAAATGAAATTCTAAAAAGCCGGGGCGTTACGCACACGGCGCATCGCAAGTTCGGCCCGCCGCGAACGGTAACGTTGTCGCAAAATCCGCCTTACGCCCCTTGAAGCGAGCGTATTGCGTTGACGTTTCAGGTGCGGGTGACAGCGGTACGCCAGGGCGCATCGCACGCCGGCCTCCAAAGCCACGCAGTACGCAGAGGCAGATCTATTCGGAATCGTTATACCTGTACATAAAATCCGCATAGTCTTGTTAGCAATCTTCTCTCGTAACATTGTATGCGCTAACCTTGTCGCACCCTGGTTGGCCGAACGACATTCCCGCCGGCGCCGGAATGTGATCTATATCGAGCCGGCAGCATATAAAGGCACTACCCAATAATTACTATAAGGAGATAGTAGCTGTGCGAAACGGAAATACAAAAACGATTAGAAAAACGATGTTGGCCCAAGCGTGCGCGCTTGCCATCGCCGGGCCACTGACCGCGAATGCGCAGGAGGCCGGCGCCGCGGGTGCAAGCGCCGACACGAACGCCCCGAGCACCGTTGTCGTCACCGGTCAGCGAGCGGCATTGAAGTCGGCGCGCGATCTCAAGCAGGACTCCAATCAGATCGTCGACTCGATCCAGGCAACCGATATCGGAAAGCTGCCGGACGTGAATACTGTCGAGTCGCTGCAGCGGGTCGCCGGGGTCCAGATCCAGCGCCGCTATGGTGAGGGTGGTACCGATTACGACCATCGCACCGAGCCCGCGATCACGATCCGTGGTATTACCCAGGTCCGCAACCTGATCGACGGACGAGACTTTTTTACGGCAAACGGTGGTCGGGCACCGGACCTGGAAGGGCTCCCCTCCGAACTCATGGCCGGAGTCGATGTCTACAAGAATGCAGCGTCCAACTTGATCGAAGGCGGTGTCGGCGGCGTGGTCAACATTCGCACGCGACTGCCATTCGACTCGAAAGAAGACATCAACGTTATTTCGGTCAAGTCGAGTTACTACGATCGAATTCGTAAGTCTTCACCGTCGGCCTCGGGCCTGTTGAGCCGCCAATTCAACACGGATGTTGGCCGCATGGGCATCCTGGTGAATGCAACGACCAGTGAGACCTATTACCGCCAGGACGCCGTTCTTCAACAGCAGCAGCACTGTCTGACCGCAACGGTCGGGAAATGTTCGAACAACCCGACGCAAGCTCCCTCGGCGTCGAATGTCGCGGCCTTCAATTCGATGCCGAACAAGGGGGGACTCTCGGAACTCTATGTGCCGACTTCCTTCGAGGTGTACCAGGACTCGGGTAACCGAAAGCGCCAGGGTCTGGCGGTCGCCTACCAATGGCAGGTGAACAAGGACATTCTTCTCACCGCGCAAAATCTCTATTCGAACTACCGGTTTATCCGGCGCGGAGAATACCTCTACGGCGACGACAAGAACAGCGACCCGCGCGCAGCGGCAGGTTCCACATGGACCTGGGCGCCCGATGGCAGCGCTACGAGCGGGACGTTGTCGCCGCAAATTTTTTCAAGCTCCCGGTTTGACCAGGACGTTCGCAATCGCACGAATCTGTCCGCGCTGAATGTAAAGTGGCGCATCTCGGACAAGCTCAAGTCAAAGACTGACTTCGCTTATGAACGCGCCAACTATGACGCCGACCGTAATGGCGACTCCATCAAGCTTTACGATAATGAAAGCAGAAGCGTTGCCAATATTCCCAACCTGAATCTGGCCTTCGATGTGCGCGGCAGGATCCCCACATTTTCAATCGTCGATCCAGCCAATCCGGGCAACCCTAACGCCTATTTTGGCAATCCGAAGAATTGGTATTATGAGTGGCTCGCCAATGCGGTCGACCGCCATAAGCTGAAAATGTCGGCTCTCAGCCAGGATTTCGACTACGACCTGGGTGACAGCTTCTTTACCAAACTGCACGTCGGCATTCGCGCAGCCGATACCAAGGTGCTGTTGCGGGGTAACTGGAACAACACGGGTGTCTGCAATGATACGGGCACCAACCCCAGCTGGGGCGCATGCCCGCTTATTCCGGTTGCGCAACATCCGAATCTCGCCTACGCCGGGCCGGCCAGCAATTTCATGCAGTCGGGCATCGGCTTTCCTGTTGCAGTGTTCCCGGAGTACGCGAATCCCAACTCGAGCGTTCTCGATCGAACAGTCGAGACGTATTCGCAGTTATTTGCTGGAAAGCCAAACGCCTATACGTTCGATACGTCGTTTCGCCCGGGTGATATCAATGAACAACACGAAAAAACGCGGTCCTTTTTCGTTACGGGTGACTTCGCTACAAGCGTATTCGGTTACGACCTCGACGGTACCGCGGGTATGCGAGTCGTAAAGACCGATCAGACGTCGATCGGCTATGTCCAGGATAGCACCGGGTCGCGCCCCGCCACGCTCAACAATAGCTACTCGAATTACCTCCCCAGCCTCAACACACGCCTGCACCTGAATGAGGATTTGCAGATCCGCTTTGGCTATGGCAAGACGATGACGCGTCCAAACTTCAGCGACATGGCCGCCCATGTTCAGCTGAATCCGAACATCCCGTCGCAGTACGACGCCAACGGACGCCCGACCGGCAGTTCCGGTAATCCGTACCTGAAGCCGATGACGGCGACTTCCTATGACCTGACGATGGAAGACTACTGGGGGACGTCCAATATGGCGTTCCTGGGTTTATTCAAGAAGGATATCGACGGCTACCTGGCCGGCGGCACCGAAGCGATGAACTTCGGTGGCGTTGTCTACGATATCGGAACCAGCATCAATCTCGGCAAGGGTTCGGTAAAAGGCATCGAAGCTGGTTTTACTCAATTTTTTGATTTCCTTCCCGACCCGTTCAGTGGATTCGGCGTACAGGCCAACTATACCTATGTGGAGTCGAAAGTCGAGCTCAAGCCTGGGACTCTTATTCCCTTGCCGAAGTTGTCCAAGAACAGCTACAACCTGATCGCCCTCTATGAAAAGGGACCGTTACAGGCGCGTCTTGCGTACAACTGGCGTTCCTCCTATCTTGACCAGATCAACGGCAGCGGTGTCTTTGGTGCAAACCAGTATGCAGCGCCGTATTCGTCACTCGATGCTTCCTTGAGCTATCAAATCAACAAGATCTTCACGCTGTCGGCTGACGCCGTTAACCTGAAGAACTCGATGTACCACACGTACGTCGAACGCCCCTCGGGCGGTTTGTTGTGGCAACTTAACGACCGCCGGTACAGTGTGTCCCTGAAAGCAAGCTTCTAACGCCGACATGAGCGAACGCGCCGCGCATCTTTCCGCGGCGCATTTTTTTCAGCCTTTCAGGGCCTGACAAGGGGATATGATGGACAAGGACAGGTGGATTACCAAAGTGGTCATTCTCGGCGGCGGTACCGCCGGATGGATGACAGCGGCCGCGTTGTCCCATACGTTTGGACAGGCCGTCGAGATCATCCTGGTGGAGTCCGACGCCATCGGCACGGTGGGCGTTGGAGAGGCGACGATCCCGCCGATCCGCACGTTTCATCAAATGATCGGCATCGATGAAGCCGAGTTCATACGCGCCACCGGGGCGACGTTCAAGCTTGGTATCGAATTCCGCGGCTGGCTTAATGAAACTTCAACGTATTTCCACCCTTTTGGCGCGTATGGGGTGGAACGCGACATTGGCTACTTCTTCCAGTACTGGCTGCGTCTGAAGGAGAAGGGGCATGTTGCCGACTTCTCCGAATTCTCGCTATGTACATTGGCAGCTCGAAGCAACGTATTTGCGCCCGCGTCTGAACGGCCAGGCGATCCGCTGCAGCATCTCCAGTCTGCCTATCACTTCGACGCCGGCCGCTATGTGAAATATCTGAAGGGGGTGTGCATCACGCGTGGGGTGTCGCACAGGATTGGCGACATGCTGACGGCGGAACGTGACCCTGAAAATGGGCATATCACAGGTCTGAAGCTCAAGTCGGGCGAGCTTCTTTCGGGTGACCTGTTCATCGACTGCTCTGGAATGCGCGCAATGCTTCTTGGGCAGGAGTTGGGCGTCGAATATGAAGACTGGTCGCATTGGTTGCCCATGAATCGGGCGTGCGCGGTGCCTTGTGAACAGAAGCTGGCATTGACGCCATACACGATTTCCACGGCCAAGCCTTTTGGTTGGCAGTGGAGGATACCGTTGCAACATCGCGTTGGTAACGGTGTGGTGTATTCAAACGAATTTTCCACGGATGAAGCGGCAGAGCGGTGTCTGCTGGATGGACTGGAGGGGGAGCCACTTGCTCCGGTTAACCGCATCAAGTTCACGGCAGGAAGACGCAAGACGCCGTGGACCAGGAACGTGGTATCCATCGGGCTCGCCAGCGGGTTTCTCGAGCCGCTGGAGTCGACCAGCATTCAATTTATTCAGTCCAGCATCCAGCGACTCATTCGCTATTTTCCGGATGCAGGGTTTTCTCCGGTGTGCGCGCAGGCTTTCAACAAGGAGGCAATTCGGGAAATCGAAAATGTCAGGGACTTCCTCATCCTGCATTACCACGCTACCGAGCGCGACGACTCGGAATTATGGCGCTACGTAAAAGCCATGCAGATTCCAGACAGCCTCCAGGAAAGAATTGAGCTGTTCCGTGAGCGTGGGCAACTGAACCTTGCAGCCGAAGAGCTGTTTCAAGGCACATCGTGGCATGCCGTCCTGTTGGGGCAGGGAATTCGCCCCAAAACCTATATGCCGACCATGGTGCTGCAAGATGACGCCATGCTCGCGAATGCGTATAACAATCTTGAGCGAAACTTTAAAAAAGTCGTGTCGAGGCTGCCGGATCATGCCGCCTACATAAAAGAAATGAAGCTGACCTCGATGATGGAGAATCGCTGAATGAGGTTTTTCAACCAGGAGCGTCCGGCCACGACCCGTGGTTCACAACGGATCTTTTCGTTAAGGCGCGTGGTTGTCATCGGACTGTGTGTCCTGGCAAGCGGTGCCCGTGCCGAAAACAACGACGACAAGCCCGTGAATGTTCCCGCCGTTGTCAATGTCGACTGGCGACATCCGGGGCCTCCGTTTGAAGGATGGGGAACCGCTCTTGCCTGGTTTGCCCATGTGACCGGCAGATTCGCCGAGCCACAGCGCACGCAGTTGGCCGATTTGCTCTATGGACGGGACGGTCTTGCACTGAATATCGCGCGTTACAATATTGGTGGCGGCAATGCGCCCGAAACGCCATCGTATTTGCGCCCCGGTGGGGATATTCCTGGATTCTGGCGCAAGCCGGCTGAGGGATCCGTGACGGATGGGTGGAATCCGGACGCCGAAGACGCCTGGGACTGGTCTGCGGATGCAGGGCAGCGCTGGTGGCTTGATGCAATAAAAGCGCGGGTAACGCCGCGGGAATTGATTGTAGAGGCGTTTTCGAACTCGCCGCCCTATTTCATGACGCGCAGCGGGCTGGTTTCCGGTAACGTCAATGCGTTGGAGGATAACCTTATTCCGGGATTTGAAACAAAATTTTCAAGATATTTGGCGCGTGTCACAGCGGAGCTTGAGCGGCGGCATGGTGTTCGATTTAGAACATTGTCTCCGATCAACGAGCCCAATACCCCCTATTGGTTTTCCACGAACAAACAGGAAGGTGCTCATTGGTCGCCGGAAGCGCAGTCGCGCATGTTTATTGCGTTGGCTCAGGTGTTAAAACAATATGGAATGAAGACGGAGATTTCCGGGCCGGACGAAACCAATCCCCAGACTTTTTTCGTCGATTGGGCCGGTTTGTCAGCCGATGCGAAAGACGTCATCCGGCAAATCAACGTCCATAGCTATGAATGGATAGCAAAAAGCGGGGTTCGGGATATTGCGGAAACTTCGGGAAAACGGTTATGGATGTCGGAAGTCGATCTATCGCCCAGCAATGTGCGTGAAGACATCAACGACATGCGTCCAGCCATTGCACTGGCGCAGCAGATCGTTACTGACATCAGCAGTATGAATCCCCGGGGCTGGGTTCTCTGGCAAGCCGTAGAAAACAGGTCGTCCGATCCAAAGAACAGCTCGAACTGGGGATTGATCAAGGCGGATTTTTCCAACCTGGAGCGGCCGGACTATCAGGTCACGAAGAAATTCTGGGCGTTTGCCAATTTCACCAGATTCATCCGGCCGGGATATCGGTTCCTGAAATCCGATAATCCGGATGCGTTGGTGGCCGAAAATCCGGAGACGAACGAAGTCGTCATCGTGGCGGTCAATCCAGGTATCGTGTCGCGGATGCTGGACATCCGGCTGCCGGGTGCGAAACGCGGCAAATTGACATGCAAGACTTTTATTACCCAGGCAAACGACAGCCTCGCGACGTTGAAACCTGCATCATGCGGCGCCAGGTTGTCCGTGCATTCGCGACCCATGTCAGTGGTGACTGTCGTTGCGACGCCCCAAAAATAGGATGCGAGCAGGACGGCCGGCGTCACGCCTGCTCGGCGGCCGGCGCCGTCTCCGGGATGCCGTGGCTGCGGAAATAGCGGTGCGCGACGAGCAGCGCGGCGGCCTGCATCGCGGCGCACACGAAGAACGGTCCGCCCACGCGCCAGTCCTGCGGCGGCAGATGGCTTGCCGCGCCGAGCAGCATGGTGCCGACGAGCGGCATGAGGACGAGGCCGATGCTGCTGATCGATTGCAATGAGCCCATGAGCTCGCCCTGTTCGCGGCTCGACGACGATTTCGACAGGATGCCCTGCAGCGCCGGCCCCGCCGCGAACGACAGCAGGTTGCACAGGATAAAGACGTACATCATCCAGCCGTGCGTCGCGATGGCGTACAGGAAGTAGGTGACGGCGCCGGACGCGAGGCCGATCAGCGACAGCCGTACCTCGCCGAAGCGCCGAATCAGCGGCGCGAGCAGCCCCGCCTGCACGACGATCGAGCACACGCCGACGCAGAACAGGGCGACGCCGTTGTCGCGCGGCGTCCAGTCGAAGCGGAACGTGGTGAACAGGACCCACGTCGTCTGCAGCATCATCTGCGCGAACGCGACGAGCGTGTAGACGACGATCAGGCCGCGGATGTCGGTGCGGCGCACGAGGCGCAGCAGGGAGCCGAACGGGTTGATGCGCGACCACTGGAACGGCGCGCGGCGTTCGCGCGGCAGCGATTCCGGCACGGCGATGAAGCCGTAGACGAAGTTCGCGGCGGACAGCGCGGCCGCCACGTAGAACGGCAGGTGCAGTCCCACATTGCCCAGCAGGCCGCCCAGGATAGGGCCGCAGATGAAGCCGAAGCCGAACGCGGCGCCGATCTTCCCGAAGCTTTTCGCGCGGTTCTCCGGCGTCGACACGTCCGACGCATACGCCGACGCCACCGACATGCTGGCCGACGACGCGCCGCCGATCACGCGCCCGATGAACAGGCAGGCGAGGTTCGGCGCCCACGCGGTCGCGAGGAAGTTGATGCACATGCCGCCCATCGAATACAGCAGCACGGGGCGGCGGCCGATGCGGTCGGACAGCGCGCCCACCATCGGCATGAACAGGAATTGCATCAGCCCGAACGTGGCGCCGAGCAGGCCGAACCACAACGCCTGCTGTGCGCGGTTCTCGACGAATTCGCCCACGAGGCTCGGCAGCACGGGCACGATCAGGCCGATGCCGAGCATGTCGATGAACACGCAGATGAGGACGAAATTCAGGTTCGCGCTTTTGGCCATGTGCTTCCCGTGACGATGCGGAAAACAGTCATGGTAGCACTAATTGCCGTGGCGACAACAGGTGGCCTGCCCGTCAATCCTCGACGTCCGGGATGCCGCTCCATTCGGCGGCGAACGCGCTGCGGAAGTCCGTCAGGATGGCCAGCCGCGCCTCGGCGAGCCGGCGGCCGGCGTCCGTCTGCATCATGCCCGGCAGGCGCGCCAGCTTCGCTTCGATGTGGTCGAGCGAATACGATTTGTCGTCGAGCTGGCGGTCGAGCGCGAGCGGATCGCTGCCGTGGGCGAGGGCGCTGCCCATGCGGCCGGCGATGTAGAACATGCGCGCGAGGCCGACGGCGCCGAGGCCGTCCAGGCGGTCGGCATCCTGCACGATGCGCGCTTCCAGCGTCGTCGCGGGGACGCCGGCGGAAAAGCTGTGCGCTTCGATCGCATGCGCGACGCCCGCCAGTTTATCGGCGGGGAAGCCGAGCGCCGCCAGCCGCTCGCGCGCCAGCCCGGCCGACAGGCGCGACGCGCTCGAGCGGCGCGGATCGTCCTTCGGCACGTTGACGAGATCGTGCAGGTAGCACGCCGCCAGCACGACGAGCGCGTCGGCCTGGCGGTGCTGCGCCAGCAGCGCCTGGGCGTTGCGCCAGACGCGTTCGAAATGGTTCAGGTCGTGGGCGCCGTCGGGGCCCTGGTCGGCGACCGCCTGTGCGGCCAGTTGCGCGAGGGGCGGACGCCACGTCTCGAGTTCAGGATGGAATGCTTGCATCGGTTTCTACGGAAATGAGGGCGCGCTGCGACAGTGTGTCGGCCCCGGTGTTCTTGTGGCGCGGCACCCAGCACAGGCGCACGTCGGGCAGTTGCGCGAGCAGCGCCAGCGCGCGGGCGCGGCAGCCGGCCAGCGCCGGCGCGGCGTACAGGTCGGGGCCGGTGACGTCGTCGATCACGACGCGGCTGTCGCCGTGGATGGTCAGGTCGTGCGCGCCGTGTTCGATGGCCGTCTCCAGCAACGCGATCAGCGCGCCGTATTCCGCTTCGCTGCTGTTGCCGTACCCGGCCGGCTGGGCGAGTTCCACGCACAGGCCGCCCGGACCCTCGATGCGCACGCCGATGCCGCAGCGGCCCGGATTCGGTTTGGCGGAGCCGTCGAACCAGCCGCGCCACGCGGTCGGCCGGGCATCGCGCCTGGCGGACGCCGCGGCTTTTGCCGAGGCCCGGGCGGCGTCGCGTGCGGCCTGCGCTTCCAGCCTGCTTGTCCGCACGGCGACGAGGGCGGCGAGGCCCGCCGCCCCGGCCACGCGTTCCAGCGTCCGGCGCAGCGCCTGGTCGGCGGGCAGCCCTTCGGCCTGCGCCAGGCGCCGGCTCGCGGCGCGCTCGGCCTTGTAGGCGATCCGGTCCAGGTCGGGAAAATCATTCATGCCGGGAGGATACTAGTTTTTTGCGCAGGTCGTAGCGACAAAGAAAAACAGCGCCGGAGCGCGGCGCTGTCGTCAGTCATTAGCGACGATACGGATTGTCCGGCCGGTGATCCCAGCGGTTCGGCACGCCGTCGCCGTCGCGGTCGCGGTCGTAGCGGTTCGGCACGCCGTCGCGGTCTTCGTCCCAGCGGCGGCCGCCGCGTTCGTAGCGGTCGGGGACGCCGTCGCGGTCCCGGTCGCGGCCACGGTAATACTCGCGGTCGCCATAGTACGGTCGGTCATAGCCGCGGTCATAGCCGCGATCGGGGCGGCGTTCGTAGCGGTCGGGCACCCCGTCGCGATCGCGGTCGGGGCCGTACGGCGTCCAGGCGGCGGGCTGCATGTACCAGCCCCCATTGCCCTGGTACCAGGCCGGTGCGCGGTAGGCATAGCCCGGGCGCTCGACGACCCAGTAACCCGGCGCCCAGGTATGGCGCTGGCCGCTCCATTCCCAATGGCCGGGCGCCCACACATGGCCGTGGCGCGGCGCGGGCACGCGTTCGTACAGCGGGGCCGGCGGGGCGGTGCTGATGTACAGGCTGACATTGTCGTAAGCCATCGAGGGAAGCGGGGCGGCGGCGGCGCCGATGGCGATCAGGGCGGCAAGTGTGAGGCGTTTCATGTTGGTCTCCAATCCGGACTTCGGATGTGTCCAATATAGCGCGCCCGGCGGAACGATTCAGCGACTGAAGCACACTCTTACACATGCAACAGATTGTGTGCGGCGGACGGCGGCGGTGGCCGTCCGCGCGGCGAACATCATGCGCGGCTCCGCACGCGTTCCAGCGCCAGCATCTGCTGTTTCTCGACCGGGGTCAGGCGCTTGGCGGTGACGTGCACGACGGGGATGCCGGCGGTCGTGGCGACGACCGGTGCGGTGGCCTGCGCGGGCTTGACGCTGTCGAGTGCGACGCTGCCGGCGGCGGCCAGGCTCAGTGCGACGATGAAGGCGGCTTCCATGTGCTTGATGACGTTCATGATGCTCTCCTCGGGGTTGGATGGTGAAGCGTTTGTCGATGTGTGTACTGTAGCCACAAGGGTTCCTGGTCTCCACCCGCGTGCGACGAAGCGCACGAAACGCGGGATGAAACGCGTATGGGCGGGACCGGCTTTCATCCGCCCCCGGCTAGGCGCACGCGAACACAACGAGGGAGAGCCCAGCCATGATAGGAACGCTCGTCGAGGCCGTCGCGGCCGGCCGGACGCGCCGCCGGCGCGCACGCAACCTGCGTGCCGGCCCGCGCACGCACGCGGCCGCGATCACGCCTGGCGCACGCGCACGCGGCCCCGCGCCGCTGCGCTGGCTGACGCTGGGCTGCGTGCTGCTGGC
>JBJMVU010000346.1:0-12637 GCA_045810485.1 Massilia sp. | reverse complement strand
GGCCTGCCGCCAAACCGTTTCCGATTGGGGCTGCACGCCCGCCACGCCGCAGAACACAGCCACTGCGCCGTCCAACACGCGCATGGAGCGCTCCACCTCGGCTGTGAAATCCACGAGACCGGGGGTATCGATGATGTTGATGTGGTGCGGCTCGAAGTTGTTGGCCATACCTTTCCAGAAGCAGGTCGTCGCTGCCGAGGTAATGGTAATGCCGCGCTCCTGCTCCTGCTCCATCCAGTCCATGGTTGCTGCGCCGTCGTGCACTTCACCGATCTTGTGGTTCACGCCGGTGTAGAACAGGACGCGCTCGGTGGTGGTGGTTTTACCAGCATCGATGTGAGCGGAGATACCGATGTTACGGTAGCGCTCAATGGGGGTCTTGCGTGCCATAATTTTTCCTAAATCTTTGAATGGACAAAACCGAGCGGCATCTTGGTCAAAATGCGCCCGGCCTGAACAACAGATACTGCTTTGTGCTTAGAAGCGGAAGTGCGAGAACGCCTTGTTCGCTTCAGCCATACGGTGCACCTCGTCACGACGCTTCATCGCGCCGCCGCGGCCTTCTGCTGCTTCCATCAGCTCGCCACCCAGGCGCTGCTGCATGGATTTCTCGCTACGCTTGTTTGCGGCTTCGCGCAACCAACGCATAGACAGAGCCATACGGCGGACCGGACGCACTTCAACCGGCACCTGGTAGTTGGCGCCACCGACGCGGCGGGACTTCACCTCGACCATCGGCTTGCAGTTGTTGATAGCGGTTGCGAACACTTCCAGCGGGTCCTTGCCCGATTTGGTCTGGATGTAGTCGAATGCACCGTAGATGATGTTTTCTGCGACCGACTTCTTGCCGGACAACATCAGAACGTTGACGAACTTGGCGAGATCGATGTTGCCGAATTTCGGATCCGGCAGAATTTCGCGCTTGGGTACTTCACGACGACGTGGCATTTCAATTCCTTCCTGTCTTCAGTTGAGTGCTTGCGCACTCGCGAAAGGCCATCATGACCCTTCACTTACTCGGCCTTCCGGCCGCCTCAACTAACTCAATATTAATTTACCCAGATTGCAAGAAGATTACTTCTTGGCAGCCTTGGCACGCTTGGCACCGTACTTCGAACGGGCCTGCTTACGGTCTTTCACGCCCTGGGTATCCAGTGCACCGCGGACCATGTGGTAACGCACACCCGGCAAGTCTTTCACACGACCGCCGCGCAGCAGCACGACCGAGTGTTCCTGCAGGTTGTGGCCTTCACCGCCGATGTACGAAATGACTTCGAAACCGTTGGTCAGGCGAACTTTGGCGACTTTACGCAGTGCCGAGTTCGGCTTCTTCGGGGTCGTCGTGTAGACACGGGTGCAGACACCGCGCTTTTGCGGGCAGTTTTCCAGTGCCGGCGACTTGCTCTTCACAACCGCGGCTTCACGCGGCTTGCGAATCAGTTGATTGATGGTTGGCATCGTTCAAAAATCCAACAAAATAACTACTAGTTAATGACCCGGAGCTCTTGCTTCCCGGGGGCTGAAACCTTGTCCCGACAGGTCCGCACAGGCGACGACAGCCACTCACCAACGGGAGCGGCTGTTATGCGTAAACCATGCGCAGAATAATTCGAGAACTCGCGAGTATAGACCTGATGCGGGGCCGGGTCAACAAACTTGCTGGCCAAGCACCGCGACAGCGGCGGGAGGATGTGTAAACGCGCAGTAGATGTCGTGATAACGACACAACCAGTGTACGCCGGATTTCATCCATTGTGCAGGAGGAATGGCGTTACCCGTGGTAAAAACCGGATAATAGCCGACTTCACCCCTGCCCTGCCGCACACGCACGCCTCGATGTCATTCCTGCTACGCCCGCGCAACCTGTACGTCGCGCTCACTTATCTGCTCCTGTCCTGCGTGCCGTACGTGGCGCCGCTGTTCGGCCAGCCGCTGTCGCACCCCGGCCAGGTGGCCGGCATCGAACTGCTGGCCTGGCTGGGCGTGTGGGGCGTGTTCAAGCGCCCGGCGTATTTCCACTGGCTGCTGCTGCCCGCGTTCCTCGCGCTGCCCGTCGAGCTCTATTTGTATGCGTTCTACGGCCAGGGCATCTCCACGCACCACCTCGGCATCATCGCGGAGACGAGCCCGGCCGAGGCCCTGGAATTCCTCGGCAGCAAAGTCTGGCTGCTGGCCGGCGTCTTCACCGGCGTGGTCGCGTGGTTCGTCACGAGCTGGATCGCGGCCTGGCGCACACGCGACCTCGACTGGGCGGACGTGTCGCGCCCCGTCGTGCTGGGCGTGCTGGCGGTCGTGGCCGCGGTGTTCGCGTACGGCCTGAAATATGGCGTCGCCCCGCCGCCGCTGGCGGGCGCCGCGCCGCGGTCGGCGACCGTCCGGCTCGTGAAGGCGTCCGTCCCGGACAGCGTCGAGGCCGCCAGCGAAGAGACCGCCCCGCCGCGTCCCGCCAGCATCCCCGGCGCCGCGTCGCTGCCGCCGCTGGCGCACTGGATGAAGCTGCCGTTCGACCTCGACGCGTTCGCGCACTCCTGGCCGTTCGGACTGGCCGCGCGCGGCGTCGATTTTTACAAGGAACGCGTCTACCTGGCCGACCTGAACCGGCGCAGCGCCAGCTTCCGCTTCCACGCGCACCTGGCCGAGCCGAACATTGCGCCGCAGGTGATCGTAATGGTGATCGGCGAATCGTCGCGCTACGACCGCTGGAGCCTGAACGGCTACGACCGCGACACGAACCCGCTCCTCTCGCAGGAAGCGAACCTTGTCGTGCTGCGCGACGTGATCACGTCCGTGTCCGCCACGCGGCTGTCGGTGCCCGTCATCATCTCGCGCAAGCCGGCCACGCAAAGCCTCAAGGACGGGTTCTCGGAAAAATCGTTCCTGACCGCGTTCAAGGAAGCGGGCTATAAAACGTTCTGGCTGTCGAACCAGATCTCGTTCGGGAAGTTCGACACGCCCGTCTCCGTGTTCGCGAAGGAAGCGGACGTCGTCGATTTCCTGAACCTGGGCGGCTTCACGGACAATTCGAATTACGACGAAATCCTGTTCGGCCCGCTGAAGCACGCCGTCGCCGATCCGGCGCCGAAGAAATTGATCGTGCTGCACACGCTCGGCAGCCACTGGAACTACAGCCACCGCTACCCGAAGCAGTTCGACAAGTGGCTGCCGTCGCTGTACGGCGTCGACAAGCCCGTCTTCACGGACATCGATATCAAGGAGAAGCTGAACAACAGCTACGACGGCTCGATCCTGTACACGGACTGGTTCCTCGACCACGTCATCGGGACGCTGAAGGACGCCAGCCAGCCGGCCGCCATGCTGTACGTGGCCGACCACGGCCAGACGCTGTACGACAACGGCTGCCGCCTCGCCTTCCACGGCCACAACACGCAATACGAATTCCATGTCCCCGCGTTCGCCTGGTACTCCGACGCGTATGCGGAGCGCTTCCCGGACAAGGTCACGCAACTGCGCCGCCACCGCAAGGCGAAGCTGGCAACCGAAAACATGTTCCACACCCTGCTCGACCTGGGCGACGTGCGCTACCCGGACGAGCGCCTGGACTGGAGCTTCGCGAACACGGCCTTCAAGCAGCACAAGCGCTACGTCGACAGCTACGGCTGGACCGACTACGACAACGCCACCATCAAGGGCGACTGCCACGAAGTGATCGCAAAAGGCAAGCCGCTGCCGCGCGACTGATGCGCCACCTCAAACCAGGAAATTCGGGGGGTCAGAGCACATTTTGTGGCAATTGATCGGAAAAGTGCTCTGACCCCGAATTTACCCAGACCGTCCGCACTGTCCGTCCACACCGGCCCCGGACAGTCGCGGACGCGGCCGTGTCCGCGGTCCGCGCCAATGAAATCAACGGGTTAGAAACTGGCACGGATCGTGCAAATACAGGCACTGTCCACAACCCGTGTCCACATCATGATCCGCGATACATCACAACAAGACGCCGTCATCGCCCCGCCCCCGGGCCACAAGCTGAAGCGCCGCGCGCTCTGGATCGGCAGCGCCATCGCCGTCGCTGCGCTGTGCGCCGGCCTCTTGTCGACGTGGCGCGGCAGCGAGGGGTCCGTCAGCGCGGCGCGCCTGCGCATCGCCGAGGTCACGCGCGGCACGCTCGTGCGCGACGCGTCCGTCAACGGCCGCGTCGTCGCCGCCGTCAGCCCGACGCTGTATGCCAAGGCCCCCGCCACCGTCAACCTGAAGGTCGCCGCCGGCGACACGGTCAAGAAGGGCCAGGTGCTGGCCGTGCTCGAATCGCCCGACCTGGCGGACGTGCTGAAACGCGAGACGTCCGCATACGAAGGCCTGAAGGCCGAGGTGGCGCGCCAGCAGATCCTATCGCGCAAGCAGAAGCTGCTGGCGCAGAAGGAAGCCGACACCGCCGAGATCGACCGCTTGTCCGCCCAGCGCACGCTGGAGCGTTACGACAGCGTGGGCCAGCTCGGCGTCATCGCCAAGATTGATTACCAGAAGGCGAAGGATGCGGTGCAGTCCGCGCAGATCCGCGCGAAGCACGCCATGCAGGCGGCCAGCCTGGAAAGCGAGGACGTCGCGCTCGCGATCAAGACGAAGATGAACGACCTGGAACGCGCGCGCCTGTCGATGGAAGAAGCGCAGCGCCGCGTCGACGAGCTGACCGTGCGCGCGCCCGTCGACGGCTTCATCGGCACCCTGAACGTGCAGGACCGCATGGTCGTCGCCGCGAACGCGCCGCTGATGACGCTCGTCGACCTGTCGAAGCTCGAGGTCGAAATCGAGGTGCCGGAAACCTATGCGGCCGACTTGGGCCTGGGCATGAACGCCGAGGTCACGCTGCCCTCGGGTACCGCGACGGGCAAGCTGTCGGCGCTGTCGCCGGAAGTCGTCAAGAGCATGGTGCTGGCGCGCGTGCGCTTCGACGGCGAGCAGCCGAAAGGCCTGCGCCAGAGCCAGCGCGTGATGGCGCGCCTGCTCATCGAAGAACGGCCGAACGTGCTGATGGTGCCGCGCGGCCCGTTCGTCGAAAGCGAGGGCGGACGCTATGCCTACGTCGTGCGCGACGGGATCGCCGTGCGCACGCCGATCCGCATGGGCGCCACGAGCATCTCGGCCGTCGAAATCCTGGCGGGCCTGAAGCAGGGCGACAAGGTCGTCATCGCCGGCACCGACGCCTTCAATAACGCACAGCGCATCTCGATCAACCAGTAACCCACAAAGGACCCGCCATGCTGCGCATGACCAACCTCTCCAAGGTATACCGCACCCACATGATCGAGACGCACGCGCTGCGCGGCTTCGAGATCGAAGTCCGCGAAGGCGAGTTCGTCACCGTGACCGGTCCGTCCGGCTCGGGCAAGACGAGCTTCCTCAACATCGCCGGCCTGCTCGAGGAATTCACGTCCGGCGAATACATCCTCGACGGGGTCAACGTGAAGGGCCTGGACGACAACGCCCGCTCGCGCCTGCGCAACGAAAAGCTGGGCTTCATCTTCCAGGGTTTTAACCTGATCCCCGACCTGAACCTGTACGACAACGTCGACGTCCCGCTGCGCTACCGCGGCTTCAACGCGGCCGAGCGCAAGAAGCGCATCGAGGACGCGTTGTCGAAAGTCGGCCTGGCGTCGCGCATGAAGCATTATCCGGCCGAGCTGTCCGGCGGCCAGCAGCAGCGCGTGGCCATCGCGCGCGCGCTCGCCGGTTCGCCCAAGCTGCTGGTGGCGGACGAACCGACCGGCAACCTCGTTACGCAGATGGCGCGCGGCGTGATGGAACTGCTGGAAGAGATCAACGCGGCCGGCACGACGATCCTGATGGTCACGCACGACCCGGAACTGGCCGTGCGCACCACGCGCAACGTGCACATCATCGACGGCCAGGTGTCCGACCTCGTGCGCCGCGGCCCGACGCTGGTCGACACGAAGTCCGCCACGGTCACCGCATAAGGAGCGCACCATGTTCGGCTATTACTTCAGGCTCGGCGTGCGCAGCCTGCGCCGCAATCCCGCCCTCACCGCGCTGATGGTGCTGACCCTGGCCGTCGGCGTGGCCGCCAGCGTCTCCACGCTGACGATCCTGCACATGATGTCGAGCGACCCGATCCCGCAGAAGAGCACCCGCCTGTTCGTGCCGCTGATCGACAACGGCCCGATCGAGGGCTACACGCCGGGCGAGGATCCGGACGACATCCAGATCAGCTACAAGGACGCGGTCAACCTGCTCAAGGGCGGCCAGGGCGTGCGCCGCACGGCGCTGTACGGCGTCTCGGCGCCGATCCAGCCGCCGCGCACGGACATCCAGCCGTTCAACCTGTCCGGCCTCGCGCCCACGCGCGACTTCTTCGCCATGTTCGACGTGCCCTTCATCCACGGCCAGGCCTGGACGGAGCAGGACGACGCGCGCGGCGCCGACGTCGTGGTCCTCAGCCGCGAGATCGCCGAAAAACTGTATGGCGACGCCAACCCCGTCGGGCAGCGCATCACGCTGATGGGCTTCCCGTACACCATCGTGGGCGTGATCGACAACTGGATGCCGCTGCCGCGCTTCTATCGCCTGAACGGCGGCGTGCGCTACGGCGCCGGCGAGGAATTCTTCATCCCGTTCGCGTCGTCGATCCGCCACGAAGTCACGCACAACGGCAGCATGAGCTGTTCGGGCAATCCGGGCGCGGGCTTCGCCGCGCGCCTGGCGTCCGAGTGCACCTGGACCACGGTGTGGTTCGAAACGGCGGCGGCCGGCGACCGCGCCGACCTGCAGGCCTGGCTCGACAACTACGCGGCCGACCAGCGCAAACTGGGCCGCCTGAAGCGCAACGCGGTGAACCGCCTGTACGACGTGCCGGAGTGGCTGGTGTTCACGAAGGTCGTCGGCAAGGACAGCAAGCTGCAGACCTGGCTCGCGTTCGGCTTCCTCGTGCTGTGCCTCGTGAACACCATCGGCCTGCTGCTGGCGAAATTCTCGGTGCGCGCCTCCGAGATCGGCGTGCGCCGCGCACTGGGCGCCTCGCGCGCCGACATCTTCCGCCAGTTCCTCATCGAGACCAGCGTCGTGGGCCTCGTCGGCGGCGTGCTCGGACTCGTCCTCGCGTTCGGCGCGCTGGCCCTCATCTCGATGCAGGGCAAGCAGACGGCCGCCGTGGCGCAGATGGACTGGCAGATGCTGACCGTGACCTTCCTGATGTCGGTCGGCGCCGCCATCCTCGCCGGCCTGCTGCCGACCTGGCGCGCCTGCCAGGTCACGCCCGCCATCCAGCTCAAATCGCAATAAGGTCGCAGAAAAGGAGAACCGCCATGGAAATCCGTCCCATCCTGTCCGCGCTGCTGCGCAACAAGACCGGTCCGATCCTCGTCGCGCTGCAGGTCGCCCTGAGCCTGGCGATCCTCGCCAACGCGGCCCACATCGTCAACGAGCGGCGCGCCGTCGCCGCGCGGCCGTCCGGCCTGTCCGACGAACACGCGACGTTCTACGTCACGGTGCGCAGCCTGTCGAACGACACGCCGGAGCAGCGCCTGGCCAACATCAAGCGCCAGACCGCGCTGCTGCGCGCCGTCGGTGGCGTGGCATCGGTCGCCCACGTCAGCCAGATGCCGCTGTCGCGCAGCGGCAGCAACACGAGCGTGGCCGTGAACGACCGCCAGGACAAGCCGAGCGCCGTCGCCTCGCAGTTCGTCTCGGGCGACTCGCTCGTGCAGACCTTCGGCCTGAAACTGGTCGAAGGCCGCGACTTCCTGCCGGGCGAACTCCTCGACGTCAACGAGGACACGACGGCCGAACCGCCGCCCCAGGTCATCCTGACCAAACCGCTGGCGGACAAACTGTGGCCGGAGCAGCCGGCGGTCGGCAAGACCATGTACTTCGGCACCGGCAAGGATGCACGCGGCGTGCAGGTGGTCGGTGTCGTCCAGGCCCTGATGAGCGCCCACGGCGAAGTCGGCGAACGCGGCGAGCAGTCCGTGATCATGCCGGCGCGCCTGTACGGCAGCGAACCGGTCGTCCTGTACGCGATCCGCACCGAGCCGGGCCAGCGCGACCGCGTGATGAAGGAAGCGGAAGAAGCACTGCACAAGTCGTCGGCCACGCCGATGATCACGAAACTGAAGACCGTCGACGAAGACCGCAAGGACCGCTACCGCGCCGACGTCGCGCTGCAGTGGATGCTGATCACGGTGAGCGTGCTGCTCCTCCTGATCACCGCCAGCGGCATCGTCGGCATGGCCAGCCTGTGGGTCACGCAGCGCCGCAAGCAGATCGGCGTGCGCCGCGCGCTGGGCGCGAGGAAGATCGACGTCCTGCGCTACTTCATCCTCGAGAACTTCATGATCACGAGCGCCGGCGTGTTCGGCGGCGTGGCGCTGGGCCTCGCGCTGAACCAGCTCCTCGTCAGCAAGCTGGAGATGGCGCGCCTGCCGGCCGGCTATCTCGTGTTCGGCGCCCTCGGCTTCTGGCTGCTGGGCGTGGCGGCGGCGTACGGTCCGGCATGGCGCGCGGCCAGCATCTCGCCGGCCACCGCGACGCGCAGCGTGTGAGCCGGCAGTGATATGCTAGCGGGCATGCCTACCGTATTGATCATCGATGACAACGCCGCCGTCGGCATCGCGCTCGACGTCCTGTTCTCGCTGCACGACATCGCCTCGCTGCGCGCCGCGTCGCCCGAGGAGGGCCTCGCCCTCCTCGCGCGCGAACCCGTCGATCTCGTCATCCAGGACATGAACTTCACGGCCGACACCACGTCGGGCGAGGAAGGCGTGGCGCTGTTCCGCGAAATCCGGAAAGAATATCCGGACCTGCCGGTGATCCTGCTGACGGCGTGGACGCACCTGGACGCGGCCGTCGACCTGATCAAGGCCGGCGCCGCCGACTACCTGTCGAAGCCGTGGAACGACGACCGCCTGCTGGCGACGGTGACGAACCTGATCGAGCTGGGACAGGCCAACCGCGCGCTGGGCCAGCGCCTGCAGCGCGAACGCCGCGCGCGGCGCGAGCTGGAACAGAATTTCGATTTGCGCGGCCTCGTGTGGGCCGACCCGGCCACGGAGCGCGTGCTGAGCCTCGCCTGCCAGGTGGCGCGGGCCGACGTGCCGATCCTGATCACGGGACCGAACGGCACGGGCAAGGAACGCATCGCCGACATCATCCAGGCCAATTCGATGGTCCGCGACGGCCCGTTCGTCGTGCTGAACTGCGGCGCGCTGCCGTCGGAACTGATCGAGGCGGAGCTGTTCGGCGCCGACGCCGGCGCGTACACGGGCGCATCGAAGGCGCGCGAAGGCAAGTTCGAGGCGGCCGACGGCGGCACGCTGTTCCTCGACGAGATCGGCAACCTGCCGCTGGCCGGGCAGATGAAACTCCTGCGCGTGCTGGAGACGGGACGCTTCGAGCGGCTCGGCTCCAACCGCGAACGCCAGGTGAAGGTGCGCGTGATCAGCGCGACGAACGCCGACCTCGCGGCGATGATCCGCGCCGGCACCTTCCGCGAAGATTTGTACTACCGCCTGAACGTGATCGAACTGAAGCTGCCGGCGCTGGCCGCGCGTCCGGGCGACATCCTGCCGCTGGCGCACGGCTTCCTCCCGCGCGGCAAGACCCTGCATCCCGGCGCGGAAGCCGCCCTGCTCGCGCACAACTGGCCGGGCAATGTACGCGAACTGAAAAACGTGATGGCGCGCGCGAACCTGCTGGCCCAGGGCGACGTGATCAAGGCGCCCGACCTCGGCCTGCCGCTGCCGGCCCATGCCGCGCTCGACGCTGAGCCGGACCGCGACGCCATCACGCAGGCGCTGGCGCGCGCGGGCGGCGTGATCGCGCAGGCGGCCGCGGAACTCGGGCTGTCGCGCCAGGCGCTATATCGCCGCATGGAGCGACTGGGCATCGCCCGCGCCGCATGAAGTTTCGCCTGTCGCTCGTCACGCGCTGGTCGGCCCTCGTCGGCACCCTGCTGGCGGTCGGGATCATCATCGCGCTGGCGCTCGACCACTTGCTGCCGGGCCGCCCGCTGGCCGTGCTGGGCATCTGCCTGCTGTGCGTCGTGCCCATCTCGATCATCACGCTGCGCTCGCAGGTGCAGCCGATCCTGTCGCTGTTCCGCGCTTTGGAGGGCACGGTCACCAGTTACCGCGACGGCGATTTTTCGTTCAGCCTGCACTGGCCGCAGAACGACGAACTGTCGGACCTCATCGCCGCCCACAACGCGCTGGGCGAAGTGCTGCGCGAGCAGCGGCTGGACCTCGTGCAGCGTGAACTGCTGCTCGACACCATGGTGCAGAACACGCCCGTCGCCATGCTGCTCGTGACGGAACCGCCCGGCGCCGCCGGCCGTGTCATCGTCTACGCCAACCTGGCCGCACGCCAGTTGCTGTTCGAGGGCCGTAAACTGGAAGGCCACGCGCTGCACGACGTGCTGCAGAAAACCCCGGCGCTGGTGGAAGCGCTGGCGCGCGGCGGCGACGGCCTGTTCACGGCCGGCGACGGCGAAGAGGAAGAGGTCTACCATCTGGCCCGCCGCAACTTCAGTCTGAACGGCCGGCGCCACGAACTGCTGCTGCTGCGTCAGCTGACGGCCGAGCTGCGGCGCCAGGAAGTGCAGACCTGGAAAAAAGTCATCCGCGTCATCAGCCACGAGTTGAACAATTCGCTGGCCCCGCTCGCATCGCTCGCCCACTCCGGCACGGAGCTCGTGCGGCGCGGCCAGACGGAGCGCCTGCCGCAGATCCTGCAAACCATCGGCGAGCGCACGCGCCACCTGGAGAGCTTCATCCTCGGCTACGCGCGCTTCGCCAAGCTGCCGGCGCCGCGCCTGGAGACGATCGCGTGGGCCGACTTCGTGGCGGGTCTCGCGGACCAGGTCGCGTTCCGCCTTGGCGGCGAACTGCCCGAGACGCCGGCCCACATCGACCGCGCGCAGATGGAGCAGGCTCTTTTGAATCTGCTGAAGAACGCCCACGAGTCGGGCTCGCGGCCGGAAGACGTGGAACTGCATGTCAAACGCGTGCAGGACATCGTCCGCATCGACGTGTTCGACCGCGGCACCGGCATGAACGACGCCGTGCTGACGAACGCGCTCGTCCCCTTCTACTCGACGAAACGCAGCGGCACGGGACTCGGCCTGGCGCTGGCCCGCGAAATCGCCGAAGCCCACGGCGGCCGCATCACTCTCGGCAACCGCGAGGGCGGCGGCCTGGCCGTCACCCTGATCCTGCCTGCCTGAACTCGAGACTTCGGGGTCAGACCCCGATTTTCCGGTTTTCGACGCGCCATGGCGGATTGAACGCCGTTCCGCGTACTTACTCACACAATAGGCGACGTTGAGCGCAGCGACAATTTATAATGTGCTCTGACCCGAATTTGCCGCGAAAGCGCACGATCGTGCGATACTCCCGGTTTCGTCGACGTTGGAGTACGCGAAGAATGATCCGATTGCCCCTGTTTTGCATGACCGCGCTGGCGCTGGCCGGCTGCGTCCAGTCTCCCGCCACCCGCACGGCCACTGCGACCGCGCAGCCCCAGCAACCGCCGCAGCAGGACTGCGCGCCCCCCGTCTATCCGCAGGAGGCGCTGCAGGCGCGCATGAGCGGCGTGTCGATGATGGCCTTCCTGGTCGGCAGCGACGGCGCCGTGCGTGAATCGCGCCTGCTCAAGTCGAGTGGCTACGCGATCCTCGACCAGGCCGCGGAAGCCGCCCTCAGGCTGTGCCGCTTCAAGCCGGCACTGAAGAACGGCCATACGGTCGCGGCCTGGCAGCCCGTCCAATACGCCTGGTCGCTGCCGTAATGTCGAACGCCAGCGATCCACGCTTTGCCCGGCCCGGGCACCCGCCGGCCACGATCACCGAATTCGAAGGCGTGCGCTCGCTGCACCTCGGCACCTCGTGGGTGCAGGGCGCGATGCGGCTGGCGCGGCCCGATGCGATCGAGCTGGAATACGTGCAAATGATGATGATGTGGACGCTGTTCCTGCCGGATCCGCGCCGCATCGTGCAACTGGGCCTCGGCAGCGCGGCGCTGACCAAGTTCTGCCACCAGCGCTTTCCGCGGGCGCGTGTGACGGCCGTCGAGCTGAATCCGAACGTGATCGCGATCTGCCACGAGCACTTCGGCCTGCCGCCGGTCGATTCGCGCCTCGACGTGCGCGAGATGGACGCCCTCGATTTCGTGATGGATGACGCCAACCACGGCACGGTCGACGTGCTGCAGGTCGACCTGTACGACGAGGAAGCGCGCGGCCCCGTGCTCGATACGCCCGAGTTCTACGCCGCGTGCGCCGCCTGCCTGAAGGATGGCGGCGTCATGACGGCCAACGTGTTCGGCGATTTTTCCAACTACGACAAGAACCTCGATGCGATGCGGGACGCGTTCGACGCCGTCGTCTGGCTGCCCGAAGTGCACGACGCCAACATCGTCGTGATCGCCTTCAAACGGGCGCCGCAAATCGATTTCGCGCTGTTGTACGAACGCGCCGCCGAGATCAAGCGCCGCTACAACCTGCCGGCCAAGAACTGGGTCAACGGGTTGAAGGAGTGGATGCGGGACCACCTGGGCTGAGGCGTTCGGATTCCGATGCCGGCGCGGAGGCGCGCGCTGCGTTCGGAGCCGCGTCATCGCCGGCAACGAGCTGGGTCTGCGTGCCGATGGCGGCCTGGAATGCAGCCATCTCC
>JBJMVU010000345.1:0-6739 GCA_045810485.1 Massilia sp. | reverse complement strand
CGACGTGAGCGGGAACCGCCAGGTCATGGAGGCCCTCGGGCGCGCGCAGGCGAGCGGCCGCGCGGCCCTCACCGGCCTGCTGAACCTCGCCCAGGCGCCCGGCGCCCCCAGTTTCGAAGTGCTGATGCCCGTGTACGCCCATGGCGGCCGCCTGCTGGGCGACACGGCCGCCGTGATCTCGCTGCCGACCCTCGCCAAGGCCACGCTGGCGAGAGCCGGCCTGCTGGACGACCGCGGCATCCAGCTGAAGTTCTACGCCGGCGGGCGCGCCGAGCCGGCGCACCTCGTCTACGCGGGCCGCGACACGGTGCGGGCCGCGCCCCCGATCCCGCTGCTGTCGGCCGGTTACACGGGCCGCGCCCTGAACACCTTCACGGTCGGCGGCCAGTCGTGGACCGTGGAAGCCATCGCCGCGCCCAGCCCGTGGCTGGCCGAGCACCTCGGTTCCACGCTGCTGCTGGCCGGCGGCGTGCTGTCGACCCTGCTCCTGTGCGCCTTCGTGCAGGCCGCCGGCGAGCGCGCGCGCAAGGTGCAGGAACTGGTGCGCGAGCGCACGGCCGACCTGAAGCTGACGAACCAGCGCCTGATCGACGACGTGCTCGCGCGCAAGCGCACCGAGAAGGCCCTGCAGGAGAGCGAACAGCGGTTCCGCCAGCTGGTCGCCATGTCGTCCGACTGGTACTGGGAACAGGACGATGCATTCCGCTTCACGCACGTCACCGGCGACTTCACGGAAAAATCCGGCATCGCCACCGAGCGCGTGCTGGGCCGGCGCCGCTGGGATTACGTGCCCGCGCTGACGGACACGGAACTGGGCCGCGACCACATCGCCACGCTGGAAGCGCACGAACCGTTCCGCAACCTCGAATACCGCGTCGTCGACGACAACGGCGAGGAGCGCTGGTTCTGCATCAACGGCCAGCCGACGTTCGACGAGACGGGCCGGTTCACCGGCTACCGCGGCACCGGCAGCGACATCACGGCGCGCAAGGTCACCGAGCAGCGCGTGCACCACGTGGCCCAGCACGACGTGCTGACGGGCCTGCCCAACCGCTCGCTGCTGCAGGACCGCCTGGGCCAGGCCGTCGCCTACGCCACCCGCAGCGGCCACCAGGTCTGGGTGATGCTGATCGACCTGGACCGCTTCAAGTTCGTCAACGACAGCATGGGCCACAAGGCCGGCGACGTCCTGCTGATGACGGTCGCGGCGCGCCTGCGCTCGTCGCTGCGCGACACGGATACCGTCGCGCGCCTGTCCGGCGACGAATTCGTCGTGATCCTGTCCGAGCATGCCGACCAGCCCTTGAGCCCGGACATCGTGCAGCGCGTCATGGATTCGGTCGCGCAGCCCGTCATCCTGGGCACCAAGGAATTCTTCGTCACCTGCAGCATCGGCGTGGCGGCCTTCCCGAGCGACGGCACGCCGGCCGACAACCTGATCGAGCACGCGGACATCGCCATGTACCGCGCCAAGAAACTGGGCCGCAACAACTTCCAGTTTTATACGCCGGCCATGAACGAGGAGTCGCTGGAGCGCGTGCGCATCGAGAGCGCGCTGCGCAACGCCCTCGAACGCAACGAATTCGTGCTGCACTACCAGCCGCAGGTCGACCTGCAGACGGGCCGCATCGTCGGCATGGAAGCGCTGATCCGCTGGAAGCACCCGGAACTGGGCATGGTGCCGCCGTCGCGCTTCATCAGCATCGCCGAGGACACGGGCCTGATCGTGCCGATCGGCGCCTGGGTGATGCGCACCGCCTGCGCCCAGAACAAGGCCTGGCAGGATGCCGGTCTCGGCAAGCTGCGCGTGGCCGTGAACCTGTCGGCGCGCCAGTTCAGCGCGCCCGACCTGCTGCCGGGCATCGAGGCTGTTCTGAACGACACCGGCCTGGATCCGTCCTGCCTGGAGCTGGAGCTGACGGAAAGCCTGTTCATGAGCGACGTCACGCCGGCCGTGGAATTGCTGCATCGCATGAAATCGCTGGGCGTGAACCTGTCCATCGACGACTTCGGCACGGGGTATTCCAGCTTCTCGTACCTGTCGCGCTTCCCGATCGACGTGCTGAAGATCGACCGCTCGTTCGTCAACGACATCACGCACGACGCCAACGACGCCGCGATCGTCGCCTCGATCATCGCGCTGGCGCACAACCTGCGCCTGTCCGTGATCGCCGAGGGCGTGGAAACGGCCGAACAGCTCGATTACCTGCGCCACCAGGGCTGCGACGAAATGCAGGGATACTATTTCTCGAAGCCGCTTCCGGCCCCCGAATTCGAGCAATTGCTGCGTCAGCGGCGCGGCCTGACGGCCCCGGAAGACGAGCCGCAAACGGCTGTCGCCTGAGAAAAGCTCGAATCCGCTTTAAGTTTGCATGACAAGTACAATATTTCGTGCAATTTCCTGTGGCTTAATCAATATCGTTCTCATACAATACCCGGTGACTCTTTAGCAATACACTCACCGAGCATAGTGATGATCACTGAACTGAATATCGACACCGCCACCGCCACCCTGGCGGAACGCAGGCCGCGCACCGACATGCGCACGCGCGACCTCGTCAACCAGGCCGTCGCGTCCGTCCCCTCCCTGGGGCTGCAACGGGCCGCGGAATTCCTCGCGGCCATGGGTGTACCGGCGGAGATCGCGGTGCGGGCGCTGGTCTACCCGAACCGACGCCGCACCAATTAATCCGGGATCCCGGTAATACGTTGGGTGGGCATTTGAGGCTGGGGGCCTCAAATGAAACGTGCCCACGCCTGACGCACGCGGTATGTTGGCGTGACGCGTTGGCGGAGGGCCGCCCACCCTGCTCCTACTCCTGGGCGGCGATATCCGCCAACGACTCGCGTCCCCGCGCCGTCAATTCGAACCCGCCTTCGGCCCGCGCCGCGATGTGCGACTTGCGGCTGAGGAACTGGACGACCTCGTCATCCACGCTCGCCGCCGGGTCTGCGTCGAGCGCGCGCAGCGCCTGCACGCAGCGGCGCAGGAACAGCAGTTCCGTCCCCTGCGCCGTCAGCGCCAGATTTCCATTCTTCGCATACTGGATCAGCTTCAGGCCCGACAGGCGCTTCGCATTGCGCCCGACACAGGCATTCACGCGGTCGCTCTTGGCGCCGCGCCGGATGAATTCGAGCGCATCGTATTCGTCGCCCGTCAGTTTCAGATTCTTCATTACCACTTTCCAAGGGAACAAGCCCGCCATGGTAACGGCGACGGGCCGTCCCGGCAACCTGTCCGGTCGTCAGCGCAACGCCCGCACGGCGGCCCAGACGAGGCCCGCCCCCGCCAGCACGCCCAGCGCCACGGCCGCGTGCATCTTGTGCGAGCCCAGCAGCGGGCCCCGGCCCAGCGGAATCTTGTTGTACAGGGTGGTGCTCATGCTTCTCTCCTCCGAAAGTCGTTGGCCACCGGCCTATTATCAAAAAGTTCCTCAAAGACATATGTGCGCCAGCGTACACAAACGGCGATCCTATTGCGCGCCGGGGCCCGACTCGGACTGTTAGTATCGCGCCAACACGACAACGCAATGGAGCACACCATGAGAACGGACCTACCGAAACCGGATCCGGGCGCCGACGCCCCTCCCAACCTGCACGAGGCGGACATCGGCAGCGGCGAGCGCTCGCCCGGCCAGCATGAAACGGACGAGATGATCCGCGACATCCCCCCGCGCGGGGCCAACGAGGGCGCCAATGAGCGCAACAACACGGGCAACCAGCAGGACGCCGGCAAACCGGGCAAGGCCTGAACCTGCATGACAAAGGATGGGGCGACACGACAGTCCGCCCCATCCTCATTCCCTGCATCGTTACGCCGCCTTGATGGGCGGTTCAGGCGCATCCGGCTCCTTCACCGGTGCGCGCGCCGGCGCCGGCACGTCGTCCGGGTCGGGGCTGGGCTGCGGTGGCGGCAGCTCCGGGTCGGGCGTCGTGGGATCCGGTGTCGAATGGGCCTGTTGCGGCAAACTCATCTGTCGTCTCCGGCGCCAGGCTCAGCGGCCCTCTTTCTGCTTGGCGCCGCCGCCCACGCCCTTGCCCTTGCCGGCCTTCACGGTCGACATGTGGTCGTGGCTGCTTTTCTCCTTGACGCCCGCCTTCTGTTTCTTGACGTCTTCCTCGGACTGGTTACCCGACTGCTTGTTCTGGCTACCGGTGGATTTCGACTGGGTCATGATGATCTCCTTATGGTTGCGGTTGACGTTGTGTGCAGCCTAGCATGGAAGATCGCGGCGGGTTTTCAATCGTGCGGGCCGCATCCGGCTTGCTATAGTCGGGTTTTGACTCATCGTCATTCACCATGCCGCGCCTTGCCGCCCTCGCGCTGACCTTCGCCATGACCTCGACATTGCACGCCGCCCCGATGACCCTGGACGACTATCTGGCGCTGACCGGCCCCGCGCCCGCCGCCACCCTGCGCTACGGCGCCGCGCCGTCGCAGTACGCCGAGCTGTTCCTGCCGTCCGGCACGGGACCGTTCCCCGTGGCGGTGCTCGTGCACGGCGGCTGCTGGACGAAGGAATACGGCGGCATCACGCAGTTGCGCAATATGGCCGGGGCGCTCGCCGCGCGCGGCATCGCCGTCTGGAACGTGGAATACCGCCGCGTCGACGAAGCGGGCGGCGGCTACCCCGGCACCTACCAGGACATGAACGCGGCCCTCGACCTGCTCGCGCGCACGGCCCGGGAGCAGCCGCTCGACCTCGACCGGCTCGTGGCCGTCGGGCACTCGGCCGGCGGCCAGCTCGTGCAATGGCTGGCGGCGCGGCCCCGCATCCCCACGTCGAGCCCGTTGTACCGCAAGGACATCGTTCCCGTGCGCCACGTCGTCAGCCTGGGCGGACTGGCCGACCTGCGGCGCGAAGCGGCCCTGCTGAAGACCAGCTGCGACCGCGAGATCGTGGAATTGGCCGGCACGCCCAGCGCGGCCCGGCCGGACGTCTTCGCCGACACGAACGCGGGCGACCTGATGCCGAACGGCAGCCACACGATCCTGGTCACCGGCGAACTGGACACGATCTCGCCCCCGCGCGTCGCGCACGACTTCGCGGCCCGCGCCCGTGCGGCCGGCGACCGCGCGGACGTCGTGATCCTGCCCGGTGCCAGCCATTACGACGAGGTGGCGGCGACGTCGGCGGCGTGGCCGCGCGTGCTGCATGCGATCGAGTCGGCGCTGGGGTTGACCGCGAGCCGTTGACGCGGTTCAGTCGGGAAAGACGATTTTTTTCGCGAGGCGCTGGTCGACCACGAGGTCTTCCTGCGCCACGGCGACGCACGGCAGGATATAGCCCTCGCGTTTTTCGTCGAGGGACAGGCCCGGCCATTCCACGAGATAGCGCACGCTGCCGCTAGCAAGACGGCAGATGCACGTGCGGCACGTGCCGTTGCGGCAGGAGCTGGGCAGGTCGATGCCGGCCCGCTCGGCGGCATGCAGCACCGTCGTTTCCGTGTCGGCGTCGAAGGACCAGCCGGACGGCTGCAGGGTGATGGTCAACGAGGTCATGCGGCGGATTGTACCGCCGGCCCGGCGACGCTGGGTTCGTTCCCGCACAGAGTCCCGTCTTGCGCGGCACTAACCTGAAGCCAACGCATCTTCAGGCAATGTCTATGAAAACGACCCGCATACCCCTCCTGATCGCCCTGCTGGCCGGCCTCGCCGGTCCGGCGGGCGCCGCACAAACCGCCGCGCATGCCGCCGTGCCGCCGGCGCCGGCCCAACCCGCGCATGCCGCGCAAGCCGCCGAATTCGAACGGCTGCTGCGCGCCCAGGTGCTGCTGGACCGCGCCCACTTCTCGCCCGGCGAGATCGACGGCGCATACGGTTCCAATATGCGCCAGGCGCTGGCCGGCTTCCAGAAGGCGCGCGGCCTGAATCCCACCGGCAAGCTCGACGACGCCACCTGGAACGCGCTGAACGCCGACCAGACGCCGACCCTCCTGACCTATACGCTGGCCGACGCCGACGTGGCAGGCCCGTTCCAGCACGTGCCGGACGACATGATGGAAAAGGCCAAGCTGCCCACGCTCGGCTACGCGACGCCGGCCGAGGGACTCGGCGAAAAATTCCACGCCAGCCCGGCGCTGGTGGAAAAGCTCAACCCCGGCAAGGACCTGGGCCGCGCGGGCGAGCAGATCGTCGTCCCGAACGTCGTCGGCACGCCGGCACTGGCAGCGGCCACGCGCGTCGTCGTGTCGAAGGAAGCGCGCGTCCTCGAACTGCAGGATGCGGCGGGGACCGTGCTGGCCCAGTATCCCGTGTCGAGCGGCAGCGAACACGATCCGCTGCCGATGGGCAACTGGAAGATCGAGGGCGTGCACCGCAACCCCACGTACCACTACAACCCGAAGCTGTTCTGGGACGCCAAGCCGGGCGACAAGAAGACGACCGTCCCGGCCGGGCCCAATAATCCGGTCGGCGTCGTGTGGATCGACCTGTCCAAGCCGCACTACGGCATCCACGGCACGCCGGTGCCGGGGTCGGTGGGCAAGAGCGAATCGCACGGCTGCATCCGCTTGACGAACTGGAGCGCGTCCGAAGTGGCGGGCCTCGTCCAGGCGGGCACGGAGGTCGTGCTGCAGGATTAAAAACAACGTAACGAGGAGACGGCGATGAGATGGTTGATGACCTTCCTGCTCGGCGTGCTGGTCGGCGCCGGCGGCCTGTTCGTCTGGCTGCGCCAGATGCCCCACGAACCCGCGGCCGCACCGGCCGTGGCCGTGAACACGGGCGCCCTGCCTG
>JBJMVU010000344.1:0-14205 GCA_045810485.1 Massilia sp. | reverse complement strand
GTGCGCGGCGGCTGGAGCATGTATTCGCCGTCGTACAAGCTGGGCGACACGACCTACGCGCCGAGCTACGATTCGTCGATCAACGCCATGCAGAACCTGGGCCAGCAGCAGAGCGTGCTGACGGCCACGGCCAACGGCTCCGCGTTCCTGGATGGCGTGAGCGTGCACAACACGACGCACCAGAACGGCCAGAACAAGATCATCGGCTGAGTTGTTGCCGCGCGGGACCGGAATCGCTTCCGCGCGGCGCTCCCACCCAACCCTTACGCAAACAGGAGAACATCATGTCATCCATTCAGATCCGCGACCTGGCGCACAGCGCCGCACTCGACAACCAGGCCATGGCAAGCGTCCGCGGCGGCTTCGGCGGCCTGGGCAAGGACGTCAACGTCACCGTGAACGTCAACCAGCAGCTCGGCCAGTTCCAGCAAATCGGCATCAACGTCCTCAACAACAACGGCGTCATCGGTTCCGGCTTCACCGGTCCGGACCTGCGCCTGGCGGCCCCGATGTGGGGCGAGAACCGCGCCGTATTCTGACCATCCACGACATCCAGGAGAACGCCATGACCACCTTGACCATCACCGACCTCGCCCGCAGCGAACGCCTCGACCGCCCGACCATGTCCGCCGTGCGCGGTGGCTGGAAAGTCGGCGCCCCGTCCTATTCGTTCGGCGACACCACGTACGCCGGCAGCTACGATTCGTCGATCAACGCGGCGCAGAACCTCGGCCAGTCGCAGGACGTGCTGACGGCCACCGCGAACGGCTCGGCGTTCATCAGTGGCGTCCACGTCGGCAACGACGTGGCGCAGCACGGCAAGAACACCATCGTGCAGCGCTGAAGGCACTACATAAGCCGCGACAACCGGCGAATTTGGACTACACTGGGGAGACCGGTCAGGTCTCCCTTCTTTCTGTCTGGAGAGGCATCATGGCTACCATTACCGTCAACGATCTTCCCACCAACATGGCACTGGACCGCAAGGCGATGGCGGTCGTCCGCGGCGGCGGCGGTGCGCCCTGGGTCTTCGGCTGGATCCAGCCCTATGTTGATGCATCCCCCGGTCCGCTCCCGGTGATCAACTTCTATCAGATCAATAATTTCGCCGATCAGATGATCAACCAGTACCAGACGGTGTCTGTCAACAACAGCGGCGCGAACGCCACCCTGAACGTGGCGGTGGATGAAAGCAGCCTCAACAAAGCGTTCCGCCCTGCCTGATGCCGAGCCGGCCATGAGCTGCGATGCCGCCTTCCTCTGGACGTCCGTCGCGCAGACCGATGTGGGCCGCGTGCGCAGCCGCAACGAGGACGCCTGGCTGGCCCAGCCGCAACGCGGCCTGTGGACGGTGGCGGACGGCATGGGTGGGCATGCCTTCGGCGATGTGGCGAGCAGGACCGTCGTCGAGGCGCTCGACCAGTTGCCGCCGCCAGCCAGCCTGCCCCGCTTCATCGATGCCGCGCGCGACAAGCTCGCGCAGGTCAACGGCGCGCTGCGCGCCGAGGCGCGCACGCGGCACGTGCCCGTGATGGGCAGCACCGTCGCTGTCCTGCTCGCTTGCGGAACGGAGATGGCCTGCCTGTGGGCCGGCGACAGCCGCATCTACCTGTACCGCCAGGGCCGCCTGCAGCAACTGACGCGCGACCACAGCCAGGCTGCGGCACTCCAGGCACGCGGGGTCGACGCCGCCGCGGCGGCCGTCGGGGCCAACATGATCACGCGTGCGGTGGGGGCGAGCGACACGCTGGATGTCGAGGTGACGACCCTGTCCGCGCGCGACGGCGACATGTTCCTGTTGTGCAGCGACGGCCTCAGCAATCCGGTGCCCGAGGAGGATATCCGAGCGACACTCGCGTGCGGCGATTGCGCCCACGCGGCGCAGACCCTCGTCGGGCTGGCACTGGCGAACGGCGGCCGCGACAACGTCACGGTCGTCGTGGTGCGGGCCGGCGACATGGCCATCGACAAGACCTTGCTGAATCCAGCCCTGTAGGGTGGGCATCATGTTGGCGTCGACGCTGGCGTTTGCGCGGGCTCGGGGAGCCCACCCTACCTGGAATTAATGGGTCTTGCGGAAGTCCTTCGAGTGCAGCCCGTGCTTCCTCAGCAGGATCTGCAGGTGCGAGCGGTTCATGTCCCAGCGCCGCGCCAGTTCCGCCACGGTGCCGCCGACTTCCTCCAACCCCCGCTCCAGGCAATGACGTTCGGCCTCGTCGCTGGCCGCGCGCTTGGCCTCGGCAAGCGAGACGCTCGCCGTGCCGTCCGCAGCCGGTGTCGGGACGACGCTGGACGGCGCCGGCCGGATATCCTCGGGCAGGTGGGACAGGTCGGCCGTCTCTCCGGCGAGGCAGGCGATGCGGTACATGATGTTGCGCAGCTCGCGGATGTTCCCGGGATACGCATAGCGCAGCAGGAAGTCGCGCAGGCGCGCCGTCAACGCCACCGGCCGCCGCTTCAGCGCTTCCGCCGCCTCGTCGCCATAGTAGGCGAGCAGCAGCGGGATCTCGTCCTTGCGTTCGCGCAGTGGCGGCAAGGTCACGTGGATGACGCTGAGCCGGTAGTACAGGTCTTCGCGGAACGTGCCCTGTTCGATCAGCTTGCGCAGGTTCTTGTTGGTCGCCGCGACGATGCGCGCATCGACGACGATGGTCTCGTCGGATCCCACGCGCTGGATCTCGTGCGACTGCAGCACGCGCAACAGTTTCACCTGGCCGGGCAGCGGCAATTCGCCGATCTCGTCGAGGAAGATGGTGCCCCTGTGCGCGCTTTCGAACTTGCCCTTGCGGTCGTTGGCCGCACCGGTGAACGCGCCCTTCTTGTGGCCGAACAGTTCCGATTCGAGCAGGCTGTCGGGAATCGCGCCGCAGTTGACCGAGATATAGGGCTTGTCGGCACGCGCGCCGTTGGCGTGGATCACCTTCGCCATCAGCTCCTTGCCGGTGCCGCTTTCGCCGTCGACCAGCACGGGCAGGTCGGTGGGCGCCGCCTTCTCGGCGATCTCCAGCGCATCCAGCAGCTTCGGGTTGTCGCCGAACGTGCCTTCGAACACGAAACTGCGCGCCAGCAACGCACGCCGGCGTTCGCCGGTCGGCGGCTCGTGCACGGGTTCTTCGCCCGTGCGGCGCTCGATGTCGCCGCTCACGGCCTGCACGAAGCGCTCCTTGTGCGACATCTGCATGACTTCGTCGCGCAGCGTGTTCGCCTGGCGCAGCAGCTTGTCGACGTCGGGCCGTTCGAGCCGCGTCGCCCAGCGCAAGGTCGAACGCATGATCTCGATCTTTTCCAGCAAGGCCGCATACGACATCGCGGACCCGCGTTCGCCGCCCGGATTGAACAGTTTCATGAGATCCCCGCACCCAGCTGCTTCTGCACCAGTTCGAAGTACATGCCGCGCCGCGCCAGCAGTTCGTCATGGTTGCCCTGTTCGGCGATCTTTCCTTCATACAGTACGACGATCTTGTCGGCACGCATGATCGTGCTGAGACGGTGCGCGATGATGACTGCCGTGCGTCCCGCCAGGATCGTTTCCATGTTGGCCATGATGTTGCTCTCGGACTGCGTATCGAGCGCGGAGGTCGCTTCATCGAACACGAGCAGGCGTGGATCGTGGTACAGGGCGCGTGCGATGCACAGGCGCTGGACCTGGCCGCCGGACAGGCCGACGCCGCGTTCGCCCACCACCTGCTCGTAGCCGAGCGGCAGCTTGCTGATGAAGGCGTGCGCATCGGCCATTTTCGCAACTTCCTCGACGCGGCGGCGGTCCGGGCTGTCGTCGCCGCTGGCGATGTTGTCCGCGATCGTACCGGAAAACAGCAGATTGCTTTGCATGACGTAGCCGACCTGGGCGCGGAAATAGCCGCGGTCGATGGTGCTCATGTCGTAGCCGTCGACCAGGATCTTGCCCTCGCTGGGCGGGTAAAAGCCCACCAGCAGTTTTGCCAGCGTCGTCTTGCCCGAGCCGCTGCGGCCGACGATCGCCACGAGCTGGCCGGGCTTGATGTCGATGTCGATGTCCTCGAGTACATACGGCGTGTCGTCGCCGCCATAGCGGAAATACAGGCGTTCGAGCTTGACCTCGCCCTGCAGGTCGGGAAGCACGACTCTTGAGGCGACGTCGGCCGGTTTCTGTTCCGGCTCGATGTCGAGCACGTCGCCGAGGCGCTCCATCGCGACGGTGGCGTCGCCCATGCGGCTCCACAGGCCGACCAGCCCCATCAGCGGCCCCAGCACGCTGCCCATCAGGGCGTTGAACGCCATCAGCTGGCCGATCGTCAGCTCGCGCGCCAGCACGAGGCTGGCACCGGCCCACAGGATCACGATCGTCGTGGCCGAGTTCAGGATCTGGCTCGCGAGGCCGACGAGAATGCTGAACGATTGCGATCGGTACTGGGTCTCGAGCGCCTTCACGTATTTCTTTTCCCATTTCAGGCGCACGGGACGCTCGCTGCCCATGCCCTTGATGGTCTCGATGCCGCCCAGCGCTTCCATCAGGAACGATTGCGCGTCGGTCGATGCCGCGAATACCTCGCGCGCGTACTCCTTGATGCGCGGCGTCGCCAGCACGGTCAGCGCGACGATCGGGATCACGAAGCCGATCAGCAGCAGCGTCAGCTTGACGTTGTAGAAGAACAGGATCGTGAAGTAGATGAACACCATCAGCAGGTTCAACAGCGTCGTCACGGTCGATTCGGTGAGGAACGCGCGGATGGTCTGGTTTTCCGAAAAGCGCGCGAGGATGTCGCCCGTCTTGCGCTTGGCAAAGAAGGAATACGGCAGCGACATCGTGTGCTTGAAGAATTGCGCCATCATCGAAAAGTCGAGATTGCGCACCATGTAGTTCGACAGGTAGGCGCGCAAGGTCGTCATGACCTGCGAGAACGCGGTGGAAATGACGAGCCCGAGGATCAGGAGGTGCAGCAGGCCCAGGTTCTGGTGCACCAGCACGCCGTCGAGGATGTTCTGGATGATCAGCGGAGGCACGATGCCCAGCATCTGGATCACGAACGTCGCGAGGAACAGGTGCAGCAGGATTTTTTTGTAGGGCCGCAGATAGCCGACAAAGCGCAGCCACGGCGACCGGCCCGCCGTCAGTTGCACGAGCTGCTCGCCCGGCGTGAACACCAGGCAGGTACCGCTCCAGCCCCGTTCGAACTCTTCCACGCTCATCTTCTTGAAGCCGACGGCCGGGTCGGCCACCCATACGTGATGGGGCGATACGCCGTACACGGTCACGTAGTGGTAACCCTCCCAGTGCACGATGAACGGCAATTCGAAGCCTTGCAGGGCGTCGTACGTGCATTGCACGCCGCGCGCGCCGAAACCGAGCGCCTCGCCCGCGCGCGCGAGGCTGTCCAGTGTCGCGCCCTGTGCGGTGACGTTGGCGAGTTCACGCAACTTCCCGAGCGTCATGTTGATGCCGTAATGGCGGCACAACATCGCCAGGCAGGCAGCGCCGCAATCCATTTCTTCGGCCTGCTCGACCCAGGCGAAACGCTTGATGACTCTTTCGCCGGCGGCCGGTTGCGACGCCAGGTCGAGCACGACGGGCCGCTTGCGCCGCTCCGCCAGTCTTTTCTGGCGGTGCAGTTCGCGTTCGAGGAAGCGCACGCGCTCCTCGACGACGTCGCGGAACCTGACGTTGCGCTCGAGGATGAAATGGGCCGACTTCTCGGGAATGACGAGCACCGTCGTCTCCGCCGCGGCCACGACCGTGGCGGGCTGTTCCTGGCGCATCAGGCAGGCGCGCTCGCCGAAGATCTCGCCGGGCCCGAGCGTGGCCAGCACGTATTCGTCGGTACTGTCGTTGACGACAATCCGCACTTCGCCCTGGCGCACGACGTACAGCCGGCGATCGTCGCGCGCGCCCTGCTTCAGGATTTCCTTGCCGGCGCCGATGCGCTTGACGCCCACGCTGCGCACGAAATCGTCCAGCTCCGGCTTGCTGACCTTGCCGCGCAGGTCGAACAGCCGCGCGACGAGTCCGCCGGCCGAGCTGACGGCGACGTAGTTGTTGATGAAGTCGAGGGCGGCGGGATTACGGCCGACGACGGGTTCGATCGCCGTGCGCGGGATGAACCACAATTCCGTCTTCAGCGCGGCGCGTGCGGACAGTTCGTGCCGGTAGCTGCGCAGCATGGCGAGCTCGGCGAACACCTCGCCCGACTTGCGCACGCCCATGCTGATTTCCTTGCCGCTTTCCTCGCTGAACACACGCACGGAGCCGGAGCGGACGATGTACAGGCCATCGGCCGCGTCGCCGGTATTGCAGATGGTGTCGCCGAACGCGTAGGCGCGGGTCTCGATCGACGCGGCCAGCCGTTCCAGTTCCTCGGCCGTGAAGACGGACAGGATTTCGACGGTCGCCAGGAATTCCGCGGGCGATTGCTGCTGTTGCGCCAATGAGTCCATGTCGGTGCCCCGCGAATCCATTCCTTACGTCGCGGCCAGCGCCGGCTCAACGCGCGGGACAGGCTTCGATGATGTGCTCCTGCGCCCGTGCCGCCAGCCATTCCTCGCGCAGCAGGCGGCGCACTTCCACGGCCGTTTCCTCGTCCAGGGTCGCGGCGTGCCTGGCGTTGACCGCGTAGATTTCGAACAGGGTCCGGTCGGGCGAAGGGAACGGCCCCAGCAATTCGCCTGCCGCCGCGTTGAACACGCGCGCCTCGACGTCGGGTTTCAGGGACCCGCGCAGAACCTTGCCGATCACCCCGCCGTTCTCGCGCGCCTCGCCGACCGAATGCTCGCTCACCATCTCCGCGAAGCTGTCCGGATCGTCGGCCAGCGCCGACATCATTTCCTTGGCCTTGCCTTCGGAATCCAGCACGATATGGCTGATCTCGACGCTGTCGAACCTGGGAGAATTGAGCTTGAAATACTGCTCGACGGCTTGCGGGCTGCAGACCCGTTCCATCATCGTTTCCTGGATCAGGCCGTCGACGATGAATTCCTCGAACTCGTCCAGGCTGACGCCCATCGCGTCGAGATAATGGTTCATGTCGGCCGCGCGGTGCAGGCCCTGGATGCGGCGGAACTGGTCGGCACGTTCCTGGATCGCCGCGGGCGCGGGTTGCACACCCTGCTTCCGCGCCGCCAGCACGGTGAGCTTGTCGCGCACCATCTGCTCGACGAGCCCCTCGAACTGGCCGGTCAGCTTGAGTGTCCGGACGAAGTCATCCGTGTCGATGACGACATCGTCGATGCGCACAATCCCCGTCATGGTCTCTCCCTCGGCGTCCGCATGTCGCGATGCACGGCTGCGGACGCGGTTGTCGTTGTCGACGCCCTCGTCCTATCCGTTGTAGCAGGCCTCCGGGCAAAGTCAATGTCCGTGCACCGCGCACGACAGGCGGCCGGGCCGCCCGTCCGCACCTTACTGCGGCAAGCCGTTATAGCCCTCGGACGCCTGCTGGAGCTGCAGGAAGACGACGTCCGCCGGCAGCGTCTCGCCCGCCCGGAGCTTGGTGCGCGGGTCGTCCATGACGGGCGTCAGCAGGAGCTTGCCTTCGACCCGGTCGGCGACGAAATACGATTTCAGCGCGGGCACGTGCACCACGAAATCGCCGGCGCCGTGGCGATGGCGGCTGACGAGCCGGGCGACGGCCGCGTTGCCCAGTTCGGACGCGCGCCAGCCTTCGCGCGACCCCGTGACGAAGATCGACGTGGCCACGCGGTCGCCGACCTTGACGGGGTACAGGCTGCGCCGGATATCGACGAGCAGCGTTTCCGGATCGGTCCTGGCGGTGAAGGCGCGCAGGGCGTCGAGCTGGACCCGGTAGACCTGCAGCGGTTCGCCGAGCGTGGCCTGGCGTACCTCGGCCTCCGACTCGAAGCCGAGCGACGCATAGTTGCCGGCATTGACGACCTGCCTGAGCGTGGCCAGGCCATGCTGGGCGGCCGTCTCCTGGCTGTGGTTGGGGCGTGGCTGGCTCGTCTGGCAACCGCCGAGGAAGAGGACGACTGCAACGAACAACGCGAAAGGAAGTTTGCGCATGTCAGTCACCTTTGTACGTGATGTTGTAATAGTCGTTCCAGTGGGTGTGGTCGCCCGCGCGGCTGACGTAATCGGCATACGTCATGATCGTTTCGGTGCCGCCCACCAGCGTATCCAGGTCCGTAAAAGGCTCGGGATCGTTGACGTCCACATACTGCACGCCATTCACGGTGAAATAACCTTTTACGACCATCATGTGGCCGCCCCCGCCCAGCCAATGCCAGCTGAATGCGATCGGTTTCTTCCCGCAATAAATCTGCGATTTTATCTGGCTGAACGTGAGCGCGGTATCGGAGGTCTGGTCGGCCGTAAAACCGTATTTCTCGTATTCCGGCCAGCCGCCGTTATTGCAGCTGCCGGAATTATTTTCGCAGCACGTCGTGAGACCGAAACGGTTATTGGCTTCGACGCATTGGGCGACGTCGTGGCCCAGGAAACGCATGGTCATCTGGCCGCTGGCTGCCCAGCACCAGTTCGACGCCTGCTGCGGCAATTTCGGGGCGTCGATCGTGGATACCAACGGTGGATTACAACAGGCGGATAAAGTTCCTAATAAAAAAAGTCCGCCAAGCATATGTGCGCTTTTCATTACAGCGACCCTCCAGCAAGTTCAATCGTTTATTTCGGGAATCATCCAGGCATGGCGTTATCCCTCCCATTAAAGGTATATGCAGATCGATGGCGAACCCAACCATATTCCCGTGATTGCTTGAGGCCGCTCATTGATGAATAAAGCCATCTTTTAATGCGGTATTATTGCGTCATGCGCCGCCTGATCCTCATCCTGCTGCTCGTCGTCTATCCATTCCAGGTTGCCCTGGCCGTGGCGGACAAGTGCTGCGCGATGACGCCGTCCGGCGTGAGCCACCACAGCGTCGCCGCGGACGCCGGACCCGTGTTCGTGGCCGACGATGACGGCGCGTCCCTCACCGATCCGCACTGCGCGGCCTGCACGTTCGGGCACACCGCCTGCCTGCCCGCCGCGTTCGTCGTGATACCGGCCGAGCGCCGGCACGCTTCCAGCATCGCCTTCTTCCCGCCCTACCTCAAAGCGCCTCCCGCAAGCCGTCCCGAACGGCCGCAATGGCCTGCCGCCGCCTGACCCGCGCGCGGCGGTTCTTCTTCGGGCTTGATGCCCCACAATCTCCGCGCGCCTGAATCGACCATTTTCAGGAGCACGCATGAACACATCCAGGACCTTGGCGGTGCTCGTCCTCGCATCCGCATTGGCATGGCGCTGCGGCGCCGAGCCCCTGCGCGTCGCGGCGGACACCGCCCCCATCGACTTATCCACAGCGATCCGGCGCGCCCTCGACCAGCCTGCCGCGCGCGCGGCCGCGCACGAGGTGGCGGCGAGCGACGCCCTCGTCGGCCAGGCCGGCCGCCTGCCCAATCCCGAGCTGTCTTACTTGCGCGAAGGCCAGCAGGCGGGCACGCGCACGACCACCGTGCAGATCAACCAGCCGATCGAGCTCGGCGGCAAACGCCGGGCCCGCGTCGCCCTCGCCAAGGGGGAGGCCGACGTGGCGCGCGGCGACCGGCTGGCGCAGCGACTCGCCATCCGGGCCGACGTCATCGCCGCCTACCACGACGTCCTGATCGCCGGACACCGGCTGGCACTCGCGCAGGCATTGACCGACCTCGCGCGCCGGACGGTCGATGTCGCCGGCAAGCGCGTGGCCGCCGGAAAGATCTCACCGATCGACGAGACGCGCGCCCGCCTCGCCGCCGTCGACGCCTCGACCGCGCTGACCCAGGCGACCGCCGCGCTGGCGATCGCCCGCACCAGGTTGGGCGCGCTGGTCGGCCGTTCCTCGGCAACCCTCGCGTTGGAAGACGACAGCGACCGGCTGCCCGACGCCACGCCCATCGTCACGTTGCTGACCCGTGAATCCGCCGCCGTCCGCCGCGCACGCGGCCAGCTCGCGGCGCGGCAGGCCCGGGCGGACGTCGAGCGTGCCGCGCGCGTGCCGGACGTGACCCTGTCCGTGGGCACGCAAAAGGATGACCAGGTCGGCCGGCGCCAGGCCGTCGTCGGCCTGTCCGTGCCGCTGCCCCTGTTCAACCGCAACGAGGATGCCGTGCGCGCGGCCCTGCGCCGCACCGATGCCGCGAGCGACGAGCTGGCCGCCGCCCGCGTCGAGACGACGGCGGCGCTGACGGCCGCCCACACGCGCTACGAGGCGGCGAAACAGGAGGCCCGGCTGTTGCATGACGACGTCGTACCGGGCGCGAAATCCGCATACGAGCAGACGCTGAAAGGGTTCGAGTACGGGAAGTTTTCCTTCCTGGACGTGCTCGATGCCCAGCGTACATGGTTCCAGGCGCAGACGCGCCGGTGGGACAGCCTGGAAAGCGCGTGGCGCGCCTGGGCCGACATCGAACGCCTCGCCGGCACCGACCAGGACTGAAAGAACACCATGACGAAGAAACAGACTCTGGCGATTGCGCTGATGTGCGCGCTCGCCCTCCTCCTTGCCGGCCTGATGCTGTTCACGCGCCGGGACACTGCACCAGCGAACGATGCGCACGGCCACGACGACCGCGGCGCGGAAACCGGCGCCGCAGCGGAAGACGCGGGCGCACGCGGCATCGCGATGACGGAGGCGCAGATCAAGGCCAACGGCATCGCACTCGACACGGCCGCTCCAGCCACGCTGCGGCAGCGGCTGCACCTGCCCGCGCAGGTGAAAACCGACGCGGAGCGCACCGTCGCCCTGGCCGCGCCCGCGCAAGGCATCGTGCAGGCCGTGCTCGTGTCGCCGGGCGCCCTCGTGCGCAAGGGCCAGGCACTCGTGACGATCCAGAGCCCGGCCGTCGCACAGTGGCGCGCCGAGGCCGCCAGCGCGCGCCAGCGCCTGCAGCTTGCCCGCTCGACGTACCAGCGCGAAAAGACGCTGTGGGACGAACGCATCTCGGCCCGCCAGGATTATGAAGCCGCCGCGGCGGCGATGCAGGAAGCGGAGATCGCCGCCCAGGCCGCCACGCAGCATCTGGCCGCCCTCGGCATCGAGGCCGGCGCCGGCGTGTCGGGCAGCGTGACGGTGCGCTCGCCCATCGCCGGCGTCGTCGTCGAGAGGCCGGCCGTCGCGGGCCAGGCCGTCGACGAGACGAAGCCCTTGCTCACGATCGCCGACCTGTCGCACGTGTGGATCGAGGCGGCCGTGCCCGCCGACAGCCTGGGCCAGGTCGGCGCCGGCATGGCGGCGAAGATCAGCGTGGGCACGCAGCCGGGCGAGATCGACGGCGCCGTCGCGTTCGTCGGCCCCGTCCTGGGCGAGACGACGCGCATGGCGACGGCGCGCATCGTGCTGCCGAACCGCGATGCGCGCCTGCGGCCGGGCATGCTGGCCAGCGTCGACCTGATGGGACCGCAGTCGCAGGCGCCGGTAACGGTGTCCGGCGACGCCATCCAGACGATCCACGAGCACAGCGTCGTGTTCGTCCGCACGAAAGCGGGCTTCGCGGTGCGTGACGTCGTGCCCGGGCGCTCGGACGGCAAGCGCATCGAGATCGTGCGCGGGCTGGCGGCGGGCGACGTCGTCGCGGCCGGCGGCAGCTTCCTGCTGAAGGCGGACCTCGGCAAGAGCGAAGCCGGGCACGAGGACTGACGAGGCGACCATGTTCGAACAACTTATCGCATTCGCCATCGCGCGCCGCTGGCTGGTCGTACTCGCCGTCCTTGCCCTCGCCGGACTGGGCGTCGTCAGCTACCAGCGCCTGCCGATCGACGCCGTGCCCGACATCACGAACGTGCAGGTGCAGATCAACACGGCCGCGCAGGGTTATTCTCCGCTGGAAGTCGAGCAGCGCATCACCTTCCCGATCGAGTCGGCGATGAGCGGCCTGCCCCGGCTCGAACAGACGCGGTCGCTGTCGCGCTACGGCCTGTCGCAGGTGACCGTCGTCTTCAAGGAAGGCACCGACATTTATTTTGCGCGCCAGCTCGTGAGCGAGCGGCTGCAGCAGGCCAGGAGCCGGCTGCCGGACAAGGCCGATCCGGCGCTGGGCCCGATCGCGACGGGGCTCGGCGAAATTTTTTACTGGACGGTCGAAGCGCGCCCCGATGCGCTGAAACCGGACGGCACGCCCTATTCTCCGGCCGACCTGCGCGAGATCCAGGACTGGATCGTGGCGCCGCAACTGCGCGGCGTCGCGGGCGTAACGGAAGTGAACACGATCGGCGGCTACCTGAAGGAGTACCAGGTCGCGCCGGACATGGCGAAGCTGACCGCGCATGGCCTGTCGCTGGCGATATTGGTGAATGCCATCGACCGCAACAACGTCAACGCGGGCGCCGGCTATATCGAACGCGGCGGCGAGCAATTCGTCGTGCGCACGCCGGGGCAGGTCAAGACGCTGGAGGAGATTCGCAACATCGTGCTGGATGTCGTCGACGGTGCGCCGGTGCGCGTGCGCGACGTGGCCGACGTCGAACCGGGCCGCGAATTGCGCACCGGCGCCGCCACGGAAAACGGCAGGGAAGTCGTGCTGGGCGCCGTCTTCATGCTGATCGGCCAGAACAGCCGCGCCGTCGCGGACAGCGCGCGCCGCAAGCTGGACGAGGTCAACCGCTCGCTGCCGCCCGGCGTGCAGGCCCTGCCCGTGTACGATCGCGCCGTGCTGGTGAACAAGGCGATCGGCACCGTCCGCAACAACCTCGTCGAAGGCGCGCTGCTGGTCATCGCGATCCTGTTCGCCTTCCTGGGCAACCTGCGCGCCGCGCTCGTCACCGCGCTCGTCATCCCGCTCACGATGCTGCTCGTGTTCACGGGCATGGTGCAGGCGGGCGTGAGCGCCAACCTGATGAGCCTCGGCGCGCTCGACTTCGGCATCATCATCGACGGCGCCGTCGTCATCGTCGAGAACTGCATTCGAAGGCTGGCAATCGCCCAGGCCGAGGTCGGGCGCCCATTGACGGGCGCGGAACGCCGCACGGAGGTGGCGCTCGCCGCGGCGGAGGCGAGGCGGCCGCTGCTGTTCGGCCAGTTGATCATCATGACGGTCTACCTGCCGCTGCTCGCACTGTCCGGCATCGAGGGCAAGATGTTCCACCCGATGGCGCTCACGGTCGTGATGGCGCTGGTGGCCGCGATGATCCTGTCGGTGACGTTCGTGCCGGCCGCCGTCGCGCTGTTCGTCAGCGGCAATGTGGCCGAGCGCGACAACCGCCTGATGCACAAGGCGCGCGATTGGTACCGCCCGCTGCTGGACTGGACCTTGCGCAACCGCCCCGTCGCACTGACGTTCGCCGCGCTCTCCGTGCTGTTGACGGGCCTGCTGGCGACGCGTCTCGGCACCGAGTTCGCGCCCAACCTGAACGAAGGAGACCTTGCCGTGATGACGCTGCGGATCCCCGGCACGAGCCTGCAGCAGTCGGTGGCGATGCAGCAGAAGCTGGAGGCCGCGCTGCTGCGCGAGTTCCCCGAGATCGAGCGCGCGTTCGCGCGCATCGGCACGGCCGAGGTGGCGACGGACCCGATGCCGCCGAACGCGGCCGACAGCTATCTGATCCTGCGGCCGGAAAGCCAGTGGCCGAAGCCGAGACGCACGCATGCGCAGTTGGTGGCCGCGATCGCGGAGGCGGCGAATCGCATCCCCGGCAACAACTACGAGTTCTCGCAACCGATCCAGCTGCGTTTCAATGAGTTGATATCGGGCGTGCGCAGCGACGTGGCCGTGAAAGTCTTCGGCGACGACACGGCGACCATGCTCGCGACGGCCCGGCGCATCGCCCAGGTCGTGGAACGGCTGCCGGGCGCGGTCGACGTAAAAATCGAGCAGACGGAAGGCTTGCCCGCGCTGACCCTGGCCGTCGACCGCATCAAGGCCGCGCGCTACGGCCTGAACGTGGCCGACGTGCAGGAAGCGTTCGGCACGCTCGTCGGCGGCCGCGACGTGGGCACGGTGTTCGAAGGCGACCGCCGCTTCGCCATCACCGTGCGCCTGCCGGAAGGCGCGCGCAACGATGTCGAGACCTTGCGCCGCCTGCCGATCTCCCTGCCTGCGCGCGAGGGCCGCAGCGCCAGCATCCCGCTGTCCGAGATCGCCACGCTTTCCTTCGTGCCGGAAGCGAACCAGATCAGCCGCGAGAACGGCAAGCGCCGCATCGTCGTCACGGCCAACGTGCGCGGGCGCGACCTCGGGTCGTTCGTCGCCGCGCTGCAGTCCGATTTGACCAAGCTGAAACTGCCTGCGGGCGTGTGGCTGAG
>JBJMVU010000343.1:0-15479 GCA_045810485.1 Massilia sp. | reverse complement strand
TGCCCGCGAGGCTCGCGCGCATGCGCTCGAGGGCGGCCATCAGGCTGTCCCTGTCGCCCGCGGCAACCGGCACGGCCACGCACAGGTTGCCGCCCGCGATCTCGGCCGCCACCTGCGCCGCGCGTGCCGGCTCGCCGCCCAGGCGCCGGAACAGGAGGCGCGCGCACACGGTGCCGGCGCCGATGCTGAAGACGAGCGTGGCGAGGCACAGCGCGGTCAGGACATGGCTGCTGCGGTCCGCCGCCGCCAGCACGGCGGCGACGCGCGTGTCGATCTCTTTCTGCTGCAGTTCCAGCAGCGCCTTGACCTGGCCGAGATACGCGGTCACGGCGGGCACGAATTCGTCGTCGAAGACCTTGCGCGTCTCGGCGTCGTTGCCTGCCTTTTTCAGGGCCATGACGCGGTCGCGCGTGACGATGTAGCGCTGGCGCGCCGTGCCGATCCGCTCGAACACGGCGCGTTCCTGCGGCGTGTCGAGCAGGTCGCCGACCTGCTTCTGCAGCGCGGTGGTGCGCGTCGTCGAGTCCTGCGTCTCGGCGGCGTACCAGGTCGCGAGCTCCGTGTCGGCGGAGCGGGCGATGGCCCCGGTGCGCTTGGCGGCGACCGACGTGTTCAGCAGCCAGCCGGAAATCAGCCTTTCCTTCACGAGCGGCCGCTGCGTGAGGGCCTGGGTGTCGTCCGACAGGACTTGCAGGCGCCAGATGGCGATGGCCGTCGCGAAAAACGACAGCACGATGACGACGGCGAACGCGAACCTGAGCTGGTTGCGCACGCTGATGGTGGCGAAGGGTTTCATGGGGCTCCTTGTTTTTTCCGGGCAACAAGAGTCAATGAAAATCGCAATAGGTCTGGTCCGCCTTGAGGCGACTCAGGACAGTGAGGGATAGTCCGCATGCCTATCCGGCGCGGGTATAAATCCGCTAGGATGCCGGCATGGCTATCCTTCTTGTGCCCGGCTTCATGGCCGACGAAACCCTGTGGGACGACATGCTGCCGGCGCTGGCGCGCTTCGGCCCGGTGGTCCACGCCGACCTGCGCCACGACACGTCGGTCGAGGCAATGGCGCGCCGCGTCCTCGAGACAGCGCCGCCAGTCTTCCTGCTCGTGGGGTTTTCGATGGGCGGCTACGTCGCGCGCGCGATCGCGCGCCAGGCGCCCGGCCGCGTGCGCGCGCTGGTGCTGATCGCCACGTCCACCCGCGGCGACACGGCCGCCCTGCAGAAGCGCAAGGGCGCGATCGGCAACGCGGCCCCGACGATCGCCTTCAGCGGCCTCAGTCGCACCGCCGTCGCGACGTCGCTGCACCCGCGGCAGCGCGACAACGAGGCCCTGATCGAAAGAGTGCGCGCGATGGGGATGCGCCTCGGCGGCGAGGTGTTCCGGCGCCAGTCGCTGCTGGACCGGCCGGGCGACCTCGAACGCTCAGGCGAGATCGGTTGCCCGACGCTCGTCGTGGCCGCGGCGGACGACCAGTTGCGCAGCCTCGCGGAAGCGCGGGAGATGGCGGCCGCCATCCCCGGCGCCACGCTCGCCGTCATCGAAGACACGGGCCACATGATCCCGCTCGAGGCGCCGCAGCGCCTGCTCGACGTCATCGTGCCCTGGCTCACGGCGCAGGCAGGCGGCTAGCCCTGCCACGGCGTGAACAGGATGCCGCTGGCGATCAGGTCGGCCACCGCATCCTTGTTCTCGGCGCTGTCGCTGAACGCGGCCAGCACGTCCGACAGGCTGGCCTTGTTGTCGTTCAGGACGCCCAGCCAGTAATCGTACCCGGCCTGCTCGGGCGTACGGTGCAGCACGTTGTGGTACAGCCGCGCCACGATGTCGGCATTGCTCGCCCCGCCGTACATGTCGTTGAATTCCTTCGACGTGGCGAAGCCGGCCGCGAGGTCCTGCACGGACGACCCCTTGTCCATCGCGCCGATCCAGAAGCCGAGACCGGGCAGATCCGGCGCGCGGTCGAACGCGGCGCGGTAGAAGCGGTAGGCCTGGGCCGCGACGCCGCCGGTGTCCAGCGCGAGCGTGTTGTCGGCGAAGGTCACGCGTTCGACGCCTTGCAGGACGTCGGCGCCGTCGGTGCCGCCCGCGCGCTGGTCGTTCACGTGCCAGCCGGCGGCGTCGTGCTTGACCTTGTAGTCGGTCGACTTGCCGTCGTAGCTGGCGGTGTCGCGGCCGGCGCCGCCGATCAGCAGGTCGTTGCCGGGGCCGCCGTGCAGGAGGTCGTCGCCGGCGCCGCCGTCGAGCTTGTCGTCGCCGGCGGTGCCGGGCAACTGGTCGGCGCCGGTGGTGCCGGTTTGCGTCGAGCCCTGCGATGGGGGTGTCGGCGTAGGCGTAGGCGTAGGCGTGGGCGTTGGCGTAGGTGTCGGCGTCGGCGTCGGTGTAGGCGTCGGCGTCGGCGTCGGTGTCGGCGTTGGAGTAGGCGTCGGTGTCGGCGCAGGCGTCACGGCCGCCTGCGGATCATAGTGCTGCACGAAATTGTCGGCCGTGAGCTGGCTGATGTTCACGTTCGACAGCTTCACCAGATGGTAGAAGCGGCCGTCGCCGGCCGTGCCGTCGAAGTCGGCTTCGAGGTACACGTCGTTGCCGACCTGGCGCAGGAGCAGGTGGTGGTCGGCGAACGGATTCTTGTCCGTGCCGAGGTCGAGCTTCACGTCGATCCGGTCGCCGTCCGCGCCGGCCTGGAAGTCGGTGACCGTATAGAGCGCGCCCGGGACCGAGACCTCGAAGACGTCGCGGCCGTCGCCGCCCGTCGCCGTGACGACCGCGCTCAGCCAGGGATTGCCCAGATTGCGGAACGTGTCGCTGCCGGCGCCGCCCAGCAGCGCGAGATGCGCATGGTCCGCGGCGTCCACGGCGTCGAGCAGGTCGTCGCCGCTGCCGCCGTCGAGGGTCGCGTTGCCCGCGACGCCGACGAGATGGTCGTTGCCGGCGCCGCCCTGCACCAGGTCGTTGCCGCCGAGGAGGGCGCCCAGCAGGTCGTCGCCGTCGCCGCCTGTCACCGTGTCGTCGCCTTCGCCGCCATCTAGGGAATCGTTGCCGGTATCGCCGGAGATGACGTCGTTGCCTTCGGCGCCGTACAGCGCGTCGGCGCCAGGGCCGCCGTCGATCCGGTCGTCGCCGCCAGCGCCGGTGATGGCGTCGTCGCCGTCGCCTCCGTGGATCGTGTCGTTCACCGGCGTACCTTCGAGCGTGTCGGCGGCCGGCGTGCCGTCGATGACCTTTCCGGCGGTGGAACCGTCCGCCGGCCAGCCGCCCAGGTTGTCCGCCACGAGCGTGGACTTGTCGACGTTCTTGAGGATGACGAGGTCGTGGAAGGTCTGCGGACCGCCCGGGCCGTCGGCATCGTGGACGAGCACCGTGTCGCTGCCGCGCTGGTGCAGACGGTAGTACCCGCCGGCGAGCGGCGTCGTACCCGTCCAGTTGGCGTCGAAGGCCTGCAGCACATCGCCGCCGGCGCCGGCCTGGAAGTCGGTGATCGTGATGGCGTTCGCGGTCGGCGGGGCGGCAATCACGAAAGTGTCGCTGCCGGCGCCGCCGGTCAGCTGGATATTCATGTTGGACTGGTAATAGACGGTGACGTCGACATGGTCGTTCCCGTCGCCACCGTTCGCGTGGACGGTATCGGCCCCGCGGTAGAAGCCGACGCCGATCTGCAGGTCGTCGTCGCCGCTGCCGCCGTCGAGACTGTCGTTGCCGTACCAGCTGGCCAGTGTGTCGTTGCCGGCGCCGCCGTGCAGGGTGTCGTTGCCGTTCAGCAGGTGGGTCGATTGGTCGACGTAGGTGGTGTAGTAGTTGTCGCTGAGAACGTCGTCGCCATCGCCGCCGTCAACGCTGTCGTTGCCCAGGTCGCCGGTGAGCGTGTCGTTGCCGGCACCGCCCGCGAGCGTATCGTCGAGGAAGCCGCCGTTGAGCTTGTCGGCTGCCCCGGTGCCGGCGAGGTTGATGCCCGTGTTGCTGCCGTCTGGGTTGAAACCGTTCCAAAAGCTGGCCGCCTTGAGCATGGACTTGTCCACGTTCTTCAGGATCATGACGTCGGTGAAGCCGCCGGGACCGTTGCCGTCCAGGTCTGCCTGCAGCACCGTGTCGGCACCGCGTTGCACCACCTTGAGGTTGCCATGGGAGCCGAAGGGCGACTGGCCCAGGCTGTCGGTGCGCGCGATGCCGTCCAGGTCGATGAGGTCGCCCCCGGCGCCGGCCTGGAAATCGTCGATGGTGATGACGGTCGCCGGTGTCACTGTCTTGACGGTGAAGGTGTCCTGGCCCGCGCCGCCGTGTGCCTGGACCAGTGCCGTGTGGGTGGAGCTGATCGCAAAGACCAAGGCATCGTCGCCGTCGCCGCCGTCCAGCGTCAGTTTGCCGATGGCGGAACCGGAAATGAGCCCATTGTAGGTTTCCGCGCTCAGTACGTCGTTGCCGCTGCCGCCTTCGAGCGTATCGCCGAAGCCGGTGGCCTGCAGCGTGTCGTTGCCGTCCCCGCCCAGCAGCAGGTCATTGTCGTAGGCGTGCAGACGGTCGTTGCCGGCACCGCCGTCCAGGCGGTTGCCGCCGCCATAGGTTTCCAGGCGGTCGTCGTCGTTCCCGCCTTCCAGCGTGTCGTTGCCCCCTCCGCTGAGGACATCGTTTCCGCTGCCGCCGAAGAGATGGTCCGCGGCGTTGCCGATGCCGCCGTACAGGGTATCGGCGCCGGCGTCCCCGTAGAGCAGGTTGGTGCCGCCGCCCCCCGATATGTAGTCGTCGCCGCCGCCGCCGTGGATGGTATCGTCGAGGAAGTCACCGTCGATCGTATCGGCACCGTCGCCGCCCTGCAGCGTCAAGCCGGCCGAGGAACCGTCTGGGCGTATGCCTCGGGGGAAGTTGTCGCTCGTAAGATCCTTGATGTCCACGTTTTGCAGCACGACGAGGACCGTGCCATCCTTCGCGGTCGGCGTCGCGAGCCGCTTGACGAGGGTGTTCGTGCCGTCCTGGACGAGGCGCAGCACGCCGCTGGCGCCGAACGGATTGGCCGTGGGCGTCGACGGAAGCATGGCCACCACGTCCAGCACGTCTCCACCTTTGCCGGCCTGGAAGTCCTTGATGACGGGTGCATCGCCGTGCGGCTCGCTGGCCACGATGCGGAAGGTATCGATGCCGGCGCCGCCGCTGATGATCACGACGTCATGATCCCCTACGTAGGAGCGGCCGAGGCTGATGATGTCGGCCCCGTCGCCGCCGTCGATGGTGATGTGGAACGCCTGGCTCGAGTCCGGGTGGTTCACGCTGGCCTGGATGGTGTCGTTGCCGGCGCCGCCGCGCACGACGTCGCCATCCCTGGCGGACATGAGGATATCGTCGCCATCGCCGCCATCGAGCGTGCTGTGGCCGTGCTCGCCGTACGCATACGTACTGTCGTCGATGATGTCGTTGCCGGCGCCGCCGCGCAGCACGTTGATGCCGTTGATATCGACCAGGAAGTCGTTGCCCGCGCCGCCGTCCAGCGTATCGTCGCCGGTCTCGCCGCGCAGGGTGTCGTTGCCGGCGCCGCCGTGCAGCACGTCGTTGCCATAGCCGCCGTCGAGGATGTCGCCGCCGCCCGCCGTTTCGTCGCCGCCCTCGAGCAGGTCGTTGCCGCCGCCGCCGTGCAGGATGTCGTTGCCGGCGCCGCCAGTGAGCGTGTCGTCGAGGGCGCCGCCGGCCAGCGTGTCGGCGTCGATCGTACCCGTCAGCGTGACACCCTTGCTCGTGCCGGTCGGGTCGTAGCCGTCGAGGAAGGCGGAGGCGGGCAGCGCCGCCAGCTTGGTGTCGGTGAGGGTCGCGAACAGGGTATAGGCATTGCCGCCGCCGTCGAGGTCGACGTACAGCTTGACGTCACTGCCGGACTGTTGCGCCTTGAGGTAACCTTGGCCGAACGGATTACCGCTGAAGTTGAGCGGCAGGAGCGGGCGCAGGTCGAGCTTGTCGCCGGCGGCTGCGGAAAAGTCCGTGATGGTGACCGTGCCACCTGTCACGCCATTGACCGGGATGAACGTGTCCGCACCCGCACCGCCGCTGACAATTGTCGTTGCGTCCGTATCGCCCAGAATGTAGAACGTGTCGTTGCCGTCGCCGCCGCGCGTTACGGCGCCGCCCCATGTCGTGATCGTATCGTTGCCTGCGCCGCCGTCGACCGTGTCGCCGCGGCCGCCGCTGATGGTGTCGTCGCCCGTGCCGCCGTCGACGCTGTCGTGCCCGGCCGACAGCGCGGAAATGGAATCGTCGCCTGCGCCGCCCTGGAACGTGTTGTCGCCATGGTCGTCGCGCAGATTATCGTTGCCATCGCCGCCGGCAAGCGTGTCGTTGTCATCACCGCCGTCGAGGTAATCGTTGTCCTTGCCGCCGTCCAGCATGTCGTTGCCGCGGCCGCCGTACAGGAAATCGTCCCCGTCGAGGCCGCTGATGGTGTCATCCAACGGCAGGCCGTGCAACTCGTCCGTATTGGCGGTGCCCGTCAGCGTAACGCCTTTCGAGGACCCGTCCGGATTGAATCCGCCGACGAAATTGCTGCCGTCGAGCTGATTCGGCCGAATGCCGTCCAGGTGCAGCATGGTCTGGTAGACGACGTTGCCGTCATTCAGCTTGACCCGCGTCTGCAGCGCCGTGCCGGTGGCGTCCGCCACCAGTTTCACGTCGCCGCTCGCGAACGGATTGCCGCTGAAATCGTAGGGCAGCAGGAAACTCGGTTGGATCAGGTCGCCGCCGGCGCCGGCCTGGAAATCGGTGACATCGACCCGCGCCGTGCTGTCCGGCAGGCCGCTCGCGAGCGCTTGCAGTTCGTATGTGTCCATCCCGGCCCCGCCGCTCAACACGAGGTGGCCGGTCGTATGGCCGATCATCCGGTACGTGAACGTATCGTTGCCGGCGCCGCCGCCGGCACTCGACGCCGGGCCCTGGATCGACCTCACTTCGATGACGAAACTGTCGTCGCCATCGCCACCGCTGTAGTCGGCCGTGTCGGTGCCGGTGAGCGTATCGTTGCCGGCGCCGCCATCCAGCGTGCCGGTACCGTTGCTGGTCCCGCCATAGTACAGGCTGTCGGATACGATCAACCTGTCGTCGCCGTCGCCGCCGCGCAGCACATTGCGGCCCGCCACGTCGTACAGCCAGTCGTTGCCCGTGCCGCCATCGAGCGTGTCGTCGCCGGCGTCGCCGCTCAGGTTGTCGTTGTGTTCATCACCGAAGAGCTGGTCGTTGCCGCTGTCGCCGTGGAGCTGGTCTGCGTTGGTACCGCCGTGGATGAGGTCGTCGTCATCGCCGCCATACAACTGGTCGACGCCGGCCCCGCCGTCGAGGGTGTCGTCGCCGGCGCCGCCGTCGATGCTGTCGTAATCGTTCCAGATGTCGTCACCCTCGGGACCGCCGGTCAGCAGGTCGTTACCACCGTGGCCTTGGAGCGTATCGTTGCCGAGTCCGCCGGACAGCGTATCGCCGAGCTCGCTGCCGTGCAGGAGCTCGTAGCCATCGCCGCCGCCCAGGTTGACGGCCGTCGGGCTGAGCGCGCTCAGGAAGGAGATGAAGCCCGGGTAGTCCATTTTGTTTCCGGCCACGTCCTTGATCGCGTGGGTGTCCAGATCGACCCAGTATTCGGTGCCGTAGTTCAGCTGTTTGTCCAGATGCAGCGTGAGGGTCTTGCCCGTCACGTGGATGGAGGGTGAGGTCGTGACGTCGCCGCTGAAGACGACGTCGGATCCCGACATCAATTTCAGCAGGCCGCTGCCGGCCTGGATGTTCTCGTTGAACGTGAACACCAGGTCGCCGGTGATCGCCGCGCCGTCCTCGGGATAGGAAACGAGCCTCGGCGGCTGGACGTCGGCCGTGGCGGCTCCGCCGCCGGACAGGGTGCCGTTCAGGACAAGGGGTGCGGTCCCCAACCGCGTATCGGAAATGGTCATGATGATATGTTTTATTTTGAGTATGTGATGGTCAGCCCTGCCAGGGCGTAAACAGGATGCCGCCGGCGATCAGGTCCGCCACCGCGTTCTCATTCTCGGCGCTGTCGCTGAATGCCGCGAGCACGTCCGACAGGCTCGCCTTGTTGTCGTTCAGGACGCCCAGCCAGTAGTCGTACCCGGCCTGCTCGGGCGTGCGGTGCAGCACGTTGTGGTACAGCCGGCCCACGATGTCGGCATTGCTCGCGCCGCCGTACACGGTCCCCAACCGCGTAACAACTGTGGCCATGATTGCATCTTATTTTGTAAAGACACAACTATTGCCCAGCTCAGCAATAAAGTCCAGAAGTCCTTGAATATGAAGGGATTAATGTGATTTTTGGTGAGAATCCACGAAGAAAAACGGGCCGGACAGCATCGCCGTCCGGCCCGTCGTGATGCATCTTTTGCGCTTACGTTTATGCCTTGTTCTGCAGCTGACGGATCGCTTCCGCCACACCCTGCCCATACGCCGCATCCGCTTTCAGGAAGTGGCCGATCTGGCGATCCTGGATGGCGGCATCCGCATTGGACAGCGACCCGGCGATGTTGGCGATCAGGTTGCGCTTGCCTTCCTCGGTGAGCAGGCGGAACAGGTTGCCGGCCTGCGTGAAGTGGTCGTCGGTGGCGCGGGTGTCGTAGCGGCCCGCGTTGCCGTTCACCGGCCAGCCGGCGTCGCCGTGGCCAAAGCCGCCCGCGGCCGGGACGCCTGCATGCACCGGGTCATAGTTCGCCGCCGCGCCGCCGTTGGCGATGGCCATCGCGCCGTCGCGCTGCTGGTTGTGGAACGGGCAGCGCGGGCGGTTCACCGGCAGGTGCTGGTGGTTCGTGCCGACGCGGTACAGCTGGGCGTCGTGGTAGGCGAACAGGCGCGCCTGCAGCATCTTGTCCGGGCTGTAGCCCAGGCCCGGCACGATATTCGACGGCGACAGGGCGGCCTGCTCGACGTCGGCGTGGTAGTTGTCCGGGTTGCGGTTCAGTTCCAGGGTGCCGACCGGGATGCGCGGGAACTCGCCCTGCGGCCACACCTTGGTGAGATCGAACGCGTCCCAGCCGGTCTTCGCTTCCCAGGCGGCGCGCCGGGCGTCGTCCATGACCTGGATCTCCACGCTCCAGCGCGGGAAGTCGCCTGTCGCGATCGCATTGAACAGGTCGCGCTGGGCGTAATCCGGGTCGACGCCGGCCAGGCGCTGGGCCTCCGCCGCGCTCAGGTTCTTGATGCCTTGCTGCGTCTTGAAGTGCCACTTGACCCACACGCGTTCGCCCGCGTCATTGATCAGGCTGTACGTGTGGCTGCCGAAGCCGTCCATGTGGCGGTAGCCGTCCGGGGTGCCGCGGTCCGAGAACAGGATCGTCACCTGGTGCAGGCTTTCCGGCGTCTTGCTCCAGAAGTCCCATACGTTCTGCGCGGATTTCAGGTTCGTCTGCGGGTCGCGTTTCTGCGTGTGGATGAAGTCCGGGAACTTGATGCCGTCCTTCAGGAAGAACGTCGGCGTGTTGTTGCCGACCAGGTCCCAGTTGCCTTCCTCGGTGTAGAAGCGCACCGCGAAACCGCGCGGATCGCGTTCCGTGTCGGCCGAACCCTTTTCGCCGCCGACGGTCGAGAAGCGGAGGAACGTTTCTGTCTGCTTGCCCACCGTCGCGAACAGCTTCGCCTTCGTGTACCGGCTGACGTCGTGGGTGACCGTGAAGGTGCCGTATGCGCCCGAACCCTTCGCGTGCACGACGCGCTCGGGAATGCGCTCGCGGTTGAAGTGCTGCAGTTTTTCGATCAGGTGGAAGTCCTGCAGCAGCACGGGGCCGCGCGGGCCGGCCGTGATCGAGTTCTGGTTGTCGTCGACGGGAATGCCGGAAGCGGTGGTCAGTTGGGTCATGGCGGCTCTTTCATGGTTGAGCTATCGAAGGATTTGCTTCGATAGCTGTGATCTATTCATTACCATGGTAGAGCTTGCAAAGCATCCAGGCAAACTATCTGTTTATATGGAGATAATAGATAAAATAAATCGACGTCGATATCGCCTAAGGTGGGCGGCTATCGGTTACGCGTGTTGAAGTTTCCATGACGCGCGCCCATGATCCTCTCATGACACCTGCTATCGATAAGATTGTTATCAGGGATTTTCCTCAACTGACCGTGATCGCCTGGAATCGCCGGCCCGACGATGTGATCACGGGAGAGGATGCGTTCGCGCTTTACGAAGCCAATTGGCGTTTCATTGAAGAACACCAACGAATTCCCGACCTGCTCAGGCACGAACGATAAAAGAAAGGCGCCAACCCATCGTGGGTGGCGCCTCGCTCATGTCAGACTAAAACTTAGATCAGGCTCAGCGTGACGTCGATATTGCCGCGGGTCGCGTTCGAGTACGGGCACACGATGTGGGCCGCGTCGACCAGGTCCTGCGCCACGGCGCGGTCCAGGCCCGGCAGGCTCACGGCCAGTTCCACGGCCAGGCCGAAACCGTTAGGGATCGGGCCGATCGAGACGCTGGCGTCGATCGATGCGTCGGCCGGGACGGCGACTTTCTTCTGGCCAGCGACGAACTTGATCGCGCCCATGAAGCAGGCCGAGTAGCCGGCGGCGAACAGTTGTTCCGGGTTGGTGGCATCGCCCTTGCCGCCCATTTCCTTCGGCGGCGCCAGGCGAACGTCCAGCAGGCCGTCGTCGCTGCGGGAGGCGCCTTCGCGGCCGCCGGTGGTGTGTGCCTTGGCGGTGTACAGGACTTTGTCGAGTTTGGTGGTCATCGCGTTACCTTTCAGTGGTTGAGTTCGTACTGCACATAAACCTTCAATGTCAAATTGCGCCGGCGAGCCTGTCGCGCATTGTCTTGATCTCGCCGACGAGTCTTACAACTTCCCGCACGTCGCAGCCGGTGGCGCCCAGGATGCAGGCCGGGATGCCGGCCGCCTGGTCCTTCAGCGCACGCGCCGCGGCCGTCAGCCGGATCACCACGCGGCGCTCGTCCTGCGGATCGCGGGAGCGGTCGACCAGGCCCTGGGCCTCGAGCCGCTTCAGCAGCGGGGTCAACGTCCCGGAATCGAGGTACAGGCGCTCGCCGATGTCCGACACGCTCAGGCCGTCGCGCTCCCACAGCACCAGCAGCACCAGGTACTGCGGATACGTCACGCCCAGCTGGTCCAGGTGCGGCTTGTACACCTTCGTCATCGCCAGCGATGCCGAGTGGAGTGCGAAGCACAACTGGTTGTCGAGCAGGAGCGCTGCGTTTGCGTCGTTCGTTTCCATGGGTTGAACTATAGCGCGCAATTCAATTGCGTGCAATATGTTTGTTTTTATGAACGCCATAGCCTGGATTAATGATCAACGCGGCGCGCCGAAGACTTGCGTCCAGTAGGCGGTGCGGTTGCGGTTCTGCGGATGGATCGCGTAGGCCGCCCCCATGTCCGTGAACGCCGGGTTCATGATGTTGGCGCAGTGCCCCGGACTGTCCAGCCACGACGCCACCGCTTCCTCGGGCGTGCGCTGGCCCGACGCGATGTTTTCGCCGACACGACGCCAGCGGTAACCGGCGGCCGTTGCGCGGTCCGCCGGCACGCTGCCGTCCGGCTGCTTGTGGTTGAAGTAGTGTTTCTGCGCCATGTCCGTGCTGTGCACGAGGGCGGCCTGGCCCAGCAGCGGGTTCCACGCCAGCGGACCGGCCGGACCGAACGCCTGCGTCCCGCACGTGCGGGGTTGCGCGCGCGCCGCGTTGACGAGCGCGAGGATGTCCCGGCCCGCGTCCGGCCACGCCGGCAACGGCGGAATCACGACGGGCCGCGCCAGCACGACCTGCCAGTCGTTGCCGATGTGCGCCGTGCCCACGGCGGCGAACGCCGCGGCGCGTATCGTGCGGCAGTATTTTTGTGCGATGACCTCCATCGCCCCGCGCGCATCGGGCGGCCCCGTGACCGTGATCGCCTCGGCGTGCGCGGCCTCGTAGCCGGCGCGCTGCAGGGCGGATTCGAGGAAGGTGCCGGGACCGATGCGGATGCGGGACAGCGCCGGCTCGACGGCCAGCATCGCAACCGGCGCGGCCGAAGCGCCGTCGCAGTCGGCGGGCGCGGCGCGGTACGCATTGATCAGATCGGCGAGCTCGTCCGCACGCGCGGGCGTGGCGACGGCCAATGCGGCCGCGAGCAGCAGGAAGCGGGCGAGTTCAGGCATGGCAGCCATCCAGATGGGGACGCTGCCACAAAATTCCAGCCGGCCAAGGACTACAACTCCCGTGCAGCGCGCCGCTCAGTGCCGCAGCGCGGTCGCCGCGGCCGTCAGGTCCGGCCGGTCGGGGCGGAAGGCGTGCTCGGCCGACGCCGTGTCGTGCAACGCCTCGACGCGGATGAACTTACCGTCACGCATGGTGAACACGTGGACCCACGGGCTATCGTAGCTGTGCCCGTTCGCCCTGACCATCCACGTGGCCTCGCCGAGGACGACGACCTTGTCGTTTTCCGCGATGACCTCCTTGATGACGAAGCGCGTGGGCTGCACGGCCTTGGTCAGCTCCGAAAAGAAGCGCCCGACTTCCGCCCTGCCGTGGAAGCTGCCGGCGAAGGGCACGGCGTCGGCGTCGGGGCTGATCCATGCGGCGTCGTCGTGTGCGTAGGCCAGCATGCCGGGAATGTCGCCGCTCTGGAACAACCGGTAACCTTCCATGACGAGCCGTTTATTGTCTTGTGCGTCCATGTCTCTTTCTCCTTGTGGTTATCGTGCGGCGGGGCCGCTTCATGCAGCCTAGCCGCCCGGCGCGGGAAGTCAAGTATGGTCTGTAACTTTTGGTTGTCATGAGCGCGGCCGGCGGGCATTACAATCAGGACATCAACCTGAAGGAATAGCCCATGCGTCTGATCTGCTTCGCCGCCCTGTTTTCGCTGGCCTGTGTGCCGGCCGTCCACGCCCAAACGCAAGTGAAGATCGGCAGCGCTTCGCCGCTGTCCGGCCCGAGCGCGCACCAGGGCAAGGACATCGAGAACGGCGCACGCCTCGCGATCGACGACCTGAACGCGCATGGCGCGACGATCGCCGGCAAGAAGGTCAAATGGGTGCTGCAGGCCGAGGACGACGGCAGCGATCCGAAGCTCGGCACGGCCGTCGCGCAAAAGCTCGTCGACGGCGGCGTGGTGGCGGTCGTCGGCCACCTGAATTCGGGCACGACGGTGCCCGCCTCGAAGATCTACAACAGCGCGGGCATCCCGCAAATCTCGCCGGCCGCCACCACGCCGCTGTACACGCACCAGGGTTATAAAACGGCATTCCGCATCGTCGCCAACGACGACCTCGTGGGCCGCGTGCTGGCCAACTACGCCGTCAACACGCTGAAGGCGAAGAAGATCGCCATCATCGACGACCGCACCGCGTTCGGCCAGGGCCTCGCCGACCAGTTCGCGAAGGACGTCAAGCGTTTGACCGGCGCGGAGATCGTCAGCCGCCAGTTCACCAACGACCGCGCGACGGATTTCAATGCGATCCTCACGCAGATCCGCGCGCGCCGGCCGGACGTGATCTTCTACGGCGGCATGGACGCGACGGCTGGCCCGATGCTCAAGCAGATGCAGGCGCTGGGCATCGCCGCGAAGTTCGTGTCGGGCGACGGCGTGTGCTCGGAAAAGCTGCCGCAGCTGGCCGGCAGCGCGCTCGGCGACGACAAGGTGGTGTGCGTGGTGGCGGGCGGCATCGACGCGCCGCTGGAGGCGGGCATGGCCGCTTTTTCGGAGCGCTACAAGAAGCGCTACGGCATGGGCTTCCAGACGTATGCGCCGTACGCCTACGACGCGACGATGGCCTTCGCCGCCGCCATGCGCGCGGCCGGATCGTCCGACCCGGCCAGGTTCCTGCCGGCCCTCGCGCACATCAAATACCAGGGCATCACGGGCGCCATCGCCTTCGATGCGAACGGCGACCTGCGCGACGCGGCCCTCACGCTGTACACCTACCGCCGTGGCCAGCTGACGAAGCTGCGGGTCGTGCGCGACAGCGTGAACTGAACCGGCGATGCGCTACCTGGACTTCAGTTCGTGGCAGGCGCTGGCGACGACCTTCTTCGGTCTCGCCGTCTTCACCCTGATCGGCGTGGGCATCCGCGTGCTCATGATGCAGACGATCCAGCAGCGGCGCGAGCGCATGAACCGCCAGATCAACGAACGCCTGCGCACCCTGATCGCCGCGTACCGCACGCTGGGCGGCTCGTTCACGGGCGAGCTGACGGTCGACCCCAAGCATTTGCGCGACCTGCGCGCGGCCGGCGTCGACGCGGGGTCGGACCGCGCGCGCCGCATCCGCGACGCCGTCGAGGCGGCGCTGGCCGACATCCTGCTGCTCGGCACCGAAGAACACTGCCGCCTCGCGGGCCAGGCCGCGAGCGACCTCGCGGCGGGACGCCCGATCCACACGGCCGACCTGGTGATCGCGCTGCGCGCCTTCATCCGCGAGGCGCTCGACCTGGGGCCGATTCCGGACGGCGTCGCCATCCCGCTGCAGGGCCCCACGCGCACTCAGGGTGCGGGCAGCCGCGGCAAAGGGGAGGGCGGCGGCGGCAAGGGCGGCGGTGGTGGAGGCGGCGGCATGGAGGGCGGCGGCATGGGCGCCGGACCGGCGCCGGGCCATCGCGACGACCACGATCCCACCGCCTGATGCCGCGCCGCGGCCGTCAATCCGTCACGACGTGCCAGACATTCATCTTCTTGTCGCCTTCGCGGTCGCCGGCCTTCTTGTCCTTGACGAACGTGTACAGCGGCTTGCCCTGATAGGCGAGCTGCTTGCTGCCGTCGTCGCGCACGACGGTGGAGTACGGCGCGGGCACGGACGCGTCGCCCGCCTTCACGGCCGGCCAGTTGTCCGCGCAACCGCCCGTGCAGGCGCTCTTGCCGTTGCCGGCGACGTCCTTGTCGAACGTGTAGACCGTCATGCCGTGGGCATCGACGAGGATGCCGTTCACCTTCTTGACCGGCGCCGGATCGGCGGCGTGGGCAGACAGGGCGAAGAGGGTGGACAGACAGGCGATACCGAGGTTCACAGCTTTCATGGGAATTCTCCTTGGAAGACATCGGTTGTCAGGACTGCCCGGTCATTCTAGTCCAGAAGGCGGGCTATAATGCGCGGCTCCATCCAATCCGGCTTTCCCCCCATGTCCCTCGACTGGTTCGCGCCGGCGCAATGCGTCGGCTACATCGCGTTCGTCCTCGGCGTCGCCTCGTTCACGCAAAAGGACGACCGCCGCTTCAAGCTGTTCATGGCCGGCGAATGCCTGGCCTACATCGTTCACTTCGCCCTGCTCGGCAACCCGACGGCCGTCGCCAGTTCGACGATGTCGCTGCTGCGCTCCGTGCTGGCGCTGTACACGCGCTCGTTGTGGGTGGCGGGCGGCGTCGTCGCGATGAATCTCGCCCTCGGCCTGGCGCTCGCCACGCGCATGACGGACTGGCTGCCGCTGGGCGCGTCCTGCATCGGCACGCTCGCCCTGTTCCTGTTGCGCGGCGTCCCGATGCGCCTCGCGATGCTGTGCGGGACCTTTTTATGGATTGCGAATAACATCGTCGCCGGTTCGA
>JBJMVU010000342.1:0-8752 GCA_045810485.1 Massilia sp. | reverse complement strand
GGTCAGCGAGCCGACCTGGCCGGTCGTCAGCGACGCGATCTGGGACGTCTTCAGCGCGACGATCTGGTTGGTCGTCAGGCCGGCCGACACCTGGTTCGTGGTCAGCGCAGCGATCTGGGCCGTCGTCATCGACGACAGCTGGTTCGTGGTCAGGCCGGCGGCGATCTGGTTCGTGGTCAGCGCGGCAACCTGGCTCGTCTTGAATGCGGCGAGGGCGGCCGTCTGCAGCGCGGCGACCTGGCTGGTCGTCAGGGCAACGGTCTGGTTGGTCGTCAGCGCGGCAGCCTGGCCGGTGGTCAGGGCGGCGATCTGGCTCGTCGTCAGGCCGGCCGACACCTGGCTCGTCGTCAGGGCGGCGATCTGGCTCGTCTTCATCGCGGCCAGGTCGGCCGTCGTGATCGCGCCGACCTGGGTGGTCGTCAGCGAAGCGGTCTGGGCGGTGGTCAGCGACGAGATCTGGGACGTCTTCAGCGCGGCGATCTGGGTGGTCGTCAGGCCGGCGGCGATCTGGTTCGTGCTCAGGACAGCCAGGTCACGGGTTTCGATCGCCTGGATCTGGGTGGTCGTCAACGCCCCAAGCTGCGTCGTGGAGAACGCACTCAGGTCGGATGTCGCGAGAGCGACGATTTGGGAAGTAGTCAGCGCCTGTATCTGGGCGGTGCTCATTCCGGTGATAACTGATGCCATGGTCGGTGACCCTTTAAATATATTGAACGTTGTCCGATTGATCGCCGCCCGATGCGCGATATCAGTAAAAGACTATTTCCCTAAGGATACATTTTATTGGTGCGCTTACGAATGCTTTACGGCAACTAACCGGCCAACTTGAGGCAGTTCCGGTTGTTTTTTCTCCACAACCGCTCTCTCCACCACGGTTTTTTATCCGTTCGATAAGTAAACCGGACCCGGCTTTCCAGCCAAGCGGCGCATCACGTTTCTTATGTTGCCAGTAAGAAATTGCTGTCGGCAAAAGAGAAAGGCGACCTACGGCAAGCCGTCATTAAGTCCATCGGGAAACTTTCTTGCGATCCAATGTAGTTGCATTATTAGCAATCGGTGCGGCGGTGGGCGCCAGTTGACGCCAGGTTGTCGTACGATAGACACAGTCCAGTTCAACGACCTGTCCCATGCTCCCGAATACCCGCCTGATCCTCCTGCTGCTCGGCCTGCTCGGCGCCAGTGCGACGCTGCTCGCCGCCGAACGCGGCGCCCGTGCCGCACCCGTGACGCCGATCCCCGGCCTCGACGTGCCGCGCTACATGGGCGCCTGGTACGAAATCGCGAAATACCCGAACCGGTTCCAAAGAAAATGTGCCGGCAACACGACGGCGCACTACAGCCTGCAGCCGGACAAGACCGTACAAGTCATCAACCGCTGCCGCCGCGCGGACGGCGCCGTCGATGAAGCCGTGGGCACGGCGCGCCAGCTGGGCGGCCCCACGTCGCCGACGCTGAAAGTGCGGTTCGCGCCCGCCTGGTTGTCGTTCCTGCCGATGGTGTGGGGCGACTACTGGGTGGTCGACCTCGACCCGAACTACCAGCTGGCCGCCGTCAGCGAACCGGGGCGCGAGTACTTGTGGATCCTGGCGCGCACCCCGACCGTGTCGCGGCAGGCGTACGGCGCCCTGCTCGAGCGGCTGGAGCGCCAGGGGTTCGACCTGAGCAAGCTGGAGATGACGCCCCAGGCGGCGTACTGACAACACTCGGCGGCGGCCGCAGCGGCAAACGCTTGCCAACGGCGTGTTATTTCTGGAAACTAGTTATTTCAATTTTGCAAATGACTGCCGTTGATGCCGAAGACCGCCGCGCGCGTGTCGCGCCTGTATGAAGTGATGGACCTGATGCTGGACTCGGTCGGCGATCCGCTCGCATTGAAATCGCTGGCGGCGTCGGCCAGTTATTCGTCGTTCCACTTCGATCGCATCTTCCGCGAGCTGACCGGTTTCTCGGCCGTCGAATACCAGCGCAAGCGCCGCCTGCGCCGCGCCGCCCACCTGCTGCGCCACGAGCCGGACGTGCCGATCGTGCGCATCGCCCAGGATTGCGGCTTCCCGTCGAACGCGGCGTTCGCCAAGGCATTCAAGCAGCAGTTCGCGATGTCGGCCAAGGCATGGCGCGAGGGAGGATGGCGCGACTACATGGACCAGCAGGTCGGCCGCGAGAGCGACGTCAGCTTCTTCGTCGCCGAGCCGGACGACCTGGAAGCGATCCTGGCCCCCTACTGCCCGCCCGAACCGGGCACGATCGCGGCGCGCATCGCCGTCCGCAACCTGCCGGCGCTGACCTTGCGCTACCAACGGTTTTTCGGCCAGTCCGGCGCCGCGCTGTCGTTCGCCTGCCACGACTTCATCCGGGAACGCGAGAAGGCCGACGGCATGCCCGCCAGCACCCCGTGGTACGGCGTGTTCGACGAAGACCCGGGGTTTACCGGCGAGCGCGAATACTGCTACGACTTCGGCTGCGCCGACGACATCGTCCTCGACCCCGGCCTGGGCGTGCGCATCCTGCCGGCCGGCAGCTACGCCTGCCTCGACTTCGACGACGAATGGCCCCGCTTCCGCTCCATGTACGAGGATTGGCTCGACAAGCAGGCCGTCTGGCGCCTGGACAGCACCCGGCCGCACATCCAGAAGGGCGAACGGGGAGACGACAACCGCTGGCGCGGCTGGCTCGCTCTCCCCGTCAAAAAACGCTGAACGGCGTCGCAGGGTGGGCACCATGTGCCCACGCGTGACGCATGCTGTGTGTTGACCTTACGCGTGGGCGGAGGCCGCCCACCCTACCAATCGAAGTCGTCGGGGATCTTGAAGTCCTTGTAGGGATCGTCCTCGCCCGCCGCGACGGCTTCCGCGGCCTTGTTGACGCGCACGACGCGGTCCGGCGCCCGTTCCGCGATCTTGTCGGCGATCACGCGCGGCACCAGCTCGAAGCCGCCCGCGTGGGCGACGATGGACAGGCGGCCCGCCACCAGGTGGTCGCGCACGAGGCTCGAGACGTGGATGCGCTCGATCTTCGTGCCCATCGTGAAGTTGTAGGCGACGTCGAGATTGCCCTAGCCCTACGGCTGGCGGTTCACCCGGATCATCTGCGCGATCTGCGCCTCGACGGCCTTCGCCGCCGCGGCCGCGTCGCGCTCGGCGTTCAGCGCGCGGGCGCGCTCGGCCTGCTGGCGCTGGGCTTCCGCCACCGCCTCCTTCGTCTCGTTGACGCTCTGCACACCGGTGCGGCGCTCGACCTTCTGCTGCTTGGCCTTTTCCTGGTTGACGACCTTGACCTTCTTCTTGTCGACCAGCCCGGCCTTCATCAGCTGCTCCTGCAGGGAAACCATCCTGTACTCCATCAACGATCGTGGGAATCCTCCAGCATAGCAAACATGGAGGCTTCGCAACAGTCGCAGATCAGTCGCCGGCCTGGCTCAGGAAGAAGCGCAGCATCTCGGCCGACGCATCCGGCCCCGCCGCATCCGTGTACGAACCGGCCGGATCGCCGCCCGCCCAGGCATGGCCCGCCCCGTGCACGACCCAGTGTTCCGCGACCGCGCGTCCGGCATCGTCCAGTGCGGTCGTGCGCGTGTGGCCGCGGCCGGTGCCGGCCGTGCCGCGCTCCTCGATCTCGCGCACCGTCCCGTCGCCCAGGAACTGGCGAATCAGCACCGTGCCATTCGACGGATGGACGACGACGTCCTGGTCGCCATGGAACACGATCAGCGGCACGCGACGGTGCAGCGTCCGGCCCGCGCCGTGCAGATGCTTGCCCTTCATCGCGTTCAGGCCCGACATCAGGTCGCGCGCCGCGCCGACCGGCAGGCCCGAGTGCACGCCGACGGCCGCATACAGCTCGGGATAGGCCGCCCCCATGACGGCGGCCATCGCCCCGCCCGCCGACAGCCCGGCAATGTAGACGCGGCGCGGGTCGGCCCCATGCTCCTGCACGATCTTGCGCGTCATGCCGGCAAGCAGGGACGGCTCGCCCTGCTCGCGCTGCTGGTGGGTCGCGTCGAACCAGTTCCAGCAGTTCGAACTGTTGGCGCTGCGCTCCTGGTCCGGATACAGCACCAGGCAGTCATGTTCTTCCGCCAGCCGGTTCATGGCCGTGCCGGCCGCGAAATCGGCGGCGCTCTGCTGGCAGCCGTGCAGCATGACGACGAGCGGCCGCGGCCCCGACGCGGCCTTCGCCGGCACATACAGGCGGTAGCGGCGCGTGCCGGCCGAATTCGAGAACGACCCTTCGAGGAACTGGCCGGGCGCGTCAGGCGTCACCGGCTGTGGACGTGGGCGCAGCGCATCCAGGCGCGCACGCCAGTCGCCGGACGGCGAGGTGCCCTTCGCCGTGGCCGGACGGCGCAGCCAGTCGGGCACGCCGTTCAGGTCGACGAACGGTGCGCGCGCCGGCGCCTCCGCCGTGAACGGCGTGGCGGACGGCGCGCCCGGCATCAGCCCGGCAGTGCGCAGCGCATCCTGGATCAACGCGGTGGCCGCGGCCGGGTACTTGCCCTGGCCCGAACGGACGGCGCCAAGTATGTTTTCAACAAATTGTTCATAGGGTTTCATGGTGCTCCTTCAAATATGGATGCGGTCCGCAAGCGCGGACTTGACGGCGGCGGGGGCCAGGAAGGCGCCCAGCACCTGGATCGACGCGATGGCGTCGCGTGCCAGCTCGGGCGTGACGTCGTCGTCGATGGTGGCGAGGCCCAGCACGTGGATGTCGAGCCGCTCGCCGGCGGCCACGCTGGCTTCCAGCTCCGCCTTCGTATAGCGCTGCATGCCCATGACGAAGCGCTTGCGCGTCACCGTCTGGCGGATCACGTCGCCGTGCTGCTGCAACTGGTTGCGGATGGCCGTACGGACGAAATCCGTGCGGTTCGTATAAAACCCTTCCCCCACGAGCAAGTCCATCTGGGCGAGGTCGACCAGGCCCAGGTTGATCGTGACCTTGTCCGTGTCGGGATATTTGGGCTTTGTTTCGACGAGCTTCATGGCATCTCCGGGTAATCGATACGCCTAATATACTCCAATTGGAGTATAAGGGGCGTATAAATTTCAATCGCCCCCTAAATAAGCGTATGCACGAACGCGCATACCGTGGCGTCATGCCGTATAATGTGATTTCTGGATAGAAATTCTCCGGACTGCCTCACTGGCCCCGCCACCGCGCGGACACCACCAGTGCTTCTTTTCATCCCACCCCACGCCCCGGCAGCCGTCGTGTGTACCCGACGCGCAACTATGCCGGCCCGCCCGACCACGCCGCATCCGCACGCGCGGATCGCAGCCCACCAAAGGAACCCCATGGCCAAAGAAGAACTCATCGAAATGGACGGCATCGTCCAGGAAATCCTGCCCGACTCGCGCTTTCGCGTCGACCTCGACAATGGACACAAACTGATCGCTTACACGTCGGGCAAGATGCGCCAGCACCATATCCGCATCCTGGCGGGCGACCGCGTGACGCTGGAGATGTCCGCGTACGACCTGAGCAAGGGTCGCATCACGTTCCGCCATATCGAAAAACGCAACGCGCCACCGGCGCGCCGTCCGGCCTACCGCCGCTGACGTCAGTCCGGCTCGGCCGGAGCCATCTTCACGAAGCGCGTGAGGACGAGCACCGGCAGCGCCGACAGCACCACCCACAGGAAGAAGTGACGGTAACCCAGCGCATGCTGGATGTCGCCGCTGACCACCTTCGACAGCACGAAGCCCAGCTGCATGAACCCCGAGCCCAGCGCGTAGTGCGCCGTCTGGTAGGGGCCGGGCGCGATCACCTGCATGATGAACAGGATCATGCCCACGAAGCCGAACCCGTAGCCGAACATCTCCATCGACAGCGCAGCCGTGACGAGGCCGAGACTCTCCGGCTGCATCGTGCTCAGGTACCAGAACACGAGATTCGGCACGTTCATCGCGAGGATCAGCACGAGCATCGCGCGCTTCAGGCCCACACGCGACGTGAACCAGCCGCCGAGGATGCTGCCGACGAGGAAGGCCGCCGTGCCGGCCGTGCCGTAGATGGCGCCCACTTCCTGCGTCGACAGGCCAAGGCCGCCGAGCGCGCGCGCGTCGCGCAGGAACAGCGGGCCGATCGTCTGCACCTGCCCTTCCGCGAGGCGGAACAGCAGGATGAACACGATGCCCATCCAGATACCCGGCTTGGCGAAGAACGCGCGCACGACGTCGACCAGCACGTCGACGGTGCCGCGCACCGAGGCGCCGGCGGCGGACGTCGCCGTTCCCGGCAACGCCCACGCGTGGTACAGCCCGAGCCCCGCCAGCAAGGCGCCCAGCAACCCGAACACCGTCGCCCACGCGGCCGGCGGACCGATGCGCTGTTCGAGGAAACCGGCCAGGATCACGAGCCCGCCCAGCGACAGGAACTTGGCGCCGTTGAAGAACGCGCCCTGCCAGCCGGCATACGCGGCCTGCTGGCGCTCGGACAGGTTCGCGATGTACAGGCCGTCGGCCGCGATGTCGTGCGTGCTGGACGCCAGCGCGACGATGGCCAGCAGGCCGATCGCCAGCGCGAACCACGCGGGCAGCTGCAGCGCGAGGGACAGCGCCGCGAGCGCGATGCCGCCCATGACCTGCAGCACGACGACGACGCGCTTCTTGCTCGCGGCCAGTTCCAGGAAAGGACTCCACAACGCCTTGAACACCCACGCGAGACCCAGCATGCCGGTCCAGCGCGCGATCTGCTCGTTGGGCACGCCCATGCTCTTGAACATCAGCCCCGCCACGAGGGCGACGGCGTAGAACGGCAGGCCCTGCGCGAGGTACAGCGTGGGAACCCACGCGAGCGGATGGCGCACTGGCTGGCCTTCGGCGGGTGTCAGGTGGTCGGGACGGATGCTATCCATGGGAGTCCAGTGCGATGACGACGGTTGCGCTCTTGCGGCCGCGCGTGTCGAAGGTGGCGACCTTGAACACGGCGGCGCCCTGCCCTGCCGCCACCGGTCCCGTGTAGCGCGGGCTGGCGGCATCGGGCTCGCTGCCGTCCAGAGTGTAATGCAGCGCGAGGCCCGGCAGGGCCACGTTCGCGTGGACCGTGCGGCCGGCGGCGACGGCGCCCGGTGGCGGCAACCTGTAACCGTAGGCCAGCGGCGCGCGGTCGAGCCGTGCCAGTTCGCGCTGGCCGAGGCGGTTGGCGAATTCGTTCCACGCGTCGTCCATGGCCCGCGTGCGTGCCCCGGCATCGGCGATCGCGCACCAGCCGGGATCCGGCGCCCACGCCCGCTCAGCCAGCGCCACGAGGCGCGGCGCGGCCAGGTATTCGATGCGGTCGCGCGTGCGGGCGTTTTCGCCCCACAGCTGCCCCTGCAGGCCGGCGATGCGGCGCCGCCCCTCCGGCGTCAGGCGCGCCATCGCGGCCAGCCGTTCGGGCGGCACGCTTTGGCCCATCGGATCGGTGGCCGCGCTGACGATCATGTCCAGCGGGCAGAAGCCGAATGCGTGGCGCGTCTCGACGAAGCCGGCCCAGTAATAGCCCGGCTCCTGCGGATCCTTCGCATACGCGAGGTCGAAGTACAGGTTGGCGGCATTCGCCAGCACGACGTCGTAGCCGGCATTGGCAAGGCGGTACGCGACGTCTTCCTTGCCCGAGCCCCACGCGTTGTTCCATGCGTAGACCTGGAAGCCGGGGCCGCCGTCCTCGTACACGAGCGCCGTCTCTTCCCAGCCCGCGAACGCGAGACCGTGGCGCGCCAGGATCGCGCGGCAGCGGTCGACGAAATCCGCCTGCAGCTGCCCGATATGTGTCCAGCCCCGCTCGCGCATCAGCGCCCGGCACCGCGGCGAGCCTTCCCATGCGCCCGGCGGCACCTCGTCGCCGCCCGTGTGGATCGTCCGGAGCGGCACGCCGGCCTCGCGGTACAGCGCGGCCACGTGGGCGACGACGGTGTCGATGAAACAGTCCACGGACGGCAGCGCGATGCAGATCACGTTGTCGCGCCACAGCTGCACGGATTCGTAGACGGAGGCGTCGTACGGATCGTCCAGCAGGTAGCGTTCCGCGCCTTCCACGTCGCCCTGCGCGCGCAGGCGGTCGTGGCGCGCGCGCATCGCCAGCACGGCCGCGCGCGCGTGGCCCGGCATGTTGAATTCCGGGATCACCTCGATGTGGCGCGCGTGCGCGTAACGCAGGATGTCGATGAATTCGGCGGCATCGTAATGGCCCGTGCCGGACGAATCACCCACGTCGGCGCCCGAGCCGAAGGACGGCGGCAATATGTCATCGCACGCCACGCCTCGTTTGCCGCCGATGTCCGTCAATTCGGGCAGCGCATCGATCCTGAGACGCCAGCCCTCGTCGTCCGTCAGGTGCAGATGCAGGCGATTCAGTTTATAGCGCGCCATGCAGTCGAGCAGGCGCTTCACCGTGGCGACCGACGCGAAGTGGCGCGCCACGTCGAGCATCATGCCGCGGTAGCCGAAGCGCGGCGCATCGAGTACGCGGCCGCATGGCAGCGAGCCGTCCGCGTCCAGCAACTGGGCCAGCGTCTGGATGCCGTTGAACACGCCGTGCGCGCCGGCGCCGCGCACGAGGATCGTGTCCGGGCCGATGTCGAGCCGGTAGGCCTCCGGCCCCTCCGCCGCCACCGCGCCGATCTCCAGCAGGATGCGTGCGCCTCCGCCATCCGGCAGACCGGCCAGCAGCGCGCGCAGCAGCGCCGCTTCGCCGGCCAGCGCGGCGCCGGCATGGATCGCGCTGGCCGCCGACAGCCGGCTGCATGCTTCCGTGAAGCGGGCCGAAAGCGGTGTCG
>JBJMVU010000341.1:0-15172 GCA_045810485.1 Massilia sp. | reverse complement strand
TGGGCGCGGCGATGCCGGAATGGGGCATGCTGCCAATCCCGCGCCGGCTGATGGAGCGCGGCGTCATGGACATGGTACGCATTTCGGACGCGCGCATGAGCGGCACCGCCTACGGCACCGTCGTGCTGCACGTGGCGCCGGAAGCGATGGCCGGCGGCCCGCTGGGCATCGTCAAGGACGGCGACTTCATCGAACTCGATTGCAAGGGCGGCCGCCTGCACCTGGACGTGCCGGAAGAGGAGATCAAGACCCGTCTCGCCGAGCGCGCCGAGAACCAGAAGGAAGCGCCGCGCACCGGTTACGCGGGCCTGTACCTGGATCACGTGCTGCAGGCGGACGAGGGCTGCGACTTCGACTTCCTCGTCGGCTGCCGCGGTTCGGCCGTGCCCAAGCATTCCCATTAATGTTGGCATTCGCGTGGGCACGGTGTGCCCACCCTACGCGGTATCGGTAGGGTGGGCTCCCGTCATTCAGGCCCTCGGCCTGAATGACCCACGCGCTTTTGAGATCCTAACTATGCTGCTCATCCAATACAAATCGACCACCGGCGACCGCCGCGTCGGCATCCTGAACGGCGACACCGTCACCGCCATCACCGGCTACGCCACCACGCTGGAACTGGCCAAGGCCGCCATCGCGCAGGGCAAGAGCCTGGCCAGCCTGGCCGACGCCGCCGCGACGGGCGACAAAGAATCCTACGAAGCGATCGCGCAGGCAGGCCGCGTGCTGGCCCCGATCGACCATCCGGACGCCGCGCATACCTACGTCACGGGCACGGGCCTGACGCACCTGGGCAGCGCCGACGCGCGCGACGCCATGCACAAGAAGATCGGCGGCGACGTCGAGACGCTGTCCGACTCCATGAAGATGTTCCGCATGGGCGTCGAAGGCGGCAAGCCGGAAGCGGGCAAGGCCGGCGTGCAGCCGGAATGGTTCTATAAAGGCGACGGCTCGATCGTGCGCGCCACCGGCCAGGACATGGAAATGCCGGACTTCTCGCTGGACGGCGGCGAAGAGCCGGAGATCGCCGGCCTGTACGTGATCGGCGACGACGGCCAGCCGTACCGCGTCGGCTACGCGATCGGCAACGAGTTCTCGGACCACGTGACGGAACGCCAGAACTACCTGTACCTCGCGCACTCCAAGCTGCGCAACTGCGGCGTCGGCCCGGCGCTGCTGGTCGGCGAACTGCCGGCCCACGTGGAAGGCGTGTCGCGCATCCGCGCCGCCGACGGTTCCGTGCGCTGGGAAAAGGCGTTCGTGTCGGGTGAGCAGAACATGTCGCACACGATCGGCAACCTGGAATACCACCACTTCAAGTACGGCCTGTTCAACCGCCCGGGCGATGTGCACATCCACTTCTTCGGCACCGCGACCCTGAGCTTCGCCGACAACGTCAGCGTGCAGGCCGGCGAGACCTTCGAAGTCGTGTCGCCGCAATTCGGCCCCGCGCTGCGCAACAAGCTCGCCGTCGCCGCCTCCCAATTTGCGAAAGTGAAGACCTTATGACGACTGTACAAATCACGGGCGAAGCCCTCATCGGCGGCGTCGCCCAGCGCGGCGCCGGCGGCTCGTTCAAGGCCTGGAACCCGGGCGCACGCACCCATATCGAACCGGCGTTCAACATGGTCGACATCGACCAGATCGACGCCGCCTGCAGCCTGGCCGGCAAGGCGTTCGACGTCTTTCGCAACACGACCGACGAAGAGCGCGCGACGTTCCTCGACACGGTCGCCGAGCAGATCATGGCCCTGGGCGATGCACTCGTCGAGCGCGCGATGGCGGAAACCGGCCTGCCGCGCGGCCGCATCGAAGGCGAGCGCGGACGCACCTGCACCCAGCTGAAACTGTTCGCCAGCCTGCTGCGCGAAGGGTCGTGGCAGGATCCGCGCATCGATCCGGCCCTGCCGCAACGCACCCCGCCGCGTCCGGACCTGCGCAGCCGCCTGATCGGCGTCGGCCCCGTCGCCGTGTTCGCCGCGTCGAACTTCCCGCTCGCGTTCTCCGTCGCCGGCGGCGACACGGCATCGGCCTTCGCGGCCGGTTGCCCGGTCGTGCTGAAGGCGCATTCGGCCCACCCGGGCACGTCGGAACTGGTGGCGCGCGCCGTCGTGAAAGCCGTCGAGCTGTGCGGCCTGCCGGCCGGCACGTTCGCGCTGCTGACCGGCACGGGCAACGGCATCGGCCAGGCGCTCGTCGCGCATCCGGCCATTCAGGCCGTCGGCTTCACCGGTTCGCGTTCGGGCGGCACCGCGCTGATGGCCGTCGCCGCGGGCCGCCAGCAGCCGATCCCGGTCTACGCCGAGATGAGCAGCATTAATCCGGTGTTCCTGCTGCCCGTCGCGCTGGAACAGCACGCCGAGCGCATCGGCCGCGAATTCGCCGCGTCGCTCACGCTGGGCGTCGGCCAGTTCTGCACCAATCCCGGCCTCGTGCTGGCGATCGACGGTCCGGGCCTGTCCACGTTCTGCGCATCGGCCACGGCCGCGCTGAACGACACGCAGCCGGCCACGATGCTGTCGGCCGGCATCGCGTCGAGCTTCCGCCGCGGCGTCGCCGCGCTGGGCAGCAACGAAGCGGTGACCACGCTGCTGCGCATGGAGCACGAAGACAACCAGGGCCACGCCGCGCTGTTCCGCGTGGAAGGCGACGCCTTCCTGGCCCGCAAGGAACTGCATGAGGAAGTGTTCGGCCCGGCCTCGCTGCTGGTCGTGTGCAAGGACGTCGAGCAGATGCGCGCCATCATCGAACACCTGGAAGGCCAGCTGACGGCCGCGATCCAGCTGGAAGAGGGTGACATCGAGGCGGCGCAGGTCCTGCTGCCGACGCTGGAGCGCAAGGTCGGCCGCATCCTGGCCAACGGCTTCGGCACCGGCGTGGAAGTGGCGCACGCGATGGTGCACGGCGGTCCGTTCCCGGCCACGGCCGACGGCCGCAGCACCTCGGTGGGCACGGGCGCGATCTTCCGCTTCCTGCGCCCCGTGGCATACCAGAACCTGCCGCAGGCGTTGCTGCCGGCGGTGCTGCGCGACGAGAACCCGCGCGGCATCTGGCGCCGCCGCGACGGCGCGCTGGGCAAGGAATAAGAATGCGTTACGACACGCGCGAACCGGTAGGGTGGGCGGCCTCCGCCCACCGGACGTACGCGTGGCGATAACGCATGGTGGGCACGGGGTGCCCACCCTACCAATAAGATTTAGGAGACGACGATGGGTACTTTAGCCAAGTACGGTAGCCTCGAAGGCAAACGGGTATTCGTGACGGGCGGCGGCAGCGGGATCGGTGAAGCGATCGTCGCCGCGCTGGTGGAGCAGGGCGCGCTGGTCGGCTTCGTCGACATCATGCGCGACGCCAGCGAAGCACTGGTCGCACGGCTCGCGGCAGCGGGCCACAAGGCCCCGATCTACCGCTACTGCGACATCACCGACATCCCGAGCCTGCAGGCCGTGATGGCCGAGATGGCCGCCAAGCTGGGCGACTTCGACGTCATCGTCAACAACGCCGCCAACGACCAGCGCCACCAGATCGGCGAGGTCTCGGTCGAGTACTGGGACGAGCGCATCAACATCAACCAGCGCCCGATGTTCTTCACCGTGCAGGCCGCGCTGGAAGGCATGAAGCGCCGCGGCGGCGGTTCCGTCATCAACTTCAGTTCGATGTCGTGGCACGCCAAGAACCCGAACTACCCGATCTACGCGACGACGAAGGCATCCGTCATCGGCCTGACGCGCTGCCTGGCGCGCGACCTCGGACCCTTCAACATCCGCGTCAACACCGTGACGCCGGGCTGGGTGATGACCCAGCGCCAGATCGACCTGTGGCTGGACGAGGCGGGCGAGGCCGAAATCGCGCGCTCGCAATGCCTGCCGGGCAAGCTGATGCCCGAGGATATCGCCGCGATGGTGCTGTTCCTGTCCGCCGACGACAGCAAGATGTGCACGGGGCAGGAATTCATCGTGGATGCCGGCTGGGTATAACGGGACGTTTGCCACGCCGTTATCCCCAAGACCGTCGTTCCCGCGAAGGCGGGAACCCAAGCACTGCCTCAGAATTCGCAAAACTTGGGTCCCCGCCTGCGCGGGGACGACGGGAAGAGATCCGTGCCGCGCCCGCGGCATTTGCCATTTCGCTCACCATTAACGCAACCCCAACAACCAAAACAAACGGAGACCACATGAAGGCATTCCAACCCACCATCCTCGCCCTTGGCCTTGCCGCCGCATTCTGCGCAAGCGCCGCGTTCGCCCAGGTGAACGTCACTGTCGATGCGTCCAAGCCGGGCGCCGTGATCGACAAGGACGTCTACGGCCAGTTCGCCGAACACCTCGGCACCGGCATCTATGGCGGCCTGTGGGTCGGTCCGGATTCGAAGATCCCGAACACCAAAGGGTGGCGCAACGACGTCGTCGGCGCGCTGAAGGACATGCACGTGCCGCTGGTCCGCTGGCCGGGCGGCTGCTTCGCCGACGAATACCACTGGCGCGAAGGCATCGGCGCGCGCAGCAAGCGTCCGGTGAAGGTCAATACGAACTGGGGCGGTGTGCCGGAAAACAATGCGGTGGGCACGCACGAATTCTTCGACCTCGTCGAGATGCTGGGCGCGGACGCCTACGTCAACGGCAACCTGGGTACCGGCACCCCGCAGGAAGCCGCCGAGTGGATCGAGTACATGACGTCGGAAGGCAAGTCGACGCTGGCCGAACTGCGCGCGAAGAACGGCCACCCGGCGCCGTTCAAGGTCGCCTATTTCGCCGTCGGTAACGAGTCGTGGGGCTGCGGCGGCAATATGCGTCCGGAGTACTACGCCGACCTGTATCGCCAGTGGAACACGTTCCTGAAGGCGCCGCAGCACCTGCGTCCGAAGATGATCGCCAGCGGCGGCACCGGCGACGACACTGCATGGACCGACGTGCTGAGCCGCGAGCTGAAGGGCCGCACCGACGGCATCAGCTTCCACTACTACACGCTGCCGACCGGTCAATGGGAAGTGAAGGGCGCCGCCACCGGCTTCCCGGAATCGGAATGGTTCTCGACCATGTCGCAGACGCTGCGCATGGAAGACTTCGTCCGCAAGAACGTCGCGATCCTCGACAAGAACGACCCGGAGAAGAAGATCGGCTTCGACGTGGACGAATGGGGCACCTGGTACGACGTCGAGAAGGGCACCAACCCGGGCTTCCTGTTCCAGCGTAACACGATCCGCGACGCCGTCGTGGCCGCGCTCAACTTCAACATCTTCCATGCCCACGCCGACCGCGTGCGCATGACGAACATCGCGCAGATGGTCAACGTGCTGCAGGCGATGATCATCACCGACAACGAGAAGATGCTGCTGACGCCGACCTACCACGCCTTCAAGATGTACGTGCCGTTCCAGGGCGCCACGTCGCTGCCGGTCGCGCTGTCGAACAATACGACCTATGGCTCGAACGGCCAGGGCGTCCCGGGCATCAGCGCGTCGGCCGCGAAGGCCAGGGACGGCAAGACGTACGTCGCCCTCGTCAACACGAACCCGCATGACGCCACCGACGTCGTCCTGAACGTCGCCGGCCAGAACGTCGGCGCCGTGCGCGGCCAGTTGCTGACCGCGGACGCGATGGACGCCCACAACACCTTCGAGCGCAAGGACGCCGTCAAGCCGGTGCCGTTCAGCGCCAACGCCAGCGGCGGCAAGCTGACGATCAAGGTGCCGGCCAAGTCGGTGCTGGTCGTGGCCGTGGAAGGCTGATCGATGGCGCACGCGTTCACACAGCGTGCGCTCGCTGCCGCCGTCGCGCTGGCCCTCGCCGGCTGCGGCGGGGGCGGTGGCGGCGGCGGCGCCGCGGTGACGACACCGGCCGCGGCCACGCCCACGCCGGCCACGCCGACCCAGGCCGCGATCACGTTCGCCAACGTGTCCGTGCACGACCCGGCCGTCATCAAGGTCGGCGACACCTGGTACGCGTTCGGTTCGCACCTCGCCGCCGCGAAGACGACGGACCTGATGAACTGGACGTCGATCGCCGACGGCGTCAACGACGCCAATCCGCTGTTCACGAAAGTGACGACCGCGCTGGCCGAGACGTTCGCGTGGGCCCAGGTCACCGACCTGTGGGCGCCCGACGTCATCCAGCTCGACGACGGCAAGTTCTACATGTACTACGACGCCTGCAAGGGCGATTCGCCCCGCTCCGCGCTGGGCGTGGCCGTCGCCGACAAGGTCGAGGGCCCGTACGTCAACCGGCAGGTGTTCCTGAAGTCCGGCATGTGGGGCGAAACCAGTCCCGACGGCACCGTGTACGACGCGCTGAAACACCCGAACGTCGTCGACCCGACCACGTTCCGCGACGCGGCCGGCAAGCTGTGGATGATCTACGGCTCCTATTCCGGCGGCATCTTCATCATGGCGATGGACCCGGCCACCGGCCTGCCGGTCGCGGGCCAGGGCTATGGCAGGCATCTCATGGGCGGCAACCACGCGCGCATCGAGGGCGCCTACGTGATGTACAGCCCGGCGACGAAGTATTACTACCTGTTCACGTCGTTCGGCGGCCTGGATGCCACGGGCGGCTACAACCTGCGCGTGGCGCGTGCGACGAACCCGGACGGCCCTTACCTGGACGCCTCCGGCAAGGACATGGCCGACGTGAAGTCGGACCCGGCGAAACCCCTGTTCGACGACGCGAGCATCGCGCCGTACGGCCAGAAGCTCGTGGGCAGCCACGAGTTCGCGCTGGCGGGCGGAGAATCCGGCACGCCGGTCGGCTACGTGTCGCCGGGCCACAACTCGGCCCGCTTCGAGGCGGCGACGAACCAGTACTTCCTGATCTTCCACACCCGCTTCCCGGGCCAGGGCGAGCATCACGAAGTGCGCGTGCACGAGATGTTCATCAACGAGGACGGCTGGCCGGTGGCGGCGCCGCTGCGCTACGTGCCGCTCGCGAAAAGCGCGACGACCATCTCTCCGACGGTGACGGCCGCGGACACGGCCGGCGCGTACAAGATGGTCAACCACGGCAAGGACATCTCGGCCACGGTGAAACCATCCGTCGCGATCCGGCTGGACGCTGGCGGCACGGTGAGCGGCGCAGGATCGGGCAACACCGGCGGCACCTGGACGCACAAGGGCAGCAACAACGTCGCCATCGTGATCGACGGTGTCACGTACAGCGGCGTCCTGTCGCGCCAGTGGAACCCGAATGCGAACGCCTTCGCGGTGACGTTCACGGCGCAGTCGAAGACCGGCGTGTCGCTGTGGGGCATCCGCACGGGCTCGTAATCGAAAGGATCAACCATGCGTAAAGCGACGAAAATCGCGGCCGCACTCGGCGCCGGCGTTGCGGCACTTGCCGCCGCGCTGGCCGCCCAGGCTTCACAGGTCGGCGTGCACGACCCCGTAATGGCCAGGGACGGCAACACGTACTACCTGTACAGCACCGGCCCCGGCATCACGTTCTACTCGTCGACAGATATGCTGCACTGGAAGCCGGAAGGCCGCGTGTTCGCGGGCGAACCGGCGTGGGCGAAACGCGCGGCGCCGACGTTCAACGACCATATCTGGGCGCCCGACGTCCACCGGCACAACGGCCGCTGGCTGCTGTACTACTCGGTGTCCGGCTTCGGCAAGAACACGTCGGGCATCGGCGTGACGACGAACGCCACGCTCGACCCGCGTGCGCCGGACTACCGCTGGGAAGACCAGGGGATGGTCGTGCAGTCCGTGCCGGGCCGCGACATGTGGAACGCCATCGACCCGAACGTCGTCGAGGACGACAAGGGCCAGGGCTGGATGAGCTTCGGCTCGTTCTGGGGCGGCATCAAGCTCGTGAAGCTGGACGCCAGCTGGACCAAGATCGCCGAGCCGCAGGAATGGCACACGATCGCGCGCCGCGAGCGGCCCGCGTTCACGCCGGACGAGGACGCGGCGCCGGCCGAGATCGAAGGGCCGTTCATCTTCAGGAAGAACGGTTACTACTACCTGTTCGTCTCGTGGGGCCTGTGCTGCCAGGGACCGAACAGCACGTACCACGTCGTCGTGGGTCGCGCGAAAGACGTCAAGGGGCCATACCTCGACCGCCAGGGCAAAGACATGGCGCAGGGCGGCGGTTCGCTCGTCGTCAAGGGCGACAAGGACTGGAAGGCCCTCGGGCACAACAGCGCGTACACGTTCGACGGCAAGGACTATCTCGTGCTGCACGCGTACGAGACGGCCGACCACTACAAGCAGAAGCTGAAGGTGATGGACATCCGCTGGGACAAGGATGGCTGGCCGACGGTGGATCCGAAAGACCTCAATCAATACGTGAGCGAAGAACTCAAATGAAGCTGACTCGGGCGGCGAACCGCCGCATCGCCGCGCTGTTCCTTACCCTGGGCGCGACGTGCGCCCAGGCCGCCGACCTGTTTCCGTTGCAGGACGTGCGCCTGGGGGCCAGCCCCTTCCTCGACGCCCAGACCACGGACCTGAACTACCTGATGGCGATGGAGCCGGACCGCCTGCTGGCGCCGTTCCTGCGCGAGGCGGGGCTCACGCCGAAGCAGCCCAGCTACGGCAACTGGGAATCGTCGGGCCTCGACGGCCACATGGGCGGGCACTACCTGTCGGCGCTGGCACTCATGTATGCATCGACCGGCGACGCGGAGGTCAAGAAGCGTCTCGACTACTTCGTCGCGGAGCTGAAGCGCGCGCAGCAAGCGAACGGCGATGGGTATGTCGGCGGCGTCCCCGGCGGCCGCGCCGCGTGGCGCGATGTCGCCGCGGGCAAGCTCCATGCCGACAACTTTTCCGTCAACGGCAAGTGGGTCCCATGGTACAACCTGCACAAGATCTACGCGGGCCTGCGCGACGCTTACCGTTATGCCGGCAACGAGGATGCGAAGGCGATGCTGACCGCGATGGCCGACTGGGCGCTCCGCCTGACGAGCCGCCTGACGGACGAGCAGATGCAGCAGATGCTGAAGGCCGAGCATGGCGGCATGAACGAGGTGCTGGCCGACGTCGCCCAGATGACGGGCGACGGCAAGTACATGGACCTGGCGCTGAAGTTCTCGCACCAGGCCATCCTGCAGCCGCTCGAACAACATGAGGACAAGCTCTCGGGACTGCACGCCAACACGCAGATCCCGAAGGTCATCGGCTTCAAGCGCATCGGCGAACTCACGGGCCGCAAGGACATGCAGGACGCCGCCGCGTTCTTCTGGCAGACCGTCGTCGACCACCGCACCGTGGCCATCGGCGGCAACAGCGTCAGGGAGCACTTCCATGACGACAAGGACTTCAGCCCCATGATCGACGAGGTCGAGGGGCCGGAGACCTGCAACACCTACAACATGCTGAAGCTGACGGAGATGCTGTTCGAAACATCGGACAAGGCGTCGTACGCCGACTACTACGAGCGCGCGCTGTACAACCACATCCTCGCCTCCGAGCATCCGGGCAAGGGCGGCTTCGTCTACTTCACGCCGATGCGCCCGAATCATTACCGAGTGTATTCGCAGGTGGACGAGGCCATGTGGTGCTGCGTGGGCTCGGGCATCGAGAGCCATGCCAAGTACGGCGAATTCATCTACGCGCACGAAGAGAAGGATGGGAAAGCGGCGTTGTTCGTGAACCTGTTCATCCCGTCGACACTGGACTGGCGCGAGAAGAACGTCAAGGTCACGCAGGCGAACAGCTTCCCGGACCAGGCCAGCACGCGCATCACGGTGGACGGCGACAGCCGGTTCGCGCTGAAGATCCGCTATCCGGCCTGGGTGGCGCCGGGCAAGCTGGCCGTCAAGGTGAACGGCAAGGCCGTGAAGGTCGATGCGCAGCCGGGCAGCTACGTCAGCATCGAGCGCACATGGAAGAAGGGCGACCGCGTCGACGTGAGCTTGCCGATGTCGATGCGCCTCGAGCAGATGCCGGACAAGTCGAATTACTACGCGGTGCTGTACGGCCCCGTCGTGCTTGCCGCGAAGACGAACCCGTTCCCGACCGAGCACCTGAACTTCCTCGCGGACGACTCGCGCATGGGCCACAGCCCGACCGGCCAGGTGTGCCCGCTGGAGGCGGCGCCGACCTTCGTTTCGGACAGCCGCGATTTCACGCGCCGCTTCAAGCCGGTAAAAGGCAAGCCACTGACGTTCACGGCGCCGGGCGTCGTGCAGGGCGGAGCGGGGTCGTCGACGGAGTTCATCCCGTTCTTCCGCCTGCACGACTCGCGCTACATGATCTACTGGCAGCAGAGCACGCCGGCCGAATTCGCGCGCGTGAAGCAGGAAAATGCGGAGAAGGAAGCGGAGCGCCTGGCGCTGGACGCGCAGACCATCGACCAGGTGGCGCCGGGCGAGCAGCAGCCGGAATCCGACCACGGCTTCAAGGGCGAGGGCGCCGACGCGGGGCTCAACGGCGGCCGCCACTGGCGTCATGCGACCAAGTGGTTCAGTTACCAGTTGAACGATCCGAAGCACGAAGCGAAGGCGTTGCGCCTCACGTTCGCGCGCGCGGATGCGGGCCGCAAGTTCGACATCGTCGTCGACGGCCAGCGCATCGCCGAAGTGGAACTGCCGGCCGGCGAGGCGCAGGAATTCTATACGCGCGACTTCACGCTGCCGCCCGCGCTGGTGCAGGGCGCGAACGGCAAGCTGGAAGTGAAGTTCGTTGCGAAAGAGGGCTCGATGGCGGGTGGGTTGTACGGGCTGCGGTTGTTACGTTGACCCAAAAACCGTTACGTTGACCCAAAAACCGTTACGTTGACCTAAAAACCGTCATTCCCGCGGAGGCGGGAATCCAAGCTCAGCACGCGTCACGTTGACGCGTGCAACTTGGGCCCCCGCCTCCGCGGGGACGACGTTGTTTAGCGCTTCGCCTGCGCCCGCGCCTTCCCCATCCGCTTCAACACCTTCCACCTCGCCCGCGCCGCGATACGATCCAGCGGCGTCGCCGCCGCATGCCGCACTTCGCGCAACAGCTTGTGGTAGTTGCGCAGGCGGTCCGCATCCACCGCACCGCGCACCGCGCACCCCGGCTCTTCCACGTGCGTGCAGTCGTGGAAGCGGCAATGCCCGGCCAGCGTGTCGATGTCGTCGAAGGCCGCGTTGACGTCATCCTCGTCGGCGTCCGGCTGCCAGCTGCGCAGTCCCGGCGTGTCGATCACGCACGCGCCGCCCGCGCACAGGTGCAGCGAGCGTGACGTCGTCGTGTGGCGGCCGCGGTCGTCGCCCTTGCGCACGCCGCCCGTCTGCTGTTGCGCGCCGGTCAAGGTGTTCGTGAGCGTCGACTTGCCCACGCCGGATGTGCCGAGCAGGACGAGCGTCTGGCCTTCGGCGGTCCACGGCGCCAGCACGTCGGCGGCGCCGGCTTCCTGCGGATGCACGCGCACCACGGGGACTGTTGGGGGCAGGCGTGCGCCGACCTGCGCTTCCTTTGCCTCCGCGTCGGACACGAGATCTCCTTTCGTCAGCACGATCACGGGCGCCACGTCGCTGGACCTGGCCACCATCAGGTAGCGCTCCAGCCGGCGCAGATTGAAATCGCCGTCGAGGCCCATCACCAGCAGGGCCGTGTCGATGTTGGCCGCGAGCCGCTGGCGCGCGCCGTGGGCGTCGCGCCGGACCAGTTCATTCAGCGGGTCGACGAGCGCGTGGACCCAGGCTTCATCTTGCTCGTTGTGGTCGAACAGCACCCAGTCGCCGACGGCTAGCGACGCGTCGAGGGAAGGATGTGGCCGGGCAGGGAAGTCGCGCAGGCCGTCGTGCAGGACGAGCGCGCTGCGGTGCACGCCCGCCACGCGCGCGGGTCGGCCGCGGTCGTGTAAGGCCACGCGTGCGGCGATGGGGTGGGTGAATCCGATGCGGCGCAGTGCCGCGATATCGAAGGCGATCATGGTCGTTGAGTTCCTGTTGCGAAGCGCGCGGACGCGCGGGCACGCCGCCGCACGCGAGGCGGCAACGGTGGATTCGGTCAGGGAAGGTCGGCGCGGCTGGCGCGCCCGTTCGCGACGACGATGAGCAACGACGGTGATCGACGCAGGAAGGCGGTCAGGTGGCCGACGGGAGGGCAATATCCGGCTGGGTCATGGGGTTCTCCTCGTCAGTGAATGGAAAGGCAAGTATAGCGCGGCCGCTCGGCCACGCGCGACATTTGTATTGATGTCGAAATGGATATGTCTACCGCTAAAAAATTGATTGGATAGATATGTCAGTTCTGTCATAGTATCCGTGCACAACAATTCCGGAGACCAAGTGATGATCATCACCCGCAGAACCCTCCTGGGCGTTGCCGCCGCCGTCGCGTGCGCAACCGCCATCCCGGCCTTCGCCGCCAAACCCCTCACGATCGGCTTCTCGCAGGTCGGCGCCGAAAGCGAATGGCGCACCGCGAATACCGCCTCGATCAAGGACGCGGCCAAGAAGGCCGGCGTCAACCTGAAATTCGCCGACGCCCAGCAGCAACAGCAGAACCAGGTCAAGGCCATCCGCTCGTTCATCGCCCAGCGCGTCGACGTGATCGCGTTCTCGCCGGTCGTGGAAACCGGCTGGGAGACCGTGCTGCGCGAGGCGAAGAACGCCAAGATTCCCGTGATCCTGACCGACCGCGCCGTCAAGGTCACCGATCCGTCGCTGTACGTCAGCTTCATCGGCTCCGACTTCGTGGAAGAGGGCCGCCGCGCCGGACGCTGGCTGCTCGACTACGCCAAGAAGAACGGCGACAAGCCGCTGAACATCGTCGAGCTGCAGGGCACGACCGGCGCCGCGCCGGCGATCGACCGCAAGAACGGCTTCGCGGAAGTCATCGGCGCGAACCCGAAACTGAAGGTCCTCCGCTCGCAGACCGCCGACTTTACCCGCGCCAAGGGCAAGGAAGTCATGGAAGCCTTCCTGAAGTCGGAAGGCAAGAAGATCAACGTGCTGTACGCGCACAATGACGACATGGCCATCGGCGCCATCCAGGCGATCGAGGAAGCGGGCCTGAAGCCGGGCAAGGACATCGTCATCATCTCGATCGACGGCGTGAAAGGCGCGTTCGAGGCCATGAAGGCCGGTAAGCTGAACGTGACGGTCGAGTGCAATCCGCTGCTCGGTCCCACGCTGATCCAGACGGCGCAGGACGTCGTGGCCGGCAAGCCGGTCCCGAAACGCATCGTCGTCAACGAGGGCGTGTTCCCGGCTGAGGTGGCGGCGAAGGAACTCCCGAACCGTAAGTATTGATCGGCTCCAGCATGGTCGATTCGAAACAGCCGGTGCTGGAAGTCACCGGCATCCATAAAGCCTTCCCGGGTGTGAAGGCGCTGTCCGATGCCGGACTGCGCCTGTTCCCCGGCGAAGTCCACACGCTGATGGGCCAGAACGGCGCGGGCAAGTCCACGCTGATCAAGGTCCTCACCGGCGTCTACCAGCCGGACGCCGGCAGCATCGTGCTGGAAGGGCGGGCGATCCAGCCGCGCTCCACGCAGGATGCGCAGAACCTCGGCATCAGCACCGTCTACCAGGAAGTCAATCTGTGCCCGAACCTGTCGGTCGCGGAAAACATCTTCATCGGCCGCTATCCACGCCGCTTCGGCATGGTCGACTGGCGGTCGATGCGCACGCAGGCCACGGCGCTGCTCGAGCGTCTCGAGATCCGCGTCGACGTCAGCAAGCCGCTCGCCGACTACCCGCTCGCGATCCAGCAGATGGTCGCCATCGCCCGTGCGCTGAACACGGAATCGCGCGTGCTGATCCTCGACGAGCCCACGTCCAGCCTGGACGAAGCGGAAGTGCAGATGCTGTTCTCGGTGTTGCGCCGCCTGCGCGACGAGGGCATGGCGATCCTGTTCGTCACGCACTTCCTCGACCAGACGTATGCGATCTCCGACCGCATCACGGTGATGCGCAACGGCGAGCGCGAAGGCGAATACGCCTGCGCCGACCTGTCGCGCCTCGCGCTCGTCAACAAGATGATCGGCGCCCCGGCCGACGCGGAACACGCGCCGGAGACGGCGGCAGGGCAAGCCAATGAACATGGCGAGGTCTTCCTGCGCGCGCGGGGCATCGCGCGCAAGGGCGTGCTGTCGCCCGTGGACCTGGAAATCCGCCGCGGCGAATTGCTGGGCCTCGCCGGCCTGCTCGGCTCCGGCCGCACGGAAACGGCGCGCCTGCTGTTCGGCGCGGACAAGCTTGATGCCGGCAGCTTCGACATCGACGGCAAACCGGTGAGCTTCTCGAACCCGCGCGACGCGATTCGCGAGGGCATCGGCTTCTGCTCGGAAGACCGCAAGCACGAAGGCGCGATCCTCGCGCTGTCCGTACGCGAAAACCTGATCCTCGCGCTGCAGGCGAGGCAGGGCATCTTCCGCGCCATTCCATTCAAGCGCCAGCAGCAGCTGGCGACCGACTACGTCAAGTGGCTGGGCATCAAGACGGCCAGCATCGAGACGCCGATCGGCACGCTCTCCGGCGGCAACCAGCAGAAGGTCTTGCTGGCGCGCTGGCTCGCGACCGATCCGCGCCTGATGATCCTCGACGAACCGACGCGCGGCATCGACGTGCGCGCCAAGCAGGAAATCATGGATTACGTCAGTAACCTGTGCCGCAAGGGCATGTCCATCCTCTTCATCTCGTCCGAGCTGCCGGAAGTGCTGCGCGTGTCCGACCGCATGGTCGTCATGCGCGACCGCAAGGCCTGCGGCGAGTACCAGCGCGGTGAACTGGACGAGACGTCCGTGCTGCATGTGATCGCAGGGGAGACGGCATGAACGCGCGCGCTACCGACACCGCCGTCAAACCGGCCGCATCGACCGCCGCCGCGCGCGCCGCGTGGCTGCAGCACCCGCTCGTGCGTCCGCTCGGCGCGCTCGTCGCGCTGCTGCTGGTCGACGCATTCCTCGTGCCCGGCTTCTTCCACCTGGAAGTCAAGGAAGGCCACCTGTACGGCGCGATCATCGACATCCTCAACCGCGCCGCGCCGCTGATGCTGGCGGCGCTGGGGATGACCCTCGTCATCGCCACCCGTGGCATCGACATCTCGGTCGGCGCCGTCGTCGCGCTGTCCGGCACCGTGTCCGCGATGCTGATCGGCGGCAGCACGCCGGACACGCCGATGGCGCTCGCGCTGGCGGCCTCGCTCGGCGTCGCGCTGCTGTGCGGCCTGTGGAACGGCGTGCTCGTCGCCGGCATCAAGCTGCAGCCGATCGTCGCCACCCTGATCCTGATGGTGGCGGGGCGCGGCCTC